>WTCA01000062.1 GCA_013138805.1 archaeon | reverse complement strand
ATATATGCTTATATCAATGAAAAAGACCTGAAAAATGTCACAATAAAAAATTGTGCAATTGATAATTTCCATATAGGCATCTATGCAGACAAATACTATTATTCAACACATTCTATGGAAAATCTTTATCTTGATAACCTGAGCGTCTCAAACAACTATTATGGCATATATATGAAAGTGCCTGTTTACTCCTCCACCATAAAGAATGCAACAGTATATAATAGTGATTTTTATGGTATTTATCTATACGGCTATGATGACGGCCTGATCGCAGACAACACAATATATTCAAACTACAATAATGGCCTGAACCTATATGGTTCTGACAATAATGAGATTACCGGAAACACAGCCTTTGCAAATGGCGGCGGCGGCATCTCTGTTTCAAGTTCATACAACAACACGATGAGAAACAATACTATGGCAGGAAATTCATACGACCTTAGTGTTTCAGGCAAAGATTATCTTGATTATGGCCACTATATCCATGATATAGACACAAGCAATACAGTAGACGGCAGGCCTGTCTATTACTGGGTCAATAAGCAGGATATGGAAGTGCCCACAGACACAGGTTTTATCGGTGTGATAAATTCAGGAAATATAACTGTCAAAGACCTTAACCTGTCAGGCAACAATCCCGGTGTTTTGTTTGTCAATACGAACAATTCAAGAATAGAGAATGTGAATGCATCTTATAATTCATTCACCGGCATCCATATGATTCATTCAAACAATAATACTGTTATAGAGAATGATATAGTCTCAAACTATTATTATAGCCTTTATATGTATAATTCATATAATAACACAGTTGCAGGCAACAATATTGATGACAACAATTATGGCCTTTATGTGAGGTATTCAGATGATAACACATTTACAGGCAACAATATAGATGGCCTTTGGTATAGCCTCTTTATGTATTATTCAGATAATAATACAGTTGCAGGCAACAATATTGGTGAAAGCGATTATGACCTTTATGTATCTTATTCCAAAAATAACAGCATTTATGACAATTATATTGTTAATCCAAAAAAGCCGGCCGTATACGGAACTTACACAAATGCCTGGAACACCTCTAAAACATCAGGTACAAATATCATTGGCGACCCTTATATAGGAGGAAACTACTGGGCAGATTCGGCAGGCACAGGATTCTCAGAAACCTGCACAGACTCGGACAATGACGGATTCTGTGACACCCCATACGTCATAAACTCTTATAACATAGATTACCTGCCATTAAGCGGCAAGTATGCACCACTTCACACCCTGTCAATAGACCTGTATAAAATACAGGACAATACAGGCCTTAACCTAATAACCCTCCCGCTCAACCACAGTTTCACGACGGCAGAGAATCTGTGCAAAAACATAACTCATGCAAACACCATAACCTTATGGAACCCGACAACACAGCAGTACATAGGCCACCCGTGCAATACATCATTCAGCGACTTCACCCTGGAAGACGGCCAGGGATACTTCGTATCAGTCACACAGAACACCACATGGACGCTCACAGGAAAAAAACTGGCATTGCCGCCAATAGACCTGATAAAACACCCAGATAAAACAGGCCTGAACCTGATAGGCCTGCCTTACAGCTCAACTGTAACCCCCTTCACGGCAGAAGGACTCTGCCGGAACATAACTGACGCAAACACCGTGACCCGATGGAATCCAATAATCCAGCAATATCTGGGTCATCCATGCAATACATCATTCACAAACTTCACCCTAGACAACGGCCAGGGATACTTCGTATCAGTGACACAGAACACAACATGGATACCTCAGTAGAGAAAAATATATATAATATAAAATACATAATATATAATGATAATAAAGAAGGTAATTATATGAAAGATAAAAAACTAATAATTTTAACAATCTTAATTTTAGCCACATGTATAGCAAATACAGCTTATGCAGCCCCACCACATGCAATCGTCGGAAACTGCCAGGACGCAGCAGACAGCACACCTGCAGACAGCTCTTTAGTCACTGCATTTATCGAAACCAGACCTGGTGAAACAATACATGATACTGTAGGTGTAACAGGAGATAGTAATCTCACAAATGGCTATAATGTAAATCTGGGCGGTCTCTCTTCAGCTTGGGCAGCCGGTGAGATTCTCATAATTGAAGTTGAGAAGACTGTAGATGACGACACATACTTCGACATGACAAGAGTAATAATCACTAATGAAGGCTTTGACCAGGCACCAGAGATGCAGCTAAGATCAATCACATCCCCCCACATAGCCCTTATCATGGGTAAGATAACCGACATAGATACAGGAGATGAGGTGGAGGATGCTGATATATTTATAGAATGCCTCGCCAACACAGAATTCACTTCAGCAACATCAGATTCCCAGGGCAACTATTACGCTGTATTGGAATGCCCTGTAGATGCAACAGTCAGGGTAACTGCAACCAAAAATTCTGAAAGCGGAAGTGAAGCAGGAACAGTAGAATCTATAGGGACAATCGGAACAGAGATAGACATAGGTCTTGCACATATCGATGTAAGCATACCCGAATTCCCAATAGCAGCAATACCTGCACTGCTCTCGATGTTCAGCTTCGGCCTTGTAAGGAAGCGTCTTTTCTGATAGCCGCCTGAGTGAAGATAAACAGTATCGATTTAACCATGACCTCAAGGCTTGAGTGTCATATACTTGAAGCAACTCAGTCGAGTTGCTAAGCGAAGCGTTTGATTCGATAATCACCCTCGGGCTGCCTTTATAATTTTTCTTATTAAAATTGCGAATTCTCGCCTAAAAAGACATAAAAAGCATAAATTTATAAAATCTAAAAGATATTATATTAATATGAAATTACTAACTATAATTATATCTTTAATTCTCGTATCTTTAGTTTTAGCTTCACCGGCAGCAGCTACACCCCCGGAAAAGAAAAATATGACCTTTGTCGAAGGTAAAGTATTTGATGAAGACACAGGTCTGGGTTTGTCAGGTGTCGAAGTTACTGCGCTATGCATTGAATCCACAGATGAAAGGAAAGACCCCAAAACAGATAAGGATGGATATTATAAGATACCGACACTGGAATGTTCTATCGGCAACGAAGTAATAGTTACAGTAACTATAGACGGCGTTGAATACACAAACACAGATTATGTAATAGATTGCGACGGTGTGATCAACATGTGCCATTCAAAGCAGCATGTTGGTATCATAGGCATCGATATTGCCATACCCGAATTCCCAATAGCAGCACTTCCTGCACTGCTCTCAATGCTCAGCTTCGGCCTTGTAAGGAAGCGTCTTTTCTGATAGCTGCCTGAGCGAAGCGAACGGCACCTCTCTCTTTTCTAATACTCATACTTGATGCAGTTTAAGTTGCTTTTAGTATTTTTTCTAAAAAATATCACCATAAAGTTATAAAGATATATTTATATAGGATCTAGTACATATTATAACTGTAGAGTTGATAAAATGACAAAATCATGCGTTTATACAGCAATTTCATTTATTTTATGCTTAATCCTAATTTTCTCTTCACCAGTATCCGCCTCAGAACAGAAAGATATGACCTATGTCTACGGCACAGTATATGATAGCGAAGGCGAGGGCATATGGCACGCAAAAGTAACTGTGCACTGCATTGAAACAGGCGATACAAGATTTGATCCAAATACAGATAAAGACGGAAATTATGAGATACAAACAATAGAATGCTCCGTAGGCGACACAGTATTTGTAAATGTAACTAAAGATGATGTTGAAATCGGAACAGGCACAGGCATAGTAGAAGAATGTACTGATGAATTGCCTAGATGTAATTCACATATACATGCAGGCATCGTTAATGTTAATATTGAAAGCACAGGCGGCGACATTCCGATACCTGAATTCCCTGTAGCAGCACTCCCTGCACTTCTGTCAATATTCAGTTTCGGATTGATAAGGAAGAACCTTTTCTGATACTTATCTAAACTAAATCCTTAACAACACCGCTTAAAGCTTTCTTAAAGCTCTCATGCTTCTTTTCAAAGTGATAGATAAAGTCCTCTATAAAGACAGCAGAGAACAATATAAAAGAATACACAAGCAGTATCAGTCCATCCGACGATACTACAGGCGAAAAGAAATCAGATGTTGCAACAACCGTATACTCCGGAAAACTGTAAGAGACAGAAGAGAATGGATAAAACAGCTTAACGACACCGCCGCGAAGCATATCGCTCACTAAATGCCCTGTCAGCATAACAAGCAGTATCAATGAATATGTCTGGAACTTTATTGACTTTCTCTCCTCATATACATAGAAGACAAGGAATAAAGTCAAAGGGACAAAAAACACAAAAAACACATTATGAAATGTCCCTCTTGAGCTAAGCCCCAGGAAATGGTCAATATCCACAAGTATGGACAAAAACGCAAGCATAACAAGGACACTGATCCTGTGCTTCCGATGTATGCCAATAGCAAGGCCCACGATGATAGAAAAGATAAAATGAAAAAGTGTATCCATACTATAGATTCTGTCGTCATTCAGATAAAAAGCTTACTGATTGCAGTGAATCAGGCCAGATAAACTGGAACATAGAGACAGGAAGCAATAATATAATCATAGCTATTGTAGATACAGGCATTGATTTTGACCATCCTGACCTGGACAGTAAGACATGGAACAACACAGCAGAAATCCCGGGAAATTCATCCTATCTTATTACGCAGTCATGATTTAGGTCAATCCTCATCAAAATGCTTAGTCCCCCTTCCACAGTTGAAACCTATTCCTGGTTTCCTGCTTATTCGCTTCACTATTCGCTTCATTATTCGCTTCACTATTCGCTTCACACAACATATAATATACTGATCTTCCGTCACCATATTGCCTGATAACTCCTTTTGATACCATATCGCTTAGATCTCTAAATGCAGTAGCACGATTTGTGTTATTGAGTTTGCAATATTCGCTGTTAGTTATTTTGCCATATTCTGTTATATGCCATATTGCTGTTTTTTGCCTTTCGCCTAATTCCTCAGAAATATCTATCATATCAATCAAAGTTGTCTCTTTAACAGGAGATAAAAAAATAATTGTTGTCTGTATCCGGCTGAATTCATAATACGGTTCCTTATTGGTCAATTCCTTGCTCAAACGCTTCATCATTGAAATCCCTGAACCGTATTTTTCAATCAATCCAATATCATATACCAAACCGCATAAAATTGGATTCACCGGCTTATGTTCCGGTTTCTCTGGTTTTACCCCTTCCGGAAACATTCCGGGATTAACAACCTCAAATCTGTCATCAAAGATAAAAACTCTTGTATCTGCAGGTTCCTTATAATCTCTGTGTATCAAAGCATTAATTATTGCTTCCCTCAATGCTTTAATCGGATATTCAAATTTATCATCCCTTCTGAAACTTTAACTTCAATTACCATATGTCCCTCAATTTCCAAAACCTTGATTTCAGGTAAAATTTCCGGCCTGATCTTATGCCTTATCTTCTGCGATATTGACTTTATAGTTGAATCAGAAACATCCTGGCCTAAAATATTTCCTTTATCAGAAACACCAAAATATATAGTACCGCCTTTATGGTTAAGAAAAGCGCAGACAGTCTTCAAAGCCTTCTCAATCTGAGCCACAGACTTCTTAAACTCAACTATCTCTGATTCCTGCCCAAACCTATCCATACCATATACTCCAAAGAACACACAGCATATAGTCAAGTGACCACAGTAGTAGGTTAATCTTAAAATTAAAAATGCTTAAGAGATTCACCCCAGAACCTCATCAATGCCTTTCTTAGAAGCAAAAAAATAATCAGCACAGCCTTTATCCAGATCCTTCTCAAAAGAAGCAATAAGCCTCAAAACAGCCTTATTCTCCGGAGCTTTCACAGAAACACCTTTAAGATAATGATACAGCATCTCCTTGACGCGCAAAGATTCAGGAACAACAGGAAGAGCCATAACCATCCTGTCATACTTCAGGATATCCCTGATAACTCCCCTGATATGCTTGTCCTCATCAGACTTAACCCCTGAAGCAGCTTCCAGAAGAACATTCTTCATCTTCTCAGACCACCCGCGATGAAACCTGCATATCCCCAGGTTGTCAGTCTGAAGCTCAAGGACGAACCTCTCAGCACTCTTAGAACCAAGCTTCTCAGGCATAAGAAAATCCGATCCGTAATAAGTCAGAAACTTGCCCTGTATAGGCAGCGGCAGAAAGAACCCGGGTACCCAGTACTGGTTGGGCGCAATCTCACCATCCGGACCGTTGGCCACATACACAGCAATATCATTAAAGCTTACATCCCCAATCCTTGAAGAAAACAGAGAATCAAGCTCTTTTGACCCCCTGCGAAGCCCCTTACGCAAAGAAAGGCCTATACCCTCACCGTCAAGTATCATCTTGATGACTTTCGCTCCAAGCGCACCGTTTGCATTGTCTAAACTATTTTCCAAAGCATCTTCAACCGAAGACACCGCACCCTTGATCTCAGAATCTCTAAGCAATCCCCTGGCCTTAGCCTCAATGACAAAGCTGATAATAGTCCCGATATGTATGGCATCAAACCCGTTCTCATCAGCAAGCCGGACAAGCCCCTCAACATTTTTCAGGTCAAATATACCGCAGTTAGGCCCGTTGGCCTCATACGGCTCATAATCAATCTTTGATGTCCCGTCAATCTTCTTGCACATGGCAGGGCATATCTCACCGCATGTCTTCCATGACTTTGTCTTTATCACCCTGTCATTGAACTGCGAAAGATACCGCTTAGAGATAAGCTCCTTGTATATCTTTTTCCGTTTCGCCTCAGAAAACCCGACAGACCCCCAGTTATAGGACAGCATAGAAGCACCAAGACTGCTGAAATTGACGCCGAAAGTCCCTCCGCTCTTAAGCTTTTCCACATACCTGTACTTGACAGTCGCATCCATCATCGCCTTTCCTACACCCTCGTCAAGCTCTTCCTCAAAAAGCTTATTGACAACAGATATGTCTTTAAGGTCTTTAGAAAATGTACGACAATCAGCATCACCGCCAATGACAATAGCCGCAACATTATACCCCTGTATCATAAGCGACCCGAAACCGCCTCTTCCTGCCCAGTCTTCTCTCCCGGCCTCAAACTCGCCTTTCTTGTTGATAAACGTGCTCAGAATCCCGGAATAGTCTGTCACAAGCGCGGCAGGCCCGACAGCAAGGGATCGCACAGCAACATATCCACCCTTAACTGCATAATCTCCCTTGAAAGCATCAAATGCATACCTCTCAAGAGCATAAGTCCCTTTAAAACCCTTGTACCCTGAAAATATCTCAGACAATTTTCCCTCAGAGACCGCCTTAAACTTAATCTTCACCTTACCACCGACAGAGCTCACAGAAATGATGGTAGGCTTCTTGGCCCGCCCCTTAAGCATAAAGAAATCAAAGCCGGAACCGTAAAGAGCAATCCCCGCCCCGCCCATATTGGAAGAGAACAGCCCTTTCCATATAGGCGACCTTGCAAAGAAGGTAGCCCGATAAACGCCCCCTATCTTTGCCCCTGCAAAAGGCCCGCACCCGAACACCAGAGCATTGTCAGGGTCATACACATCTTTGGTATAGCTTTTAAGGACATTAAGATGATAATGCACAGATACATCTATAGGGCCGACAGACCCGGAAGGTACCGCCTCAACCGTATGGCTTCCCTTTTCCGCGTCAAGTACAAGAATGTTTTTATCAGTAGACATAATAGAAAGTTAGTATTTCAGGGTTTATATTGTTTTGTAAAAATCTTTACTCATCATAGATCTTATTCCACGTTTTTTCTAAAGACATTTTATGCTGTTCTATAAGATTATAGACTTCGTCAACATCCGAGCCTTCATTTATCCTGAGTTCGCATATTGTCTTGTTCCATCCTTCCTGGGTGTCCTGTTCGGGCGGGCGTATTGATATTTTGTAATAATCTGTCAGGCCCTCATTCTTTTTAGATTCCGCAGAACTGCCTTTTTGAAATACGATAAACCCTTTAAGTGGTTTTCTTGATTCGTCATCTGAAATAGTTTCAAAGTCACATTGCCATCGATTACCGCAATCATCCGCATCATTTTCTTCAATCAGATAAGATTCAAAAACATCCTGTATTGTATCGTAAGAATTGAATCCTGTATAGCTTAAAAGATTATTTAGCTCAGCAACCACAAATTCCAGTTCATCAGCCAGCCGTTCAGAATCTTTTAAAATACTATTCTGTATTTTTGTTGTTATTTTTGGAATAGTTTCAGAATATCTATTAACATTTTCTTCCCGGGTTGCAGAAGAGCTGTAAGTCAGAGAATTTATGACATCTGCCTTGCTCCTGTCACTTCCGTTGCCGTCAAACTTAAACATTATTGCTGAATTAATGAATCTGTACGGTCCGGATTCTGATGCCTGATATGTTCGTGTGTACACACCTTCTTCTGTTTCTCCCTCATATAGTATTTCACTGTCTTCAGGAAAATTGGTCAATGCACGATAGATCGCTTCAAAAGCAATATTTTTTTCTTTTTGTAAATCGTCAGGCATAGTCTTAATAGAATTTGTATCATTTAAATATTTTTGGGTAATATCAGTTTTTTATAATACCGGTATCCCATAACATCACATCAGTCATACTTTTCACGCAGTGCCACAAGTTTCTCGACAGCTTCAAATTCTTCATCTTTCTTTGCACCGTCTATCGTCCTGTCAATTATATATTTCATGACAGGAAAGCCGTTCTCCCTCTCATGCAGCGTCAGTCTGCTGCTGATAAGAATCCCCAGGGGCATAATGCCGTACATTGTTGTCTTCAGGTCTTTATTTTCAACAATGTCAACCAGGCCTGCGTTTTTCATATATGTCATCATAAGATGTACTTCTCTTTCACTTTTTATGTATCTCAGGAAATCAGAAGCATTATAGCATGGGACATAGCGCGGAACACAGATGTTTTCAGACATCTCTTTAATGTCTGACAGCTTGCTTCCCGGAATTCCTGAAATCTCCAGCATATTCATAAGAAGTGCTTTTTCCTCGCTTGTCCAGTTCTCAATAATAGTTTTTGCGATTCTGTCTGCAGCTTTTATCATAGGTTCAGGTATGCTCTTATCTTCCGTAGCCATCTTATTATTTTGACAGTTCTCCTATAAAAGCGTATCGTAAATATATTTCAGAAATCATCCAAGGCTTATCTTTCCTTTCTTTTTAAGCTGCTCAAAAAGGCTGTCGTGCGACTTCTCAATATCTTTATCTTCCTGCACCTTTGCTTTCCTGATCTCATCTTTCTTCTGTTTTATATAAACGGTTTTCTCAGCTTTCCTGCTCTTCAACAGGATCATAAGCTTCCCATGAGCCGCATCCGCCTCTTTCTTGGTCTTGTTGATAGCATCATTAGTCTTCTTGAGCTTTATATGATCCTTTTTAAGCTTCCGCATGTTTTTGAATATATTTCCCTGGAACTTGTATTTCCTGTCAAGAGCATCAGTTATAAGATCCCCGTGCATCTCGGCAGCATAGGCAATGTCTGCAATCTTCTCCTGCAGAAGATCCATCCCATCCTTTATCTTTGCATATTGTTTATATCCCTTTACCTTCTTCTCAAGCTCTATGACTTTCCTGCTCAATGCATCCTCTCTTTTCGCGCTCATGACTTCAGTCTGCACCATCCAGTCCAGCTTTTTCATCTCTTCAATAGTTTTCCTGAAATCGACCGACTTGCCCATCCCGAAGCTCTCAAGGCTCAGCGACAAGGCCTTAAGCTCTTTTGCAAGACTCTTCTTCTCGTTCTTAAGCTTTTTCAGGTTCCCCTGCAGGGCCGCAGCTATCTTGTCCATCTTCTTTTCCTGCTTTCTCATAGGGTCGGAAACCTCATGCATGCCCCCTATGTGTGCAGATATATCTTTGCTCTTGAGTATAAGCTCTTTTACTCTAGAATTAAGTCTGTCTCTTTGTTCTGTAAGTGTTTCCGCGTTCTCGTCCATATTGTCGCCCGAACAGCTTTATCAGAAATTGGAACAGATTGACCTGAAAAACATCTCTTCCGTAATTTCCTGAATATGCTGTGCCTGGACGGCTGATATGAATAAGGTGTTATCACCGATATTGACTATGTGATCTGATTCTTTCGGTGATTTTGCCTCTACAGGAAGTATTACAGCCCCCCCGCAGGTAGTGCAGACTCGGAAATCTTTTCCTTCTTTAGAGATTATCTCCCGTACTCTGTCATCAACTCTGAATTCCATAGTGTTTCACTCTTTTAGGATGATTTTTGAAGAAATATATCCTATTATTATAGGCAGGTACTTTTATATTCTTTTATATTGTTCAGGATATAGGTTTTTTGAAAATAAAACTATAATTTATAAATTGCATATAATGCTCCAGCTGCACCAAGTTTAATAACATCCAGCATTACTTCTCCAAAAATAATTGACGCATATTCCATTCTTTTTTCTTTAGTTGTCATATCATCAAATGTAGGTTTTTCTTTCAATGCTTTTAATTGATAATATGTAAACAGTCCCGGTACCCACATTTTCGCTTCGAAACGCAAAGATCCAAGATTTTCTTTATCACTATTGATTATACCATCATTTCTTTCTTTTCTCTCATATTTATCAATGATCTTTGAATCCCCCCATGTATCCTGCGATTTGGGTCCATAAATACTTGTAGTCTCTTCCATAACTATATATTAGTAACAAACCTTTATAAATATACCTATCTCCCAAAAATACTCAGTTTCACAGCAGGTTCCCGAAAAAAAATAACGAAGAGATGACCATCAGTCTGAGCCCGTCAAAACCCAGCTCAAAAAAACCTAAGACGATAAATGCATATGTAAAAAATTATTTGCATATAACTGGTATTTCTCATTTCCTAAAGTCAATAGATACTGCATACTTTCAGAATCTTTTACAGTGCCGTATACAATCGCCTTATCAGCCATCTGATGCAGGTATTTCCTCAAATGCCTGCCAAAGCCCAAATCTTCTGATAACTTTCGGTCATTAAGTACAATACATGATTTATCAACATTTATTCCGGGATAATCAAGACCGAACAGCACTTCCTCAATCCCGTCAATCAGTATCACAGGCATCTTATCTGAATTATCAATCCCAAAAACTTCTTCCTTGCCGCACATCTCAGCAAGCTTGAATATCTCATCCTCTTCATCGCTGTTAATAAACATATCAACAACACCCGCAATATTCTCTTCAAAATATTTATCACCAAACTTCTTTTTAAGGATAGGCAGAAAGAAATCAAGAGGTGTCTCTATTTCTGAAGATTTAAGATAGATATAGAAGAGTTTATCTGTTGGTGAAATATACGAATTAGACAGGTGATTCATAAGAAATGATTGTCTTTTAGGATTCCCATATATCAAGATCCATTCTTTTTCTTTAGAGATGTTGTTTTTTAAAGATGCAATAACACGACTCATGCACGGAACACAGCTTTCAGGTCCCAACCAAATCACCAGTACTCTTTCATCTTGTCAAAGAATCCTTTGCCGGTCTCATGTATCTCTTCGCCGGAAGCTTCAGAAAACATCCTGAGTGACTCTTTCTGCCTCTTATCCAGCGTCTCGGGAGTCCTGACAACAACTTTTATCATCTGGTCCCCGACGCCACGCCCATGCACATCAGGCATCCCCTGCCCTTTTAATCTGAAGACAGTATGGCTCTGCGTACCTGCAGGAATCTTCAGCTTTGCCTTCTTCCCGCTGATAGTGGGAACTTCAATCACATCCCCCAGCCCTGCCTGGGAAAAGCTGATAGTTGTCTTGCAGTAAAGATCATTGTCATACCTTTCAAATATCTTATGAGGCTTAACATGAATTATGATATAAAGGTCGCCGCTAGGCCCGCCTTTGACGCCTGCATCACCCTCACCTGCAACCCGGAGATGATTTTCAGAGTCTATACCTTTAGGGATCTTGACCTCAATCGTCCTTTCCTTCCTGACGCGACCGCCGCCGTCACAATCAGGACATGGCGAATCAATTATCTTCCCGGAACCCCTGCACTTGTCGCAGACACCGATGCTTACGACCTGCCCCATGAAAGTCCTCCGGATATGCTTCACCTGACCGGACCCGCCGCATGCAGAACATGTCTTTGGCTCAGTCCCGGCTTTAGCACCAGAACCCTCACATGTCTTGCATGTCTCAAGATGCGGGACATCAATCTTAGTCACAAGACCGTTATATGAATCTTCAAGAGAAATCTCAAGATCATATTTCAGGTCAGCCCCGGACTGCGGTCCGTTCTTTCTTCTTGACCTGCCGCCCATGCCCCCTGAAAAGATGTCAAAGATATCGCCGAAGCCTGAGAAGATGTCTTCAAAAGAGCCTGAGCCGAATCCCTGACCACCACCGAAACCGCCCTGTCCCTGATTAAAGGCCGCATCCCCGAACTGGTCATACTGCCCCCTCTTCTGCGGATTGCCAAGAATCTCGAAAGCCTCGTTTATCTCCTTGAACTTGGCTTCAGAACCCTTGTCGCCATTATTGACATCAGGATGATGCTTGCGCGCAAGCTTCCTGAAAGCATTCTTTATCTCGTCAGGAGACGCATCTCTTGAGACGCCGAGAGTCTCATAGTAGTCTTTCTTTGTCATTTTTTCTTTTCCTCGTCATCTACCTTGTATTCAGCATCAACAACCTTCTCGTCATCTTTCTTCTTCTTGCCCTTGGCATCTTCCTTGCCTGAGTCGTCCTTGCCTTTAGCCTGAGCCTCGGCAGCAGCCTGTGCATCCTGGTACATCTTGGTCGTAAGCTCATGCACAACATTGGTCAGGGCTTCAGTCTTCTCCTTGATCTTGTCTGTCTCAGCCTTATCGTCAGCCACAACATCCTTAAGATCCTTGACAGCAGCCTCAATCTTTTCCTTGGTGCCCTTGTCAACCTTGTCACCGGAATCCTTGAGCAGCTTCTCGGAAGTATTGACAAGCGTCTCCGCCTGGTTCCTGACATCTATAGCATCCTTCTTTTTCTTGTCCTCGTCAGCATGCGCTTCCGCATCCTTTACCATAGTGTCCACATCATCTTCAGACAGCCCGGATGACGGCTTGATAGATATCTTCTGTTCCTTGCCTGTACCCATATCTTTTGCCGATACATGTATTATGCCGTTTGCGTCAATATCAAAAGTGACCTCGATCTGAGGCACTCCGCGCGGTGCAGGCGGTATGCCCACAAGATCAAACCTTCCCAGAGGATGGTTGTCAGTAGCCATGGCACGTTCACCCTGCAAGACATTGATAGTCACAGCAGTCTGGTTGTCGGCAGCCGTGGAAAACACCTGTGATTTCTTTGTAGGTATTGTCGTATTCTTCTCAATAAGCTTAGTAAATACAGAACCGAGAGTCTCAATGCCTAAAGACAGGGGCGTAACATCCAAAAGAAGCACATCCTTAACCTCGCCGCCAAGAACACCTGCCTGTATCGCAGCGCCTACAGCAACGACCTCGTCAGGGTTCACGCCCTTGTGCGGTTCCTTGCCGAAAAATGTCTTGACAGTCTTGCACACCTGCGGCATCCTTGTCTGTCCGCCTACAAGTATGACCTCATCAATATCATCTGTCTTAAGCCCTGCATCCTTGAGCGCCTGCTTGCACGGTCCTATCGTGCTGTCCACAAGCTCCTCAGTTATCTTGTCAAGCTGCGCCCTTGTAAGTGTCAGGACCATATGCTTAGGCCCTGAGCTGTCAGATGTTATATAAGGAATGTTTATCTCAGTTGATGTCGCGCTTGAAAGCTCAATCTTTGCCTTCTCAGCAGCTTCTTTAAGCCTCTGGAGCGCATTCTTGTCTTTGACAAGATCAATGCCCTGGTCTTTCTTGAACTGGTCAATAAGATGGTCAATAATTGTCTGGTCAAAATCGTCGCCGCCAAGATGCGTGTTCCCGTTAGTGGACTTTACCTCAAAGACGCCGTCTCCAAGCTCAAGGATGGATATGTCAAAAGTGCCTCCGCCAAGGTCATATACAGCAATCTTCTCGTTCTTCTTCTTGTCTATACCGTAAGAGAGAGACGCAGCAGTCGGCTCATTGATTATCCTCAATACCTCAAGCCCTGCAATCTTTCCCGCATCTTTTGTAGCCTGCCTCTGCGAGTCATTGAAATATGCAGGGACTGTGATGACTGCCTTGTCCACAGTCTCGCCAAGATATGCTTCAGCGTCAGCCTTCATCTTCTGGAGTATCATGGCAGATATCTCAGGAGGAGACAGTTCCCTGTCATCTTTGTCAATAACGATAATGTCCCCATTCTTTGCCTTGCCCAGCTTGTATGGCACAAGCTTTGTATCTTTTGCAATCTCCTTGTCATCTCGTTTCATGCCCATAAATCTCTTTATGGAGAAGATGGTGTGTTCAGGATTGGTTATCGCCTGCCTTTTGGCGATCTGGCCCACAAGCCTTTCCCCGTCTTTTGTAAAAGCCACAATAGATGGCATTGTCCTGTTTCCTTCTGCATTGGGTATGACTGTCGGCTTTCCGCCTTCCATCACAGCCATGCATGAATTTGTAGTCCCAAGATCTATTCCTATAGTTTTTCCCATTTCTTTTTCACCTTTCAGATTAATATGATTCAGCTGTTCTTGACGACCTTGACTTTTGAAGGCCTGATGACCTTGCTCTTGAATATATAGCCTTTCTGCAGTTCCTCGGCAATATGGTCATCTTCATGCTCTTCAGAAGCTGTCGTAAGCATTGCCTCATGCTTTTCCGGGTCAAATCTCTCGCCCGCGCATGATATCTCTTCAAGCCCTTCTTTTCTGAGCGCATCCCTGAGCAGTTTCAGCGTAAGCTCAACACCGCTCTTCAAAGCATCAAGATCATCAGTCTCAGAAGCAGACTTCTCGCACCTCTCAAGGTTGTCTATCACTTCAAGTATCGGAAGCACAATATCTTCTTTAGCATGATTCCCTATCTCAGGCCGTTCCTTATCTATCCTTTTCCTGTAATTGTCAAAGTCTGCCTGTAGCCTCTTGAGCTGGTCCAGCTGAGCATCAAACCTGCCTTTAAGCTCATCAAACTCTTTCTTTGATATCCTGCCCTTATCTACCATAAGCATCTACCGTTGCATAAAACTCTTTTTTGTGTTTCCAGAAGTCAAAGTCACTGCCTTTATGATTATGTAAGTATACGATATATTAACAACCGCAATAATCTTTAAATAGTTTTTGATTTTTATAGTTGTTTTACAAAACTTATCCAATTATGACATCACTGGTGTCACAATTAAGCTGGACACACTACACTATCCTGATATCTATTCAAAATATAGAAAAACGCATATTTTATAAAGATAATTTAAACAAAAGTATTGTATCTGTCCCTTTAAGGTGTTGAATTTCATGTCTGCTGAACTGTTCGCATATCCTCCGCAACTGAATGACATTATTCTTTATAACGCATTGACAGCAAAAGACATATCTGACGGCTGCCTTTTCAGACCTCCTCATGATACGAGAGATACCTCCGCAACATCAATTAGTACAGGATGCCCCGAAAGTCCCGGATTCACATCTTTTGACTCTTTCATTCTCTATCATCAGGAGTGCGGCAAAAGACTGATCCTGATTGATTATAACAGCAAAGAAGATGAATCACTTAAAGTATTTCCGCCCAAGGATAATAGATATTTAGGTTTCGCAATTCTTAAAGCTGACAAAAATTGGTATCTATACACATATTGAAACATTGAAGCAGATATGATGTTTCAGACATTATTCTACAGATAACCTCTTACAACTTAATTTTATATCCATATTTCCTTTAATTCTTATCAATAAATGACAACATTATTAAGTTTTTAAAACTATAATATCTCCAGGCAGATAGATAACATTTGCGAATAGTGATATTATGGGTTGTGAAACAGGAACAGGTAATACTGGTCTTTATAGACCTAACGATACCAGTGGTCCCAGAGGCATAGAGTTTATGACAGGGATGGAAGGTGAACTCTCTGAAGAGAAAGACGAGAGAATAGCTGCATTCAAAGAGACGCATAAAGACTTTTTCAATTGTTATGATGGCTGGAAAAATGAAGAGCAGGGTCTGAACGCTGAATCATCTTACTTTCTAGCGGTAAAGGCACTTGAAGAGCACAGTATCCCTTCTATAGATGAAGATACTCTGAATTGCTTTTTAAAGAGCATATATGAAGAGACACTAGCCAAAGGCATATTTATTTCTGCCATGATAAACACCCTCTATGAGAACGAAAGGATATCCATATATCCGGAAGGGCAGGAGATTTCATATATAGGCATGAACAATGACAGGAAGGAAATCTTTGTATGGGGCTGGCTTCACGATTTTGCCGGGATGAACATGAAAAGCGGAAGTATGGAGATAATGCAGGGTATTTCAGGCACAAACATAGGCGAGGGAATGGAAGGCGGAAAGATCAGCATTGGTGATGCAGATGGAAAGAAAGTCAATACAGATACCCAGTTATCCCTGGACATAAAAGGCGGGGAAATATATTATAATGGCAGACATGTCTGGCCAAAGACGACTTTTGGAGAATCTGCAAAGAAATGGGGCAGTATATTACTATCGCATTAAATACATAATTTTAATTATAGATAAATAATAAAAAAACAAGTTTTAAAAAATTATACCTCAAACAATAAGCATGAACAAAAACCTGACTGAATTATACAGCAACAAAAATCTTTATCCCGCAGGCATAGATTTCTACCCGCCCGCAGAAAGAGTGCCTCATTCTA
>WTCA01000029.1 GCA_013138805.1 archaeon | reverse complement strand
AATCAAAGCTTAAGCCCATGCTTAAACCCCGCCATCTCAGCCTTAGACAACGCCCATGCATCATCAATCAGCATATCAGGCACATCTAAATCCAATACAGGATACGCAAGTTTACAGCCCGAACACAAAATAAACATCCCTTTCTCAGACACATTGCCCTTGCATTTAGGGCACGCAAGTATCTTGAGCAGATCTTTCTTCACAGCCATAACAATCACACAATATTATTTCCACATACGTGGATATAAGTCTTCCTTCATCACAATCCTACTAAGTGTCGCAGCAACACCTTTCTTTTTAGACTTGATGTCCTCAGAACCCATCACAGCCTTGCCAATCCCTATAAGCTCACCTTTCAGGGTCATCACAGCCACAGAGTCATCAGCATCCATATCAAAAGAATACTGTGATATCCCGCCCACATGAAGCGGAGCGCCATGGCACAGGGCAGACACTGTGGAATCCTTGACAAGCATCTTTTTCATATGTTTCACACCAAACTCAAGAGGCTTCAATACCTCCCGAAGCCTGGACTCATCCCCCGTCTCTTTCCATATCTCAAAAGCATCCTTAAGATCATGAAGCGTAAAGGCCTGTTCCTCTTTAAAAGGTCCTGCGCGCGTCCTGCGAAGCGCATGCATATGCGCCTTGACACCCAATCTCTTACCCAGATCAACGCACAGTGTCCTTATATAGGTGCCTGCCTGCACATCTGACCTGAAAAGCACATACTCGCCGGATATCTCAAGAATCTCCAAAGAATAAATATTTCTCTGCCTGAGCCTTCTCTTGACAGCAGACTTGACAGGAGGCATCTGCGTGATAGTACCTACAAAATCATTAACAACAGAACGTATCTTTCTTTCAGGCACAGTCTTATGCAGCTTCATGATAAATACATATTCCTTGCCTTCAGTGAGAAGGGCAGGAGTAATCTTTGTAGAAGTGTTCACAAGAGAAGGCAGGACGCCTGTAACGGCAGGATCCAAAGTCCCTGCATGCCCAACTTTCTTTGCACCGAGAATCTCGCGTATCCAGGCAGCGACCTGATGCGATGTAGGGCCTGCCGGCTTATCTATTATGACAAGGCCTTTGTCCAGACACTCATCAATCTTGCGCTCATGCGGATAGCAGCCCAACTCAGGGTCTGTCTCAGATATTTCCTTGACAGCCAGACCGGAATGTTTTTTCAACATAGAAAATCAAAGATTAAGACCTGCTTTCATCTTGTCAGAAAGCTTTGCGCTCTCGACAGCCTTTAACACATCTTCATCGCTTGCTTTCGCCTTTATCTTAACGATATCAGAAGTTGGCTCTATATGCGATATATTGCATTTCCTTCTCTTCACACCGTTAAGCGCCTTAGGTCCTGTTATCTCAACATATGAACCATCAGCCGCATCCGTAATGACGCAGTATTTTGACGCATCTTTACCGGCAATCTTCACACAGACTCTACCTATTACTATTGCAGACATAATTATCACCTTAAACTTTTCATACCCTTGCCTTGACCTTTATGTTCTCTCTTGCGCACTTGCTGCAGAGAACACCGCCGAAAGGGCGTTCAGGCCTTTTTTCGGTCTTGGCAAGCTTTGCTATCTGCGCATCCTTGCCTGTAGGCACTGCAGGAAGCGCAGTACCGCATGAGGCACAGTGAGCTTTAGACACGCCCTTACGCTTGTAATGGATAACATTACCTCCACCGGGAAGGCTTCTCTTTATCCTCTTGAACGATCTTGATCGAAATCTTGGTTCCATAACATAATCACCTGTATAATATGGACAAGTATATTTTTGTCCACATCTTAATTACTATAACAGATATGTTTTTTGGTACAAAACTTTTTAAACTAAACACATATCCAAAAATATTATCACTGGACGCCCAAAAGCTTTCTGAGGATAATTGTTGAAGGTATCGACATCAATATATAAAACCCAAGCCATCCTACAGTATCGCCCACAAACGGTATTGAGATAGGAAGCTTCACTTTCATAGTGCTGAACACAACTGTAGGCGGACTGTCATCATCTTTAGGCGAATCAAAGCCGATTATCCATTCTCTTCCGAAAAGAATCACAGTATCTCCTGACGCATACAGCTTCCCTGAGACCATATCCCTGATAGCGACAGCATCGTCTGGCTTGTAATCCAAAGAGAACTCATTCTCATGGCCCATATATTCAAAGACAGCAGATGAACCGTTTACAGGAGACATCACATCACCATAAGTAAATTTCATCCAGGGAAACACCATAAATATAAGAAGCATAGACACAACCATAGGCTTCAGGACCATGGTCAACTGCTGGTGATTCATCTTCATGCTTTTTTCCCACAGCTTGGACATCTCTTTCTCATTGTTTTTCTTTCTTGCCTTCTTTATCTCTTCCTGTATCTTTTTCATCTCTTTCTTTACATGCCTGAGCTTGTCCTGGTTTACCAGTAGCTTATTAGCTATTACAAATATCAACGAAAGAAGAAACGATATTATAGCCACAGCATAGACAGGATCAAGGCTCAGCAAAGGATAGAATACAAGATTTCCGACAGAGATTATTATGCCTACCATAATTATCAGCCCTTGCCCATGTATTTTCTCAATGAAGGATACATATCTTCCGCATGCTGTGTAGATATCTGCTCATATAACTGATAAATTATCATGACTGCAAGAAGGATACCTGTACCTCCTGCAAGAGCTCCAGTGAAATCAGCAAAGGCTGCAAGAAGTCCGACAAAAGCACCGCCAAGGACAGCAAGACTAGGGATATACCTGTCAAGAACTCTTTCCACAACCCTTATATCTCTCCTGAATCCCGGTATCTGCATACCGCTGTTCTGTATCTGCTTTGCTACAGCATGAGAATCCATATTAGCGCTGTGCATCCAGAATATAGAGAATACCACACTTGCCGTCACAAAGAAGCCTGTGTATATGATAACTCTTAAGACTTCATCAAATATTATATTAAAAGTCAGGAGATTCCATATAAAATTCGATGGAGGATTCAGATAATGCACAAGACCTGTAAGAGGTACCCCGTCAGGACTGAAAGTCCCAAGAAGCGGAAATCCCCTTGACGCCAAAAGCTGGCCCCATACCTTAAAATTAATAAGCAGGGCAGCAGCCAGTATGACAGGTATGACTGATGTATATATGAATTTCAAAGGCCATTTCCGGCCAAAACCCCTTATAGATCCAAAAGCGAGAGGTATCTCTACCCGCATAGCCTGCGCATAGACAACAATGCCGAAAATAAACAGCGTTGTAGCCACAGGGATAAGTGACATGAAATCAGGCATGCCAGAAAGGATAGATGAGATGAAATGCGGTATGACACCTGAAGGTGTGCCGGCAGTCCCTAAAGGATTAAACAGCCTGATAAATATCTGCTTGCTGACGCCCGCCGCAATGAAAAGCGAGACACCGGAACCGAAACCCCACTTGGTTATGACCTCATCAAGGAACACGATTATTATACCTCCAAGAGCAATCTGGAATATGACAAGACCGACTGTCAAAGGCAGGAAATTCATAGGCTGTATAGCTCCCATAAGCGTATACGCCGCAGCCTCAACAAAGCACAGCACATAAGTAAGTATCTTCTGCGTACCCTGAAACATCACTTTCCCATGATGTGTAGACATGTCCCAGTTAATTATGCCGGAACCTGTCAGCAGCTGAAGAAAGATGCTCGAGGTCACAATAGGTCCGATACCAAGAGTTATTAAGGAACCAAAACTTGCCCCCATTATATCTTCAAGCGCCTGAAACTGAGCAATAGCAACAGACGAAACGCCCCATAGAGCAATCTCTGAGAGAATATAATAAAAAAGAAGTCCTGCAAGCGTCCATTTAAGCTTTTGTTTAAATGTCAGCCTCTTTACCGGTCTTGCGACACCCGGAAGCTTTTGTATCAGAGACTCATAATCCATCAGATATACACCATTGCAAATGTCTGCATAGCACCAGACTACCTATAAAAAAACAAAATAGCCAGTCAAAGGCAGATAATCAATACCGACCAATATATTTAGATGCATATGAAAATATATATAGGAAAGTATAAAATACACGATGCAGGCATCAATCATTCTTTTACTATAACCTTACCGCCGGCAGCCTCAATCTTCTCAACAGCTCTGGCCGAAAATTTTCTTGCGGTGACATTGATCTTCGCACTTATACTGCCAGCCCCAAGAACTTTGGTAATATCTGCCATATCAAGATTGATATCAAATGCATCACCGGATTTCTTTGCTATGCCTGCATTAACATATCTTTCTAAAGCCAGCTCAAGCCTGGACAAATTTATCGTGTTATCATTGACAATGACCTTAGTCGGCCTTTTGAAACCGGATTTACCAATTGTCTTCTTGATAAGATGAAGAGCTGTCATTTTCTGCTGCCCTTTCTTACCTGACCCGGCCATACCCCGGCCGCCACGGCTCCCTGCACCCCTGTGCTTCTTTGGAGAGCCCCAGGCATAAGTTCTAGACCCTCTGAGCTTCCTTACTTTCTTAGTCTTGTTGACAACCATGTAAATCACTGAAAACCTCATATATGATTGATCATATCATCTTTGCGATAAGATCATTTATCTTGTCCCCTCGGAACCCTAAAGCGCCTTTCTGGGTAAATGCCTTTTTTATGCCGCCCCTTTCATGCCCCTTAACAGGAGGTGACAGCCGGAATACAGGCTTTATACCTGAATCTTTTATCATGCCCTCTTTAAGCTTCTTCAGGACGGAAGAGACTTCTTTGCCTTCAACAACTGTCTTTGAATTTGTCTTGCCCCTCTTTGAGACAAGTGTTTTCAGCATATCATCAGATATGTGACCCCAAGTGACATAATCCTTAGTCTTCTGGAGAACACCTATAGTATACTTATTATCAGGAAGTATAACGCAATGGTTAGGCTTCCTGAGCCTGATAGATTCAAGAGCACACCTGATGTCGTTATTGACACCGACAGTTCCTCTTACCCTTATGACAGCGAATTGTTTAGACATATCAATCATCAACTCTTAACTTTATCTTCAGCCTTGGCCTTTTCTTCAGCCTTAGCCTTATCTACAGTCTCAACCTTTTCTTCAGTCTTAGCCTTATCTACAGTCTCAACCTTTTCTTCAGTCTTAGCCTTATCTACAGTCTCAACCTTTTCTTCAGTCTTAGCCTTATCTACAGTCTCAACCTTTTCTTCAGCCTTAGCCTTATCTACAGTCTTAGCCTTTTCTTCAGCCTTAGCCTTATCTACAGTCTTGACCTTATCTTCAACATTAACCTTTTCTACAGCCTCAACTTTATCAACAGCCTTAACATTCACAGACCCTTCTATCATACCTGTAGACTTCTTAGCATCCTCAGAAACCCTCACCATATTAAGCTTCTTGAGAGCACCGTATATCGCCTTAACAAAATTCAGCCTTGTCTTTGTCTGGCCTCTGCTCTTGCCCCATGCATCAGTTATGCCTGCAAGAGACATGATAGTCTTTGCTTCCTTAGCCACGCAAAGCCCGATGCCTTTCGGTGCCGGCATAAGTGTAACATGTACAGAACCGCATTTGGCCTCAGTTTTGAAAGGTATGGAATGATGTGACATGCACTGGCATTCCCATGAACCGCATCCTCTTCGGATAGGTATGACATTAATCTTTGCCTTTTTGACTGCATTGGCGATAGTTGATGGCACATCCTTGCTTGTCGCATAGCCTATACCCAATATACCGTTGCCATTACCGACAGCCACAAGAGCATGAATAGAACGCCTTCTTCCGGATTTATGCATCCTGTTTGTGAACCTTATAGGAGTTCTTCTTATACTGCCTCCTTTTCCTGGATTGCCGCCAATCTGTATGACTTCATCCCTTATATCAGGCACTAAATAATCAACGATTTCAGGCTCCCTTATGACAAAGCCTTTGTCAAATATCTCGTCCATTGTCTTTATCTCGCCATTCATCACTTTTCTTCCAAGCTCTGTCTTTGGCACCCATGTTTCTTTGACATCCTTTTTTTCGGAATTCCTTGACCTATAATTACCATTCATAACAATCACATATTAACTCATTTGGTTTTGGCCTTGACCTCTTTTTTCTTTGAGGGCTTCGGTTTTGGTGCATCTATACTTTTGGTCTTGACCTCTTTTTTCTTTGAGGGCTTCGGTTTTGGTGCATCTATGCTGATCTTGCCTTCAAGTATCTTTTTTTTGAACTCTTCAAAATCCTTGCCAACAGTTGTCTTCATGTAACTATCGATATGTGCACCGGATATCCTTTCATCAGATGGAATACTGCTATCGGAATGAGGTATATCAAGACCGCCGTCCACCGCACCTTTCAACGCAGCGAATACTTTTGCCCCTTTGGTCGGAGTCAAAAGGCCTATATCAAGTATTGCCTTATCTATCTTCTTTGATTTAGCTATCTTTGCAAGCATAAGTCCTGTAAGATACGCACTCGGTATGCTGCTCATAGAGTTTTTCCATCCTGAACCTGCCAGAAATGAAGAATCTACTGCGGCTACAGTCTTGTCGTTCCCATGATTGGATTCGACAATCTGGACAGTTATCTTCCTGTTTGTCCTCCTGACTACCATACGGGGCGTGCCCGACATCAAAAGATTAAGGCGCTTCTTATAATTAGTCTTGCCTTCACGCCTTCTCCTGAAATGTAAAAGATGTTTAGATTGCATCAGATTCACCATAATTTCTAAAGATATCATTCCTTAAGTTTCTTTATATAAAGGTTAAGATGAGTTTTATTCCTGAAAAAACCACTTGATGAAAGACGATATAGTTTTGTGTATTCTTCCGGCTTTAAGATTTTTTTCACCCGCATCTTCATCAGGTCTGCTCTCAGAGCCCTTATTTTTTTCATCCATTCAGCCTTATGAGGTGTACGTGTCTTTGAAGTACCTTTCCTTGAACCCGGACCGCATCTCTGTGATTTCTTCTTCTGGAGCAAAATGATTCTGGCACGTACCCTGCTCTGGCCTTTAAGACGCACAATTTTTATTATATCCTTACCGATAAGAGTTCTCATATCATGGCGTGTAATGGCAGAGCTTATCTCCTCAGCATTATAAGGGCTGAGCCAGACCCTGTCTTTACCGATACAGGCCATCCTTGCGACCAGTTCTTTCTGCTGTCTCGTGTTCATCAAAACCACTTCAATATCAATTGTTACTAAGCTCTATATCCGAACCTTCAGATAATATTATTTCATCGGTGAATTCAGTATTGCACAAAGGGCACTCAAAAAAGCTTATATTATTATCCTTTTTCTTGTTGCCTATAGTCCCGCACTTTGGACATTTCGTATGTCCTGCGTGGAGGAATGTAATCAATGTCAATACAATCACCATAAATATTATATATGTATCATTTCTTTGCTTTGCTCTTATCTTTACTTTTCGCATCTTTTGCAACAGCCTTTTTCTTAACAGGAATATCCTCCTTCTTCGCATCCTGTTTCTTAGCAGACGCCTTGACACTCTTCTTCCTTGATTCATCACGTATTGCTTTCAGAGTATGAACGCCAGGATTCAGCACCCGTATCTTCTGCTTCTCAGCATGCTTTATGATATATATCCTTTTTTTCAGGCCTACAGATGCGCTTATCCTTGCAGCTTCCGTGTCCTTGTCAATCGAATCAATATCAGATAATTTATAGACCATAACCTCTTTCCTGCCTGAAGCATGCAACCCTCTGACAATAGATGGAGACCCATAACTTGGAGACGGATTTGATCCTTTTTTACGAATCCTGTACTTATTATGCCTTCCTTTCCTTGCTCTCCATGCAGTCCCGAGCTTGAGATGCTTGTGAGCATCCTGCCTGACAAATGACGGCTTTTTAAGCTTCATCTTCTTTCTCAACTCAAGCAGTCTCTTAATCATAAAAACACCATATTCAATATTCACTCTTTATTCACAAGATATATTCCGTCCTGGAAAACTCTCCTGTCCTTGCCTTTGACCTTACAGGCACGCTCTATATTAGCTGCTGTCTGGCCAACTTCTTCCTTGCTTATGCCGGAGACGACAACATCATCCTTTTTTACTTCAACCTTTGTGTCACCTATGATATCTGCAGACATTATGCCTCTTCCTCCAAGGAAATTCTTTATATTTACCCTGCTACCGGATACAGACACAGTTACAGGAAAATGTGTATACACAATCTTAAGCTTGTAGACAAACCCTTCCTTGACACCTTTTGACATATTGCTGATATGAGATATCCATGTACCTACAACAGCACGATCCTTATTCCTTTTGGAATCAGTCTTCACAGTCACAGTATCGGAAGCGATATTTATCTTGGCATGAGGATAAGCAAAAACTCTGTCTATCCTGCCTTTCTCTCCGGATATGGAAATACAGCTGTCTTCACCTTTCTCTATTGACACTCCTTCAGGAATTGAAAATTTCTGCTCATACACCATAAATATACACCGGATAATATAATATCTAAATTCTCCACATCATGCACATCAGTAAACATATGCAATAAGTGATCCTCCAATCTTTCCCTTGACTTCATTATGTGATTTGATACCCTGAGACGTGGACACTATCATAACACCCACATTGCTTGCAGGAAGATACCTCTTCTCAAATCTCATATAATCATCTTTCTTCACAGAATGCCTCGGACTTATAGGCTTGCAGTCATTGATCATGCCGTTAAGCTCAATCTCGATTATACCTGCTTTCTTGTCATCTATGACCTTATATCCTGCTATATAACCGTTTTTCTTAAATATCTCAACAATGCTCTTTATCATGGAAGATGCATGGTTTATTCTACATGTCTTCTTCCCTACATGTTCTGCATTCCTGAACACTGTCATAATGTCTGCAATAATGTCATGCATCATATCAATATCACCATTTTACTATTAAAATCATCAATCATATTTCTTGAAACCCAGATTGCTTGCGACTTCACGGAAGCACTGGTGGCAGTAATTAAGATGGTACACGCTTATGATACCTTTACCTTTCTTACCGCATCTCCTGCATTTCTGAAGAGACAGGCCGGACTTCCTGTCCTTTGGCTTGTTATGCTTCTTGAATTTCTCTGCCTTAGTCTTGTTAGACTTATTTTCAAGCTGCTTCAAAAGTTTTTTGTAATCGCCCATACAATATCACATAAACCATAATACTTTAAATATCCAAAAACGGCTCAGATAATCTCCAGACCGAACTTCTTTTTTATGAAACCAGTTGATTCTTCCCCTGATATCCTATGAGACATCGGTATCTTTCTCTTCTGAATCTTACGCCTCTTTATCCTGAAACCAGATCTCTCAAGAGTAACACTTATATTAAATCCCATTATCCCTATAGACGGATCATATTTCACGCCCGGTATTTCAAGATATTCTTCAAAACCGAAATTGAAATTACCTTCCCTGTCAAAGCTTGATTTCTTGATTGTGTTGCCCTTGGCCAGGAAAAGTTTCTTGAGGAAGTCCAAAGACTTAGGTCCTCTCATTGTCACCTTAACGCCTATAACTCTTCCTCTGCCTATCTTAAATGTCTTCGCTTTCCTTGATGCCAGTGTCTTCACAGGTTTGCATCCTGTAAGGCGCTCGGCAAGAATCATTGCGCTGTCAAGGCGGTCAACATTCTTTCCAAGGCCTATATTAAGCACAACCTTTGAAACCTTGATATCTTTCATAAGAGTCATAATAATCACAAATCAAAAACATATATAATTTCATTCTATCTTTATCAACGGCTTGTCTTTTCCTATAACAAACACATAGTCTTTAAGTGTCCTCAGTATTGTTCCCTCTATATCTATCAGCACCATATTAGGATCAGAACTCTTCACAATCTCTATCTCTTTTATCTTGCCGACAGTACCCACATGCTTCCCGCCTGTGACCATGACAATGCTCCCAGCATTTAAAGGCAGGTGCGACATGACTTTCTGTTCAGGAACAGATATCTGGACAGTATCACCGACAGTGTAATCTGCTTTTTTGGCATCGGCCAGAAACGTCCTGCCATCATGCAGACCGTACTGGATTTTCCCGCCAGATACATGTTTTTTAACTATAATTTTTCCAAGCTTGAAAGATGAATTCTTAACCTCAATCTCCAAAGGCACAAGCTTTCCGTTCTTAAGTACTATCCTATAGTTCTTGCCTATCTTTGGAAATGAAATAGTATCCATAAAACCTACAGGAGTCTTGTAATCTTTAGCAGTCTTGCCATCCACAATCATAAGGCCTTTATTAAGTATTGTCTTTGCCTCAGACAAAGTCTTCGCGAAGCCTAACATATCTCTGAGAAGGATACCTATAGGGATACACCTATCCTTACCATGGGCTCCTGCATTAGGCGATATGGTAAATTTATACACTTTCTTAGCTATATGATAGTTCTTTGATGCCTGTAACCTTTTCAAATGCATTATCAATCACTCATCCATCTATATTATTATTTTTTGCTCTTAACAGCGCCTGCCTTTTTCACCGCAGCGCTTGCAGGCTTCTTTGCAGCAGGTGTCTTTTTAATAGCTGTCTTTTTCACATCTTTCTCTGCAACCTTCTTGGCAGCAGCTTTTGGCTTTTCCTTATCCTTAGGTTCCGCATCCTTCACTGCAGCCTTAACTTTTGTAACATCTTCAGCCTTCTCGACTTTTTCTGTCTTCCCGGCTTTCACCATCTTAGCAGCCTTTGCGAAATCTCCGCTAAGACGCTTGGGATCCTCAAGGTTCATCGATAATATCTGGACATTTGACGGATGCAACGGCACCTGAACTTCTGTACCGTCTGTCTTTTTCCGTACAATGCCTTTAATATGAAGTGTTCCTTCTTTTATTATTACTTTTATGATTTCACCTGAAGACCCTTTGAAAGAGCCTCTCTTAATTACAACCTCATCGCCAAGCCGTACAGGTACAGATGATTTCCCTGCCTTTTTCTTAAGTGTATCTGAAAGGTTTGCTGACAGGAATTTCCTCTTGATATGAAGAGGCGCATTATAGCCATACTTTCTCTGTTTTGCAGTTTCCTTTGAGCTTTTCCAGTTGCTTGACCATTCAGTATTCATCTTAAGCCACCATCAGATAATTGTTGAGGCAATCTTGCCTATCATAGGAAATCTCTCAACGACTTCCTTTGCTATCATTCCTTTTATCAGCTTGCCCCTGGGTTCCATATTATCCTGTATAAGAACAGCCGTATTTTCAGGAAACTTTATCCTGACACCGTTCGCACGCAAAAACTCTTTCTTCTGCGTCACTACAACAGCTTTGACAATCTCATGCTTTATCTTCTGGTCACCTGACTTTACAGCACATATGACCACACCGCCAACTCCTGCTGAAGGATGCCTTTTCCTTATCCCTTTAAATCCTCTGACAGCTATGACTTCAAGCTTCTTTGCACCAGTATTATCTATACACCTGATTATAGATCCTGTCTGTATGCCTTTTGAAGGATTGACGCTTATAGCTTTCATAAATATCTACCGACTGAATATTAAAGTTTTTCAATTATGACAAACTTCTTTGTCTTGCTTACAGGCCTGCATTCACCTATACGCACTATATCTCCTTTCTTAAGATGAAAGCATGGCGGCTTATGCACAACAAGTTTTGTCTTTCTCCTTTCGTAACGCTCAAATTTAGGGACAAAAAATGTATAACTCCATTCAACCACGACAGACCTGTCCATAGTCGCAGAGACTACTGTGCCCTTAAAAACCTTCCCCCTGACTCTTAAAGAGCCATGGAACGGGCATGCATCATCAGAGCATACCTCTTTAGGAATAGTCTTTGTAGGGATTCCAATATTGTTTGCAGTCTTTTCTGCCATCATATCAACCATTTATAATTTGATTTTGTAATTATGCAATTTTCCATTTTCCTGGAAACTTTTTCCTTATGCGATCCTCAGGGCGCCCGGAAATAATCCTGCCTGCAACACGCACAACTTCTCCCGATGGAATGCTTATATCAAGCGTTATCCCGTCCTTTGCGAACCAGACGCTCTTGTCGCCCGACACCATAAGTACCATGTTTTTTGTCTCATCCGCAATCATGCCTTTAGCGACACTGCATCCCCGATCCTTATTTTCGGCAACCTCTGCCTCAAGACCAATCAGCTCATGCCTCACCAGATTATGCGGAGTTATCATGAAAAACATCCTATGAAACTATTATGGAACCCTCATTGAAACCGTGTTCAACAAGCAGTTTCTTGACCTCATCTGCATGCTTTCCCTGGAGCTCTATTCTGCCGTTCTTTGATGTCCCGCCACAGGCAAGCTTTCCTTTGAGCATCTTTGTAAGCTCTTTTATGTTTGTGGATTTTGTATCAAGTCCTTTTATGAGTGTGGAATATTTACCGAAACGCTTCCTGACGTAACTTATCTCTATGTTCTGCGCCTCTTTCGATATTGTCTCGCAGACACAGAGGTCGCGAGGCAGCCCACATTTATTGCATATATCCTGCATCTGAATCCTTACATCTCCTTATCTATTGTCAGTATCCTTGCGATTGTTCTTCTTAACTCGCGTATCTTGCCAGGATTGTCCGATATCCCGCCTACATCAATCTTGCCTTTTTCCTTGAAAAGCTCAAGCTTCAGTTCCTTAAGTTTCTTGAACCTGTCTTCAGCTCTCATATCTCTTATGTTTTTCGCGCGGATTATCGCCATGACCATCACATTTGATTCTTATTTCTTTTTCTTGACTTCTGGTTTCTTATCTTCTTTTTTTACCTTTTCATCTGTGCTTTTTTCCTTTTTAGGCTCAGGCTTATCTTTCTTGGCTGCAGAAGGCTTCTTCTCATCCTTAGACTTCTCAGCCTTGGTCTTGCCAGCCTTCTTATCATCCTTTTTCGGTTCAGACTTCACTTCTTTCTCAGCTTTTTCAGCCTTGCCGGCATCTTTCTTATTGTCTGCCTTTACCGTATCAGTCTTTTTACTGGTATCTTTCTTGACTTCCTTTCCCTCAGCAGCAGTATCTTTGCCTTTTGCATCAGCCTTGCCTTCGTCAGACACTTCTTTCTCAGCCATCTCCTCAGCTTTCTTCTTCTTAGCATCGGATGCTTCTTTCTTTTTCTTTTTTTCATCTTCAGCAAAATCTTTTATCCTTTTCTCAATAAGCATGCATTCTGGAAGGTTCTTCATTATCATAACCTTTATGCCAAGTACGCCCGGCTTCATCCTTGCCTGCGAAAAGCCTACATCAACATTATCTATAGCAAAATCGCCGGATTTCTTTATGTAACCTATCTGAGTCTTATCAGTCCTGCCACGGCCGCCTGAAATCTTGCCGCTCACCCGTATCTCAGCACCGTAAGCACCCGCCCTCATTATATTGGACAGATATATATTGACAATCCTGTTCGCCTTAACATATCTTTCAAGTGCAGATGATATCTGATGAGCCACATAGGTAGCGTCAAGATCAGGGTTTGATATTGACTGTATATCAAGCTGCGGGTTCTTTACACCGAACTTATTTGAAAGCGCATTTGTAATCATCTCTATATTCTTGCCTGCACGGCCGATAGCTATACCGGGACGCCCGACATATACGATAAGCCTTGTTGAAAGAGGAGTTATTTGAATATCAGTATGGCTGTAATCTGCCTTCTCAAGATTCTTTGCAAGATATTCCTCAATCTCAAGGGATTTTATCTGATCTTCTATAAATTTTCTTTCAATCATGCAATCTTTCCTCGTAATTATTATTTCTTTGCCTCAACTTTTTTTGCCGGAGACTCAGCAGTCTTTGGCTTTTCTACTGTCTTTTTAGGTTCTGTCTTATCCTTGACTTCAACAGCTTTTGGCTTTTCTACTGTCTTTTTAGGTTCTGTCTTCTCCTTAGCCTCAAAAACCTTAGGCTTTTTCTCAACAACAGGCTTTTCTGCTGTCTTTTTAGGTTCTGTCTTATCCTTGGTATCAACAACCTTAGGCTTCTTTTCAACAGCAGCAGTCTTTGCTTTTTCAGCAGCAGATTTCTTTACTTTCTTCTCTTTTACTGTTATAGAGATATTTGTGCTTTTTGAAAATCTCCTGCCGAACGATCTTGCGCCCCTGTGAAAACTTGAGCCGCAAAGATTAGCCTGTGCATTGTCAACAACAAGCCTCTCTGCATCAAACCCTTTCTGTTCAGCATTATTCTTCACATTCTTAAGCAGCTTGATAAATTCTATGGCAGCATTCACCGGATATCTTCCCGGACCCATGCCACCTTTTCTGTGAGCCTGATCTTTTATAAACCTTTTGAAAGGAACAGCCTTCTTCTTGGTCACGACATCTTCAAGACACTCTATCGCCCGGTCAACAGCAAGCCCTTTTATAAACCTGCTTATCTCTACGGAATTCTTGGTAGATATTCTCATATTTGTTGCGCCACTGCGTGCTACCCTTTCTTCATTTGCCGGATGGGGATGATTTATTTTTACCATTATGAATCACTTAGCTTTCGCCTTACTTCAATGCTACAAACTTACTTGACTTTGTTGCGCCAACACCGACACCACTATGCTTAAGCACTTTTCTTGTCTGTGAAAACTCACCAAGCCTGTGGCCTACCATCTCTTCTTTCATATCAACAGAGACAAATTCCTTGCCGTTATGTATACCAAACTTCATACCAACAAAAGCAGGCAGTACTATCATATCCCTCAGATGCGTCTTGATAAATTTCCCGGGATTGCTCTTGACCTCACTTATAAGGTTTTTTTCCAGATCTGAAAATCCTCTTATAGCATGCCTTCGTCCTCTGCTCTTGATAAGCTTTACGAAATCTTCCAGCGACATGCTCTTAAGCTCTTCAATAGTTTTACCCCGATAGGTAAATATCTTCTTTCCGAACTTGTCTGTCTTTACATTGTCAGCCATAAATATCACTCATAGACTATCTCTTCTTTCCTGTCCTTCTTGCAGCAATGGAACCCACTTTCGCACCTGGAGGTGCATTCCTGCTGCTTGTAGTCGGAACACCCTTATTATCTCCGCCAAACTTGTGGTCAACTGCATTCATTGCAGTCTTGCTTGTGATAGGATAAAGTTTACCGCGTGCTTTCCTGTTAAAGCTCTTGTTAGATGCCTTACCAAAAGGCTTTATCTTCCTCTCACCACCTGCAACAACACCGATTGTTGCCCTGCACATGGAATTGAAAGACTTGAATGTCTTTGAAGGAAGCTTTACAACAGTCTTGCCCCCGCTGTGTGAAGATACGATAGCAGACATACCGGATGACCTGACAATCTTACCTCCGTCACCAGGCCTGATCTCTATATTGAACACAGGAGTCCCTTCAGGAATATCACCGACAGGAAGGACATTGCCAAGATCACGCTTTGAGCCTGCACCTACCTGTATATCCTTACCTACTAATATGCCTTCTGAAGCAATCATGTATCTTTTATCATTATTCTTAAATTTGATAAGAGCGACCGGAGCGTTCCTGCCCGGGTCATTATCTACAGCGACTACGACACCTTCGGAAACATCTTTCTTATCTTTGGCACTGTACTTGGCATCAGTCAGGTACCTGTGGCTGTTTGCCCTGTATGTCGGGCTTCCGCGCCCCCTGCGCTGAGATATTATTCTTTTACCCATATCATATCATCCCAAGCCTTGTCGCGATATCAATGGCTGGATTGTCTTCTGATAACCTTACTGTGACCTTTTTCCTTTTCTTCTGGTCTATTGTTGTGTTTATCCTGATAACCTTAACCTTGTACTCATCTTCTATAGCTTTCTTTATCTCCGGCTTTGAGGCCTTGATGTCTGCGACGAACACAAGCTCGTTCAGACGCTCCACATTGTTCATTGCCTTCTCAGTAAGATGCGTAAATTTAAGTATCTGCCTGTTTTTCATAATTATCACATAAACAGCTTTTCTTTCTCAAGCATTTCTATAGCGGATTTTGTCCAGACAGTAAGCCTTCCCGCATGAGTGCCTGGTGCAAGCATTTCAATATTAAGGTTTTTTGCTTCAACCACATCAACACCGGTTATGTTAGATACAGCATCGCACAATCCCTTGTTCTCGCCTACGACTATAAGAGGCCCTTTCTTCACCCTGTATTTCCTGCCTCGCATAGTACCTTTTCCTGCACGGATCTTCTTCTCTGAAGACCTTTCAAGATCTCCGGAAAGCCCGAAAGCCTCAAAAGCCTTAAGTGCATCCCCAGTCTTTGTTATGCTCTCAATCTTATCATCGCAGACAACAGGAAAAGCAGCAATGCCATCAGTCTTGTGCCCTCTTGTAATTATAATATGCTTAACACCTGTCGCCGAGATTGCGCTCCTCAATGCAAGCCTTCTCTCTGAATCATTGATTTTCTGTGAATAATCTTTCTCAACCTTTGGCGGATGCGCTTTCCTTCCCTTTATAGCATGAGGTGCAACACGTCCTGTACCTGAAAGACCACCGGTGCCCACTCTTATCCTCTTCATCCGGGCAATGCCCCTGTTTGCCAGAGTGCCGTATATTGATCTTCTTGCAGAATGTTTTGCAGATGTCTTAAGGCCTGCCCTTAAATCAGCACCATACGGCTGACGACTGTTGTTCTGTATCACAAGCACAGCTCTCTTTATGACATCAGGCCTGTATATCTCTGAAAACTGCGGAGGCAAAGCTATCTCAACGCCTTTCCTGCCTTCAATAGATATTATGCTGGCTTTCATATTCAAACACCCTGCTTGCTTTCAAGTGAAACATAAGTTATCTGTGGATCATCATAGGAACAGCTATGAGGTCTTACCGGTGCCCTGAACCTGACAAGCCTCTTTGAAGATCCGGGAACAGATCCCTTGACCATCACATAGCTGGACTTTACAAGACCATAATTAAGCCAACCGCCTTTAAGGTCAACATCATTCTCGCCTATCTTCACAATCATCTTGTTAAGCTCTGTCCTGTTATTATACCCAAGATTTCCTGCCTGTGCGACAGTCCAGCTTGTCTTGTGCGGATGGAAAGGCCCAAGATTTCCAGGCTTCCTCTTTACCTTCTCAGACTTCTTTGCAAGAAGCTTGACACCATACCTTTTGACCTGCCCTGAAAAGCCTTTCGCTTTAGTGACAGAGAGGACATCAATCATGTCGCCTGCCTTGAATATTTCAGAGACATCTATATCTTTGCCAAGCTTTTCCTCAGCCAGTTTCAGTTTCTCTTCAGCATCCTTTCCTGAGACTGTAACCTCAAACACTTCAGGAGTCTTCTTAGAGACACCAGTATCTTTTGGCTTTGTATGAACAATCAGGCGAACCTCTGAAACAGATTCTATATCTTTCCTGAAATCTTTTGATTTTGCCTTTTCATTATGTACACCGGCACGGCTTATATCTTTGGAATCTTTGTCAACAGCCCATGACTCAGCAATTGTCTTAAGTCCGTAAGCATCTCTTGAATACGTCCTCATGCCGACAACCTTGAGCTTCGGGCATTCAAGAACAGTTACAGGAACAGATATCTCCTGGTTGTATGTCACAGAACCTTTTCTGTTATTGACCATAATTATATGTGTCATGCCGACCTTGTAGCCTGCAAACTCCTGTATCTTGACATCTGAAGTTTTCGGAAGCGTACTCATCACTGGATAAATCCTCTTCGCCCGAGACTTAGGCCTGAATGCGAGCGATCCTCTTCTTGGATGATGGACTCTTCCCATAATTATTACCTGTTATCTCAAATATCTGTAAAAGATACAATCGATGAGTTCAAAGTGGTATGTTAAAAGAACACTATAATCCTAATGTATTAGCATGAGGTTCTCAAGCCAACGTTGAACAAGATATTTTTCTCCATTACCTTTATAAATGTTTGCGTGGGGTTGTGCTAATGTTAAATATTTTTGTACCATATCATAATAAATAAGGCATTATAAAATATCAAACATATTATATCATAATATCATTTTTTTCTCTTCAAGTAATTTATCAGGCCGGATATTAAATTTTTGACAATATCAAGCTTATGGCTAATCTCCTGTTCGTCACGCTCAATCACAGCCATACGTTCAACAAGCGATTTCAGATATATAGTATCCTCTGGCTCTGACACTGCAACATCCCTCTTCCTAAGCCACACATACGTTCCAAGAGCAAAAAGAGCAATCAATAAAAGCACATATGCGCCAGGAAACAATCCTGCATGTCCTGTTGATGTACCATCACCGGCAACCCCTGTATCTTCCTCAAGAATCAGGTTCTCAGCCTTTCTTGCCAGATTATATGCCTCCTCATAACTGCCATCATCTAAAGCCCGCCGGGCAAGAGTTATCATTTCAGCAGCTTCATCTATCACTTTATAGCCTTTCCCCCTTAATCCGGACAATAGGTCTTCAACATGTTCAATATACTCGCGCGCAACAGTCTCATTGATCTCAATCTTATTCTCATCATCCTGCTGCAAGGTCTGGTTTAAGTCATCATCTGTCAGGTCAGAAATCTCATCATAATCTCTTTCATCATCTTCATTAGTCTCATTATCCTCATCTTCCCCCTGGTCATCTTGCGGGATTTGATAAGAACCGCCACCTGAAGAACATGAGCCGCAGTCAGATGAACATGTAGAACAGGTCTCGCCGTTGTTGCATACCCCGTCGCCGCAATATGCAGTCTGCGATGACACTGAAAATGTATGATATATCGAATTTGCATTTATGTGTCCATAAGTATCATTGCACCAGTAATAAAGATTGTATGTATTTCCATCAGACAGTCCTGTGTAAAGGAAAGAATGATCCTGATTTCCAGTAATTGTGAAATCACTAGAGTTCTCATAGCAGGAATCTGTTGTATTATATCGGCAGGTTGCATTCTCATCGGTCGTGATATTTATGTATGTTTGCGTTGTCCCTGCAGGGAGAGATGTTGCATTTTCAGGAGAGAGTATTATTATTAATGGCGAAATTGTATCAATAGTTATCATTCTGGTTTCTGTCTGGTTCATGTATCCAAAGGTATCATTTACATAGACTTTTATTGTGTAAGTCCCATCTGAAAGTCCGGTCTTATTTTCCCAGTAATAATCACCATCGTTCCCATCAAAAGTTTCGTTTGTCCCATTCCATTCAAACAATACAGTATCTTTGTTTGTATCACTTGCTGTAATATTTATAAATGTCCAGTTTCGGTTATAAGTTCCAGTGCTGTCTGTATCCTGGTTGTAGGATATTTGAGGATTCGTTGCATCAATAGTCATTGTTCTCGTTTCGGTCTGGTTTGTGTTGCCTGCCGTGTCATTTACTGTTGCGTTTAGATAATATGTTCCATCATCCAGGTTTGTGAAATTATGGAAGAATCCTGTTGAGTCTGTGTAGCTTTGCACTAACCCTGTTGTATTGTAGAGGTAAATTGTTACATCTGCCATATTGTCATCTGTTGCCGTCACATTTGCTTCTACATAATCTTGCGAGTAAGTTCCTGTCTGTGTTGTTAAGTCGATGAAAGTTATTGTAGGTAATGTTCCATCAACTTCAAATGTTGTCTGGTTTTCTCCGTAATATCCATACTGATCTATCAGGTTAATTATTAATATATGACTTCCATCTTCCAAAGGTTCCTGAATTGTATAATTATAGTTCCCGTCCGAATCTGTAGTCGTTGCCTGCTCAGACCCAGTATATAAAACAGGTTCCGGAGATGCGTATGTACGGAACGGATTCTTTGCATCGCTGCCCGTATAATTATTAGACTTCCCCTGTCCATTATCCCCCCAACACTCTACATTGCTGTCAGATTTTAAGATGCATGTATAAGCACCCATAAAAAGCATACCGCCCGCAGAAACACCTATAGCATCTTCACCGGTATAATTATTAGACTGCCCATAATTATTGTCTCCATAACACTCCACATTGCCGTTTGATTTCAGGATACATGTATGTCCCTCAGTTACAGAAACACCTATAGCATCTCCGCCGGTATAGTTATAGGACTGCCCATACGAATTGTCTCCATAACATGTCACATTGCCGTCTGATTTCAAAATACATGTATGCATGCTGCTCAGTGAGATACCTATAGCATCTCCGCCAGTATAGTTATAAGACTGACCATAATCATTATTTCCGTAACACTCCACATTGCTATTTGTTTTCAAAACACAGGTATGGCCCTTACTTGTTAGAATTGAACCGCCCGCAAAAACACCTATAGCATCTCCGCCATCATAATTGTTAGACTGCCCATGCGTATTGTCTCCATAACATGTCACATTACCGTTTGAATTCAGGACACACGTATTATCAAATCCTGATGAGACCATAACAGCATCTCCGCCATCGTAGCTTTCCGCACAGCCATCATTATTTTGTCCAAAACACTCCACAGTGCCGTTTGATTTCAATATACACATATGCCAGACTCCTGCCGTCACACCAATAGCATCTCCACCACTGTAACCACTAAAACCACTATAAGTAGCACCATAACATTCAACACTGCCGTTTGATTTTAAGATGCATGTATGAGTAAATGGTCCTGCGGATACGCCCAGCCTATGCTGCATATCTATTGAATAATTAGGATTGCTATTCATTTTACTATAGAAGTCAGTATAATTTTCAGGAGTATCATATTCTTCAAAGCAATCCCCATAACCACTGCAATTATAGCTGAATAATCCGCCATAAATACCTAAATGACTTACATTATCCCACACATCATCCAATAGTGTACCTGTATAATTTGCAGAAGTATTGCCATAGAACATATAGACTGTTGTGTTTCCATTAGACAGGGTGATGTTTATCCAGGAGTTTACAATGCCGTCTTCTGCCAGATTACATTCTGATACTGCATAAGTATATTCGCTCAATGTATCTGCAACAAACCTTATATCAGCGCAGTCCTGCTCTATTTTTCCATCAGAATATGCCTGGCTCATATTGGTCTGGATAAGGACAAGATAATCAGTCAAGTTGCCTGCTGTATTTTGAATTATTACGGGCCTGTAATAGTCCCAACCAGACAATCCCCAACTTTTAGTTAAAAATCCATCATACCGCAATTTCAATTTTTTTTCATCAAGCCAGATTGAGATAAGGTTGTCTGTCACATTTGTAATAACACTAAAAAATGCCTTTCCTGATACGATTATCTCCTCACCGACCGTATAAATTGATTTGTCAGAATTGACTAAAACTGTCATGTCAATAATATTAAAATCTGTTGCAGGCAGTGGTATTTCCTGTGTTATTGTTGAACTGTTCAAGAGTGTTGAGTTAGCATAAAAAGTAACATTATACTGCCCCATTATATTGTTAAATTCATCAGAGACATTCAAAGTATTATTCCACATCTGTGTCTCATTTGAGATTGTAGTGTTCTCAAGATAATATGTCTTTACTGTCGTGTTTGGCATTGTTACATCTACCCAGACTTTATCGATGGGACTATCAACATTTTTATAAACAAAAGCTGAGATATTTATCAAGTGATTAGGAACTATATACTTAATTGATTCCTGTAATAAAAATACATGTTGATCTCTTATTGCGATTCTTGAAGTGAAATTTGTCTGGTTTTGGTTGATTATTCCATTTGAGTCAGTCAAATTCACTTTTAGCGTATAAGTCCCGGATTCCATGAGTGCCTGAAGTGTGTAATTGTAGTTTCCTAAGGCATCTGTTGTCAAAGATTCGTTCCCGTCTGAAGATATCAGTCCTGTAGTTGAATTATATAACAATTCAATTTCATTCAGATAAACATGAATTGTATTATCAGTCACATTTGTGTCATATGGCTGTAAAGTTATATGTCCAAAAACGGTTATGTTTTCTTCGGGATTATAAACATCTTTATCCTGATCAAGTGAGATGGCTATATTTTCTATATAGAATTCTGTTAAAGGCACAGGAATCTGTTGAGTTATTGCTGAACCATTTAAAGTGGAATTCACATAAAACGTTACATTGTATTGACCTAACTGACTGCTGAATTCCTGGGTTGCATTTAAAATCCTAAACCATGTCTGTGTCTCATCTGCAATTGTAGTATTTTCAAGATAATATGTTTTTACTGTTGTGTTTGGCATTGTTACATTTACCCAGACATCATCGATTGAATTGTTTAATTCTCTATATACAAATGCAGATATGTTTAGGTCTGGATTAATCAATAAATCATCTACATCCAGATGGTCAGTTCCTGATTGCTCAAAACTCGCGCTTTGATTTTCTACCATGACAAAAGAGTTTGAGCAGATACAATAAGGCGATGTGCCCGAATCAGTGGCGGTGGTATTAACAGTTATATAATAACAGTATCCGTCATCTGGAACTACCCATTCATAATTGCAAATTGAATCATTAGAACAATTAACCTGCTCTTTTGTCAGATTTAACTCAATATCCCCGCGCACATCTTCATGCATAGAGTACAAACTGTAATTTCCTGCAAATGATGTGGTGGTCATCCATCGGATATTATATGCAGATACATTAAAAACACGCCCAGAATAGGGTGTTATATGATATGCATCTTGTTGTTCCGGATAAACATAATAGGTGGATCCTGATGTTTGTATCTGAGATTCAGTCAAGTAAGATATGTGATAAATTCCTGTTACAATATCATTAGACTCTGCCGTACCTACATATACACCGTAAGCATTACCGCCAGAACCTGATGTAGTTGCACCATTTCCACCCGTGAGACCTGAAATATTATTGTCTGAATAAACATTTACTGATAAAGCTGAAGAAGCAATATATGCACCCATAGCATACCCTCCGGAACCACCACAGCATTGTCCGCCCCCGCAATTACATTCATTTGTAGGACCTGAACCTCCGTTCCCGCCAAATAAATCAAAAAACGAATTATTTAGAATGTCTGTCTGCACTGAAGCTGTCATATATATCCCGACTCCGCCGCCGCCTGAGCCGCCGTTCCCATAATAATCGTAACTATAGCCACCTATCCAAGCTGCACCACCATTACCTCCAGTTAAAAGATACATCTCATTAGAATCAATCATGCTGTTGTTATCATCAGAAACATATAGCCCGTAGGTATAACCTCCGCTTCCGCCTGCGCCGCCATTACAACCAAAGTTGCAATAAAACCAGCCAGCTCCGCCATTTCCGCCATTAGATGAATAAATAAAATTATCAGTAATATTACAATATTTAGAAGATAATAAATATATGCTATAAACTTTACCTCCAGAACCTCCGTTATTATGGCCATACGCAGCATTATATCCATCACCACCATTTCCACCCCGCAGATTGTAAATTGAGTTCATATAAATTGTCGTATTTTGCGAATTTGAGGAATAGATTCCATATGCAGGTGTTCCATCGTTATCTGAAACACCATTTGGCCCAGTGATACTGTGAATAGAATTATTTAGAATATTGCTGTTATCCGAAACCAGATATATTCCTGTCTTATAACTGCCGCTAAGTCCGGAAGATATGTTGAAATTCTTAAGAGTGACATTATTTTCGGAAACATTAAAACCACCGATTATAAATGTATCATTATTGCTCTGCCCTCCTATAATTAATGATCTGTCAACTATTATCTCTTCATTATAAGTCCCATTCCACACATAGACTGCATTGCCAGAAGTTGCATTATCGACAGCAGACTGTATCGGCGTCGCACTTGCGTTGAAATCACCGCCATCAAACCACCAGCCAGTCTCATTTACACAGAGGTCTCCCTGACTGCAATCAAGAGCAAACACTGTCCCGCCAAGCAAACTCAACGAAAGCAAAAACAGTAAAAAAAGCAAGATTTTTGTTAATATGTTCATACTTATTAAATATATTTAATAGTATATAAAATATTAATTGGGTTGACACCAACTGAAAAAGAAGGTATGAACAAACGGAGACAGAACAGAGATGAAATTAAAAACATTAGCAGCCATAAATTAAAACATAGTCATTATCACCTATTAAAATATAAACAAAACAACAACAATTTAATCTATGAAGAACAAGAATTCTCTTTCTCTTATTTCAGCAATAATGATATCACTATTATTCATCTCAGGTTGCACAGGATTCGGCGGAACAGGCGCACAGGACTCATCAGAAAACATAATCAAAGATCCATCCGAATGCATAAGTATAACAGATGAAGCGGAAAAGATTGCCTGCTTCACCCAAGCCGCAACATACAAAAAAGACATAGATATCTGCACAGAAAACATAGATATAGAACCTCTCAGGGACGGATGCATCATGGCGGTCGCCATAGCAAAAGATGACGAAGACTTATGCGACCTGATGAGCAACATGACAAAAGAGACAACATCACAGGACAAGATGTGCAAAGCGATGATAACACTTGACACAAAATACTGCGATCAGATAAAAGTCTTCGGAGGCATGGGCCAGTCTATGATGATAGGCACATGCTACGCATTCATAGTAGAAAAGACAAAAGACGCAAAGATTTGTGAACAGCTCTCAAGCGAAATCGCAAAAAGCTACTGCTACATGGCAGCGGCAAATGTGACAGGCGATATTGAATACTGCCGGATGATACCAAAAGAATCTCAAAGAGATGACTGCTACTTCAACTATGCAACTTCAACAGGAAAATGGGAATACTGCGCAGACATAACAGCAAGCTGGGACAGGAAAGATTGCTACACGCAGGCATCAATAAAAGCAAAAGATCCTGACGGCTGCATGAAACTTGCTTACCCTGATGAGTGCCTGCTTGAGATATCTGAACTGACAGGAAACATATCTATATGCGCACAGATAGGGACAAGCACACACAAGAAAAAATGCTACACATCAACTATTCAAAAAATAATAGATACCGGTAAAGTCTCAGGTTGCGAAAAGATACCGGAAGATACCACAAGATACGGCTGCATGATAGCTTTTGCAGAAAAAGAGAGAGACACAAAGATATGTAAAAACATACCGGCCACATATATTGAGCACAAAGAATGCTACATGACAGCATTCACATTTGAGACCAGCCCTAAAGCATGCAATCCATTTGAAGATGATAAAACTATATGGAAAGTCTGCAGCAATGCTGTAGCAAAAAATGCAGAAAGTATTAGCACATGCGAAAAGATAAAACACGAGCCGAGCCAGCTGCTGTGCAGGGCAAAAATCCAAGACGACCCAGAAATCTGCTATAGCATATATATAGGAAAATGGTCAGCCACAGAAGAGCTGGACCTGATATCAGACTGCATCACAGAGATTGCGCTCAGCAATCCATCATCAGACAGTATAGGTCTCTGCAACAGCATAAAGATTTCAGATGACATCGCAGAAAAGATGGAAAACATGAACACCCTGGACTCAGGCAGAGAACGCCTGGAATACAATATAAAAAAATGCAAAGAGAAAGTGATATCAAAGATGCTATCGATTGATGACCCCGAAGCTCAGGCATTGTGCAGAGAGGAAGACGGAGAAATATCAGAAGACAGAAAATCATGCTGGATAAATCCCGGGCACAGCGCAGTAAATGCCAACTGTTTCACACAGGAATGTCTTGGAAAATATTGAAAGTTAACCTCATCTTTAATATATTCCATTAAATATCAAATTATCAGTCATCATTATAAAATTAAACAATTGTAATATTTCCATGTTAGGTTACCTTGCATTATTAGGAATATATCCCGTACTCGCTTATAACAGCAATAAATATTTAACTAACGCAACAAAATCCAAAATCTTGAAAAAAACAGGCTTGATTGGTGAAAATGAGACTCTCTGGTGTGTAGGTTCTGGTTTTTCAGGTACAGAAACACTAGGATCCGGCAAACATTTCTCAAAAGCTATAGGGATTGATCCGTATCAGCTATTTGAGGGAAATATAGGAAAATACAGTTTTCTAAAAAAAAGGATTGAAGATGTATTGACAGACAAGTCCATAGCCAGGCCAGACTTTGTCATGTCCAATAATTTCTTTGGCATACATGAAGTATTGAATGATTTTTTAGAGATGAAGACAGAGCCCACTATAATGATAGAACCCTGCGGATGCAAAAGTTGTGTTGAACAGCACTACAAGATAAAACAGCCAAAAAGCCAGGCACTAAAAGAATATTATCCGGATCAAAGCTATTGGGAAATAAACAACAAAAATCCTTCAGAAATCTATGTGCTTGATCTGGAAGAACTTTCCAAAGAATCAGGATATGACGCACACATACGCGAAAAAAGATTTCAGATGAAAAAAAGATTCAGGCTGATTATCACAAAAGATGAAAAAGTGTCTGATTTCTACAACAATTCATAAACATTATCCAATCCTATCATAAAAAACTTATTTATCCAACAAAGCACAAATATCAGCATGGACCCTCTTACTCTCACCCTCATCCAGTCAGCCCTTCTTATTCTTTCAGGCACAGGGATGACCTGCATGAGTATGATGATGCTTGACAGCAGGATAAAGATAAAAAAACAGAGCAGGCATCATTTCTCAAAAGTTCATCACCTGAAAAAACAAAAAACAGAATGATTTAATAACACAGCCGACCAAATTCTTGTATGAGGAAGGTTTCTTTATGAGCGGCACAATTATAGTAGGCACGCAATTTGGCGATGAAGGCAAAGGAAAGTTTGTAGATTTCCTTACAGAAGAATCAGACATTGTGGTAAGGTTCCAGGGCGGTAACAACGCAGGCCACACAATCGTAATTGATGACGAGACCTACAAGTTCCATCTGATACCGTCAGGAATCCTATATGAAGACAAGACAGTCATAATAGGCAGCGGTGTTGTCATCGACGCAAAAGTGCTGTGTGAAGAGATTGAAGACCTTGAAAAAAGAGGACACAAGATAGATAACCTCCGTATAGCAGGCAACGCACACGCAATCATGCCATGGCACATAGCAATCGACAGCTATGAGGAAAATTTAAGAGAAGATAAGATAGGCACCACAGGCAGAGGCATAGGACCCGCATACATGTCCAAGACAGGAAGGTCTGATACTATAAGGATGTATGATTTCCTGACAGACAAAAGCCTTTCAGATAAGATACGCAGCATACTTGACAACAACAAAGATTATTTCAATAGGATTGGATTTAATGGCAGTGCAGATGAAATCATAGAAGAATACATAAAGGCTGCAGAAAAGATAAGGCCTTTGATATTTGACAGCTCAAATTTCATAAATCACGAACTTGACAAAGGGCGAAAAGTTCTTTTCGAAGGAGCTCAGGGCACATTTCTCGATATAGACCACGGCACATACCCTTTTGTCACATCATCAAACACGGTGGCATCAGCAGCCTGTGCAGGCTCCGGCGTAGGTCCCGGGAGAATCACAGATGTATTAGGCATCATGAAAGCCTATACAACGCGGGTAGGAGAAGGCCCGTTCCCTACAGAACTAGATGATGATACAGGCAAACGATTGAGAGACAAAGGCCATGAGTACGGCACCACGACAGGAAGACCAAGAAGATGCGGATGGCTTGACCTTATAATGCTCAATCACTCAAAAAACCTTAACAGTCTGACAGAGCTCATAATAACAAAGATTGATGTCCTATCAGGATTCGATACCCTGAAGATATGCACAGGATATATGATAAACGGAAAAGAGACTGAAGATTTCCCAGGAGATCCATACGCATTGAAAGACATTACACCTATATACAAAGAATTTAAAGGATGGGATGAAGACATAACCGCAGCAAAAGAATATGACAGCCTTCCCGACAACGCAAAAGAGTATATCAGATTCATCTCATCATACCTCAATCTTCCGATAAAGATAGTGTCTGTCGGACCCAAAAGAGACCAGACGATTGTCCTATAAAAATAACAGAAATGTGATATCCTTGAAGCAATACCTTGACATAGAGACAACCGGCCTGAGCAAATACAGGAACAGCGTAACAGTCATAGGCATCTACAACGGGGAAGAAGTCATCCAGCTTGTGGAAGGCATAGACCTTACAGAAGACAGCCTCAGCGACATGATAAGAAATACAAAAAAGATAGTCACCTTCAACGGCAAGAGATTTGACATACCCTTTCTCTCGCACAAGTACCCCAATATTGACTTCTCAAATTTAGAGCATCACGACCTTATGTACTCCTGCTGGAAGCACGGCTGGAAAGGCGGCCAGAAAAAGATAGAGATCATGCTCAACTTATCAAGAGACTCAGGCATAACAAGCGGCCTTGAAGCGGTGAGACTCTGGAAAAGATACCGGAACGGATGCGAGAACTCTTTGAAAAAGCTTCTGGAATACAACAAGGAAGATATCGTAAACCTGTATCATATCGAAAAAGCGCTGGAAGAGAAAGGGAAAGAAAATAATTAAAAATCCCTTCATCATAACTCAAATATTTTATCTGGAAGATGATCAATCCCGCCAAATTCTTTGACTGGCACTGACCTGACTTTCTTCTTAATTTCAGGCGTGATATGAGTGATTGTCATCTCATCTATCCCGCCTATACTTTCGCAATCATCCTCAACTAAAACATCAGGCATTGCTCTTTCTGCAACATCTCTGTATTCTTCATCTTTCCGGCAGAATAATAGTTGACCTTCAGGAAAATTATGTTTTTTTAAAACATCTTGGATTTGTATGATTTCTTCCTGTTTTTTGCGGGAAGTCAAATACTATATTTCTGTACCATCTTTTTTCCATTCATGCAATTTTTTGACTGCATCACCTACAGGCACATAGGATTTATAATCACTGACTGATTCTTCATTTTCCTCAACTTGCCGAATAATCTGATTGCGAGTATGACTTGCTGCATTCTTATGCATCAGGATTGTTCCTTCTGTAAAAATTAATAGTCTCATAATGATATCTCACACCTCACCCTACAATTTCCCTGCCCAAAACCAAAATCTTCCCGAAATCTTTCTTATTAGGCTTATACTTGGCAAACGTTACAAGGTCGCACAAGGAAAAGCATTCCTTCGCCTTTGAAACATCAGAAGAATCACCTTCCTTCAAAAGCCGTATAGCCTCAGTGCTTGTCAGTTCCTTCTCAGCAGAATGATCCAAAGTATGTTTGTAATAATACCGGACAGCTGAAGAGACCGCAGTATAGGCCTCTTTCATCTTTCCCTCCTCAAACAGCTTCTCGGCACGCCTGAGCTTCAGCAATGCAGACTTCCCCGGATCAATCTTCTTCTTCCTCTTAGGCACAGCCAGACCCATATCCAGGGACGGTATAGACTTCCTCTTTGAATAAAGATAATATGACAGGGCGAGACCAAAAAGCAAAAGAATCAAAAACGGAACCTTAAGTTTATCCACAAGAGTCCTGCCGTCATCAATATTTACATCAAGCACCTTAGTCTCATTGCCGTCCACACCAACAGTGGCGGTGATGTTCCCCTGGCTGACCTCTGCCTTCCCGTTCCTGATAGGATTCACAGTAGGATTATCAGGCAAAGACATGTTCTTAGACTCCATCTCTTCAACAGCTTCCTGATACTCTTCAGATGCCTCAAGCGCATCATTGATGTTTGAGATATCATCATCAGACAGATGCGCCATATCAGAAGGCTTGCCGTCTTTAATAGAGCCTGTCACATTAGCAGTCTTACCGTCAGGCTTCTTAAAAGATGACATAAACTCAGTCTTATTATCTGAATCAAGACCGTCAAACTCAGTCTTGTCCATCTCATAGCCCTGGCTTTCAAGCTGCTCCTTTATCTCCTGGAACTCCTCATCACTCTCAAGGTCAGAGCCCAGTTGCATCTCATCCTCAGGGCTCATCTTCTTCAGGTCAGAAACATCCCCATCCTTCATATTTCCCGATATGGAAGCCTTCTCACCGGCATCATTCTTGTAATCATAAGTGAAATTTGTCTCGTTCCCTTTCAGAGATGGAACATCTTTTGAATCCAGAGCATACCCTTTTTCCTCAAGATCCTTCTGCATCTCCTGAAAATCCTTGTTTTCAGAAAGCTCGGAATCAAGCTCATCCTCAAGCTGTTCCTGCATAACTTTCGCCTGCTCACTGAGCCCCTGCTTCACAGAGTTCATGTCATGTGCTGAATTCTGCCTTGCAGATGACAGCTTCTGCTCAGTCTGGCTCTGCTCCTGCAAAGATGGCTCTTGCTGCTGCTCGCGAGACTCCTGCTGTTCCTGCATCATCTCCTTGAGCTTGTCCATAAGAGACTGCTCCTCCTGCTCTTCCTGAGACTCCTGAGAACACTGCTCCTGCTCCTGGCTCTCCTCATCATCAAACTGGCAGTTCTCTATAGTCTGTGTAGACGATGATACGACATTACCGGAATCTCCGGTGACCTCAACAACAATATCCTGGGTGCTTTTGACAACAACAACTTCACCAGTCACAGGATCAGTATACTTCATCTCAATGACGCCCAGCGTATAGTTTCCCGGCATCACCGCCTGAAGATCCATATACTCTGCAATGCCTGAACCGGAAGAAAGTGTAGCCATCTGGCATACAGTGTCCACAATGTTTCCCCCTACAGAATTAGAATCCCGCACCTTGACCACAATCTCAGTACCGAAAGGATTGGTGATATTCAAAAGTATCTTGACCGTCCCGCCGGAAGCGACAGACACCGGCTGAACCATCTTCTCAACTGCAAGCATATTCTGTGCATACAGGATAGAAGGAAAGAGTATAAACACAGCTAATGACGCAATGAAAACAAGACCATATCTCAATCTCACTTAAACACACCGGCAAAATATCATGATATCACCCTGTACTTAACCTGCCTGAGATACAGGTCAAGCACCACTAACGAAAAAGCAAGCATCATAAACCACAAGGCAGTGCTTGTCGGCTCTTTTTTCCGATCTATCTTCTCAGACAATGTCTTGTATATCTCATTCAAAGTCTCGCCGTCAACAGACTTGAAATAGTCGCCGCCGGTCTCGACAGCGATCTTTTTCAAAGTAGCCTCATCAAACTCAGCATACTGTGGCCTACCATACCAATCATATCCAAGTATCACAGGCTCATTGGATCCCATACCGACAGTATACACCTGAATGTCCTGATCCTTGGCAAAACCTATTGCCTCATCAGGCCCTATGACACCCGCATTGTTTACCCCGTCACTTAGAAGAATCACAACTTTCTTCCTGCTGGGCACAGAAGTCACCATGTCAACAGCAAGCGCAAGACCGTCACCGATAGCAGTCCTGCCCTGTCTCACAGTGATAGACTTAAGATTGGCCACAGTCCTCTCACACGACGGTGTGAGGAAAGACTGCGTCGTCGCCCCGTCAGAGAACACGACAATGCCGGCCCGGTCCTCAGGCTCAAGGCTCTCCACAAACACTAAAGCGCTCTCCTTTGACGCTTCCATCCTTGTAGGCTTGTAGTCTGTGGCAGACATCGAACCTGAAACATCAAGAGCAAGCACAACATTCACTCCCTCTCCCTTATGCATAAGCTCAATCTGCGGGTCTGAGATGGCAAAGACTAAAGACACAAGGACAAGCATCTCAACAACAAAGATTATCCTGTTCCTTTTGGCAGATATGCCTAAATTCACAGACTTTCGTATCAAAGATAAGCTTGAAAATTTTATTGCAGACAGCCGCTTCTTCCTCTGGCTGGACACATATATATAATACACCAATGGAAGGAGACCGAACAGGACAAGATACTGTGGATTGGCAAAATTCATTTTCCTATCCTCCCTTTTACCTCATGGCCGGAATCCCTGCCATGGCTCAAACTGTCAAAAAAAGAATCCAGCCTGTCAAACAGCTTCAGAAACCGCTTCAATGACCAGCCCAAAAGACCGACATAA
>WTCA01000014.1 GCA_013138805.1 archaeon | reverse complement strand
TGCGTGCTGTGACCTTAAGGAGGCTTGCAGACACTATAGCTTCAGCAGAGATATTATCACCTGTCAGAGCATCCTGCGCACTGACAGCAAAATAGGCACGCTCCCCCGGCAACACTGTGCCGTCAGGCGATACAATGCTGACAAATACATCATTTACCCTGATGGAAGAGGATACTTCCTTTATGTCGCCATCCATGTTGACTGATACGGCCAGCCTGTATATGCCTCCCATATCAGGAGCATTGAATACCATGACGCATGACTTGTCTCCATAAACATGCTTAAGGCGGTTGCGCACATCTTTTGGCATAGCTGCATAATTGACATAATCAGAAAGCCTGAAAAGCTGGTACTCTCCGTCTGATACATCAACATTATTATTATCATATATGGCCTCAAGACTTATGGCAGATGTGTCACAGCCGTCAGTCATACCATACAGATCTATACGGTTCTTATGTTTTATATCAGATCCGGATATGATCATTGCGCTGCTCTCTCCGGGAGCCAGGCTGCCCGACAGGCCGAAACCTGTAGATATAGGATATATTGAAAGATCATTATTGTCTACATCTATGTGTATATTTCGCACTTCCTGTTTGCCGTCATACATGAACTTGAACTGCACCAGATATTTGTTTTTTGCTGATGCAGGGATAATATAGCTACCTCTGAAAACACCGTCACTGTCGGGAGAGAGAACCATCTTTTCCAGAGTGCCGTGGCCTGATATCTTTACCTCAGACTTTTCGACATCATCCACAATAAGATTGCCTTCTGAATCAAGGACTGATGCTTTCATGAATATTGTATCTCCAGGCGATACCTTGTCTACAGGGTTGTCTGATGTGTCAACCACAGACACTATGAGGCTGAATATCTCAATGCGATATGATTCGGAAGCAAGGCCGTCATTGAATATTATAGAATGCGTTCCGGGAAGCGTGGACAGCTCCAGTGTTGTGCTCAGGATGCCGTTGGTGTCTGTGTAGCCTACAGAAAGATTAAATATCTCAATATTGTCTTCAGAATCAAAGACATCTATCAGGATTTCTGTATTATATATCGGGTCACCTTCAGAATCCAATGCGAGCACCAGAAGGCCTGTCTCCAGATATGGCGGCTCAAAGACGTGCCGGATGCGCTTTGCGAAAACTATAAAATTTCCTTTCGGGTCAATATACCAGATTGTATATTTCTGGCTGCCTATATTCAGGACTGAGCCTTCTTCAAGGTAATGGCCGTCATCGCCGGAGAATGTGAAATCAGCATCATTGCTGACATACAGCCTGTCGTATGAATCGGAAACATTCTCAAGAAGCATGTAGTAATTATTAGAGTCTATTGTGTATACTGCTGCCATGACATCTCCCATGGACGGGTCAGGCGTGATTGAATGATCTTCCGGTGCGCCAAATGATGAGATGACAAAAGAGTCTCCCACAAGTTCGGCACGCATCTCAGCTATATCTATGACTGAGACAAAGACAGTAATTGTTATGGGAACTGTGGCTGTGGCATTAATTACGGTCACTGTCACATTATATAGGCCTGCCACATAAGGTGCATGAAGTATGGATCTGAAATCGCCGTACTCACCTGTGACATCTATGATCTGTTCAACAGTCTCACCTGAAGAATCTATAAGAGATATAGATATATTGACATAACTGACAGGATAGGGGAACATCATTGCTGAACCCCAGACAGTTATATTTTCACCGGCCACATAAGTTGTAGAATCAGTCATTATAGAAAGTATTATATCATCTGCAAACGCCGGTGCGGACAAGGCACAGGCCGACATGAGAGCAAAAAACAAGAGAATCATATATCTTGCGGGTTTTTTAGCATATAATAATTTATCCATATATATCTACCGTTTAGGAGATAATTGTCAGAAGCTAGTATATATAGTATTCGGTTATAGGGTTTTATTAGCTGAGGAGATATGATGCAAGTCATTATCAAAAATTTTCAGAGCCCGGGCAATAGGAGCAATCGCTTCTTTCGGCAGCGTCACTTCCCGGACAATATTGACAGAACCTTTGAATGTCAGTTTCAGGACATCTGAGTTGTCTATCGTTATTTTCATGAGAATACATCCCTTTTATATATTAGGTCCGTATGCTTAAATATCCAGACTTTTATGGTGCAATATGGTGTATATTTATATATTTTTAAGTCCTTATTGATGATATAGTGGTTAATATGGATGTTTATGAAGGTTCTATGGAAATTGATGATTGCGAGACTGGTGTAGATAGAACTATCTTTTCTATATTAGAAGATATCAAGGTCAGCAACAGGAATATTGCGTATCTTATGAAGGAAAAAAAGGTATTCTCATATGGTGAAGAGGATTTTGAACCGGAAGACATGACAATAAAACTCAAGAAAATGCGAAATCTCATAAACTATGGCTTTGATGTCCTGAGCGCTTATCTTTTAGAAGCGGAAGGATATGACGGGCTTGCAGTAGACCTTATAAATGAGCAGATGCCGTACGATGAGATTGCGGGCATTCTGCTGCTGCAGGACAATGATAAGAATATAGGGATGCCTGTGATAGATAATATGAATATGGAGAGGTATGGTGAGTTCAGCGATGAGGGATCTAAAGCTATAGATACACTTGTTCTCCTAGAAATTATTGAAGCAAAACATACTGTCTTTGACCCTAAATCTGAATTTTATCAGGCATTTAAAGAGAATGAAATAACTCCAAGAAACGTAAACAGAATGGTTCTTGAGGATGTTGAAAGTGATATTGAGGCAAAATATGAAAATGCGGAAGACAGAGAGATTATTGTCAAACATATATCATCATATATCAAAGACGGTATTGATCCTATGTCTGCTGCGACAGAAGTAATAGATGTTGATATTAAGGCACTGGATGAGATATACGGTAAATACATGTCTTTTAGGGACAGTCCTGAAAGATATTCACCGACTGAAGCTTTTGACAAGACTTTTGACTGTGAGAATCTTACGAGAAATATTTTGGAACAGAGAAGATCATGAGTGTTTTTATGTCTCCTTTATCTATTACCTAAAGCCTAAAATGTAAACATTTAAATATGTTCTTTCTAAATCTAGGGTATGGTACAACTCACCCCGGAACAGATGGCACAGCTGCAGCAGATGCCTCCTGAGCAGAGATCTCAGATAGAGCAGAAGCTTGCGGCACAGGAAGGCGGAGCAGGTGTTCCACAGCAGCCGCAGGAGTGCATATTCTGCAAGATTGTCAAAGGTGAGGTGCCTTCAAAGATTGTTGCACAGAATGCAGACTGCATAGCTTTTCTTGACATACAGCCGAAATCACCGGGACATACTGTCATTGTCACAAAAGAGCACAAGGGCATGAGCACTGAGCTTAGCGAATCGCAGAAGGCAAGCGTGCAGATGATGACTGAAAGCCTGGCCAAAAATATGATGACCGGCCTGAAGGCAACCGGATACATAACTATAAACCCCAATGGCGTAAGCGCGGGGCAGGTCATGCCGCATTATGCAGTACATATTATCCCTACTTACGGGCAGGCGCCTGACCTTCCTGTCATGAGCATATTGCAGCCTGCAAAGGTTCCTGAATTTATCATGGATTCTATATCTTCAGCACTTCAGGGCGGAGGCAGGCCGGCACAGGCAAGCGCTCCGGCACCGGAACCTAAAAAAGACGGATTCTATTTCTGAAAGGTTGTTATGACGCGTGAACAGCTTAGCAAGAAAGAGCTGAAGGAATTGTCTAAACAGCTTGAAGGCTGCGGCCTCATATGCACATTCTCTAAAAAGGATAAGGTCGTCAAAATAGATGGTAAAATACTTTCTGTGAACGGGGAGCTGGACTATATATTCTATGAAGAAAAGATATACCCTTCACTTAAGCTTGTCCTTAGGAAAGGTGTCGCTGATTTCAGGAAGATAACTGTAGATGACGGAGCGATAAGATTTGTCATAAACGGTGCGGATATCATGCGGCCTGGAGTCGTTGATATTGATGATGATATCTCTATCGGGGACTTTATCGTGATAGCTGACAAGACACATGGAAAGCCGCTTGCTGTCGGGGTGTCGCTATATAGTTCGGATGATATGCAAAAGCTTGAGAAAGGCAAGGTTGCGGCAAATATACATCATATAGGCGATGCATTGTGGACGATGGAGATATGAGGATTTAAAGTGCAGCATTATCTTTAGGTCCTTAAACCTGCTGTTTCTTTTTTGATATATAGAAATGATTTACAAGAAGCAAAGCACAGACAAATACTAGGATTGCTTCTATTACTGTTTTTGAATCATTTATATTTGCAATCATGAGACCTGTAAGCGACTGTGGTGTTTCTTCATCAACAAGCGCGGATGTTTTTCCCGGTTCAGATATTGTCTTGTTCTCATCAGTCTTTTCTGCATCAATACTGTCTGTACTGTTTAAAATATCAGAATCTTCAGAGCATGCACCGCAGTCGGACTCGCAAAAGTTGCAGTCTTCTTCAGCCTGACAGATATTGTCGCCGCAGTATTCAAGCATGCCGCAGTCGGCTTCACACCCGGTATCGTCTCTCGGGTCATATGCTGACTCATCCGGCTGGCAGACACTATCACCGCAGTATGGCTGTAATGTTGTAATGTAGCTGCGAGATGATGATGATGTGCAGATGCCACAGTCTGATGCGCATGTAGAACAGTCCTCATCTGCATCGCAAGTATTGTCGCCGCAGTATGGCTGAATTATATCATAAATTATGCCGGACCCGTCTGTGGTTGCAGTCACCTGTGCACCTGTGTTGGATGCATTGTCGCTGAAATCTATTGTAAATTCCACTTCGCCATCAGCGTCGCCGGCAGGTACAAGCCATGCGGCAGACCATATGTTACCCCTAATATTTGTAACATCATCGATCATATTGCCATCTATTGTAACTGTTGGTGTGCTGATTGTCTCGCTGGCTGCAAACATCAGGATTATGATATTGCCTGCTTCCGCATAAGAGGTATCAGCATTATCGGACAATATACTGACATCTGTCAGGACAGGATCTGTATTATCAACAGCAAATGCTGTGTTTCCAAGCATCAAGACTGAAACAAGCAATATAGAAACGACTATATTGAAGCGTAAAAGATCAAAAGAGATAATGTTTTTATTCATAGATAACAAATAAGTTTAGTGCTATATCTTTATAAATTTAGTTAATTTATAGTAATAAATGTTTTTGAAAGGCAGGGTTATGGAGAAATGTCTATAATATGAGTGATATATTGTGGATGACAGAGCTTTAATCTATAATCTTTTTTTCCCAGAGTAAATAAAGAGGGAAGCAAACAACAATACGATGACAAATCCAAATCCTGAAAGACCGGGTGTATCTGTCGATGTCACACCGGTTGTAGAATCAATTTTTGGCGTTATTCTTACTGTTGCAGTATCAGATACATATTTTAGCGTGAGAAGAGATTCTGCGCTGACCCTAAGAGTATAAGTGCCTGTCTTTCCTCCCAATATCTCTATCAGTAACATCTTAGTAGATCTTGGAGAGATTATAACATCTATTGAATGCGGATTCTTATTTTTCTGGCCATTGAACCATGCCCAATTAGATATTTCCATAGTATCGTCTATATTTATCTTGATACTGTCTGTCACAGTCATATCATTTTTTATCTCAAGGATAATGTCACCAGTCTCTCCGATAGGTATACTTATGCTGCCAGGCAGTAAAGCAAGACCCGGTTCTATTACTGTAACGCACATATTCTCTATGCAGGTTTCGCCTCCCGCAGTGTTGCAGTCTGAGTCCTGTGTACATACGCAATGCAACGGTGCTACAGTCACCCATGCAGAACCATCCCACCACATCTTTGTTCCGCCAATCTCTATCTCATTACATTCAAATACAGTCTCCACATCGACTATGAATGGATTCATTGCAGGACTGCAAGCAGGCCCGGTATACACTCCCATCACAACACCTGTGCTGCATACCCATCTGCTGTCACCGCTTAACCAGCTGTCTGCTGAATCACAGCAGCTTTCAGCAGTTTCCCAGTAACCGCTTGACATGCAGCAGCATGCATCTGTTGAATTGTCAGAGTCTTTTATCCATTTGTTTAACCTGCAAAGCCAGACATTAACACATTCAGGATCAAGATCTTCATTGAGCATGCAATCGTATTCTACCTTGAAGCTTATGCTTGTGCTGTTCATCAGACCGTTTGAGTCATTGCAGTGGAATACAACATTATAATCACCTACATAAACACTCTTATTTATATAGTAAAAATGAGTGGGCGAGTCATTTCCCATAGTTACGTTGGCTGAACCGTTGAGGCTGAAACCGCACCAATCAACAGATACATATGTATCAATAGCTGTCACGTTGAACCATATCCATTGCGTATCATATGTCTTATCCTCCGGAGACTCTATTGTGATTGACGGCGGGCTCTTGTCAATCATGACTTCTCTGCTGACAATGGTCTGGATATTGCCTGCATTGTCTGCAGAACGGTACCTGAAGAAGTTGATACCTTCTGATGACATAAGCACCGGACCTGCATAGTCTGTTGAAGGTGTGCATGCATCTGTTGCGTCTATACAGTATTGCGTATATACCAGGCCCGATGACGGAGCCGGATCTGACGGAGTAAGTATTATTGTCTGGTCAGAAGTCTGCCAGATGCTGTCTTTTGCACCGTAATTATCTGATGTGGTCGGGTCTTTAGTATCCCAGATTAAAATCATCTCATCAAAACCACTGTTTCCTGAATTACTTATTGCAGTCAGCCTTATGACATATGTGCCGTCTGCATCTGCCCGAATTGTTGTGTCTTCGGCACCAGATGAACCAAATATTATGTTTCCCGGACCGGATCTTTTAGTCCATGAATATGAGGATATACCTGATAATGGAACTGAGACTGTGCCATCCTGAGTGAATATAGAATTGGTTGTCTTATCTGTTCCTGCATCTACTGTAAGTGGGGTCTTGTCAATCATGACTGTCCTGCTGACAATGTTCTGGACATTGCCTACATTGTCTGCAGAGCGGTACCTGAAGTAGCTTGTTCCCTGGGCTGAGATAATGAAAGAGCCTGCATAATTTACAGAAGGTACACATGTATTTGTCGTGTCTATGCAGTATCTTGTATAAGACAGGCCGGATGACGGAGCAGGATCTGTCGGGGTAAGTATTATTGTCTGGTCAGAATTCTGCCAGATGCCATCTTTTGCACCGTAATTATCTGATGTTGTAGGGTCTGTTGTATCCCAGACCAAAGTCATAGTATCTGAGACAGAATTTCCTACATTGTCTATTACAGTCAGCCTTATGGTATATGTCCCGTCCGCACTTGCCCGTATTGTTGTGTCTTCGGCTGCAGATGAACCGAATATTATGTTTCCCGGACCGGATACCTTGCTCCATGAGTAAGAGGATATGCCGGATATTGGAATAGTCACTGTGGCATCCTGAGTGAATATAGAATCGGTTGTCTTATCAGTTCCTGCATTTACTGAAAACCCGCTTTTGTCAATCATCACTTTTCTGCTGACAATAGCCTGGACATTACCTACATTATCTACAGAACGGTACCTGAAGTAGCTTGTGCCTTCAGTGGTGATAATGAACGACCCTGCATAATCTATAGAAGGTATGCATGTGTCTGTCGCATCAATGCAGTATTTTGTAGAAGATATGCCTGAAGACGGAGCAGGATCTGTAGGAGTAAGCACTATTGTCTGGTCAGAACCCTGCCAATTGCCATCTTTAGCAGCGTAATTATCGAAGGTTGTAGGGTCTGTTGTATCCCAGACTAAAGTCATAGTATCTGAGACAGAATTTCCTAAATTGTCTATTACAGTCAGCCTTATGACGTATGTGCCGTCCGTATTTGTCCGTATTGTTGTGTCTTCGGATGCAGACGAACCAAATATTATGTTTCCCGGACCGGATACCTTACTCCATGAGTAAGAGGATATGCCGGATATTGGAATAGTCACTGTGGCATCCTGAGTGAATATAGAATTGGTTGTCTTATCAGTTCCTGCATCTACTGAAAACCCGCTTTTGTCAATCATTACTTTCCTGCTGACTATGGCCTGGACATTGTTCGCATTATCTGTAGAGCGGTACCTGAAGTAGCTTGTGCCTTCAGTTGTGATGGTGACAGGGCTTACGTAATTTATAGAAGGTATGCATGTGTCTGTCGCATCAATGCAGTATTTTGTATCTTTGATTCCGGATGAGACTGCAGGGTCAGATGCAGTGAGCGTTATTGTCTGGTCAGAACCCTGCCAGATACCATCTTTAATACCGTAATTATCTGTGGTTGTAGGTGCCTTGGTATCTGCGCAATGATATATGAAATAATTAAATGTCTCAACCGATGTCACAGGATCAAGAGCGCTTCCGTCGCAGTTTGTCCCTGCATGAGTATAGGTGATAGTTACATCATAGTCGCCCCAGACAGTGCAGGTGGTGAAGTCATAGGCATATGTACAGTCGGCCTCGCCGAAATTGCCGACACAGACAACTGCACCGCAGGCCATAGGCGCATTGTTCACGATAACAGCGCTGTTGGGATCTTCAATTGTGATTGTTGCCGTCGTTGTCAAGGCGCTTGCAGATGGCGCCAAAAGTACAAGAACGATGAGAAATGCGGATAATTGCCTGGCGAAAGCCTTAAAAAAAGTATCATAAGCAATATTTACCATAAATAATCTATATGCTGATAAGTATATATAAATTCCTGCAATCGGGACAAGACAGGGAATTTCAATAACAGCTGACGAAACAATCAGAATTAAAAAGATTGCAGGGCAATAATTGCCATGGAAAAGAAACTGGATCTTAAGGTGGGTTTTTCCTGCAACAACAACTGCATATTCTGCGTCCAGGCATACAACAAGGGAAAGAAAGACAAGACTACTGCCGAGATAAAAAAAGATCTTGAAGGCGGCAGGAAAAACGGTGCCTGCGATGTTGTCTTCACCGGCGGCGAGCCGACAATAAGACCGGACATTTTTGAGATTGTCGCCTATGCAAAAAAACTGGGATACAGGGCGATACAGATACAGAGTAACGGGCGGATGTTTCGTTACCGCAGGTTTTGCGAAAAGCTGATATCCTCGGGAGCTAATGAGTTCCTGCCGGCAATCCACGGGCATACTGAAGAGCTTCATGATTACCTGACTTCTTCAAAAGGGAGCTTCAGGCAGGTGACGGAAGGGATACGGAATCTCAAGGCGCTAGGGCAGACTGTGATTGCAAATACGGTCATCGTGAAATCAAATTACAGGCATCTGCCCGATATTTCCAGGCTTCTTATCTCGCTTGGGGTTGACCAGTTCCAGCTTGCTTTTGTCCATCCTGAAGGGAATGCTTTTTTAAATTTTGACAGGGTCGTACCGCTGAAGACTCTGGTCATGCCTTATGTGCATGAATCTATAGATATCGCAAAAAAGTCAGGGACAGGGATAATGGTTGAAGCATATCCTTTCTGCTTTATGCAAGGTCTTGAAGAATACTGCTCTGAAAAGTATATACCTCCGACAGAAGTCAGAAAAACAGGTTCAGTTGACAAGGATTTCACGAAGACGAGGCAGGAGTACGGGAAAGAAAAATCAGAAGACTGCAGGAGATGCAGGATGTATGATTCCTGTGAAGGGCCGTGGAAAGAGTATCCGCTGAAGAGAGGATGGTCTGAGTTCAGGCCTATCGGGGTGATATGATTGCCATGCACCCTAAGGCTTGGCGGAGCCTGCAACGAATCATGCCTGTTCTGCACACTTGAAAAGAAAGAGAAAAAAGAGGGTATGGATACTGATGAAGCAAAACAGAAAATACATGACCTGTCCTGCATGGATGATGATGCAATAACAGTTACCGGCGGCGAGCCGACAATAAGGGATGATATTATTGAACTGCTGGACCTTTCCAAAGATTGCGGCTTTTCAATAATTGAATTGCAGACAAACGGGTTGATGCTGGAAGATAAGGCTATCGCAAAAGAGATAACTGACAGGGTGCAGACTGTGCTCTTTGCACTGCATTCACACAGGAAAGATATATCTGACCGCATAACCGGAGAAAAGTCGTTTGAAAAAAAGATCAGGGCACTCGGGAATCTTTCCGCATCAGGTGTTAATGTAACAGTAAGCCATGTCATAAACAAGCTTAATCATGCGGATCTTTCCGGGTTTGTCGAGTTTATAAGCAGGCATCCGGGCAAGATAAACATTTACTTCAGTTTTGTCCGGCCCTGCGGAAATGCGAGAAACAACAGATGGATCGTTCCAAAGCTTTCAGAGACAGAGCTTGATATCTGCAAGGCACTCAGCCTATGCGAAAAGAAAGGCATATATTATCATATTGAAGGCATGCCCCTGTGCTATCTCTGCGGCCATGAGCATCATTCATCAGAGCTTTTGAGAGACTGTGAAAAGCCGTTCGTATATTGCGGACCTGATGAGAGCGGGCATAAGAACCTTCATGAGTTCGGAAAGAACAGCCTGAAGGTCAAGGCGCAGATATGCAGGTTATGCAGTCTTGACAGCATTTGCGAAGGTGTCTGGAAAGAGTATGGGGAAATCCATGGCCTGGATGAATTGTATCCTGTGTTTTCAGACAAGGAAAAGATACTCAGGAATGTGAAAACTTTTTTTGAAAGAAGAAAAAGACAATAGGTGAGACAATGGTATACTGCATAAGCACAGGTCATGGATGCAACAACAACTGCGTTATGTGTGTTGTCCGGAGGGATGATAATAAAGTGTTTGAAAAGATATGCACAGAAGATATATTCAGGCAGATTGACAGGATGCCTGAAGATGAGAAAGAGATTGTCCTGACTGACGGCGAGCCTACGATAAGAGATGATATATTTGATATTATAGGATATATCAGAAAGCATCGCCCGGATGCGTCAATCACTATAGTCACTAACGGACGGATGTTCTATTACAGCGGCTTTTCTGACCGCATGGCTTCGTCAGGGAATGTCAGGATCATAACTGAGATCCATGACGGGAGCAGGGAGATGCATGACAGGATAACCGGATGTGAAGGCAGTTTTGAGCAGACTGTTGCGGGGATAAAGAATCTCTTAAGACATGGCATGGATGTTGAGATCCGTGTGCTTATGCATAAGATGAATTACCGGAATCTTGAAGCAACAGCTAAATTCGTAAGAAATCATTTTTCCGGCGTCTCAAGGGTTGTCTTTTTCCCTATAGATCTTGTCGGCAATGCGCGGAAGAATATTGAAAGCCTTGCCATATCTCTTGAAGAGATTATGCCGCATCTTGAGAAAGCTATAGATATATTAAAAAATGATTTTGATGTAAAAATATATCATATACCTTATTGCAAGATACAGAAAGGATACAGGGATTTTGTATATGGAAAGACTGTTGAGGATGCACGGCTTTTCTTTGCAGGGGATTGTGAATCGTGCTCATTTTACAGGTCCTGCCCGGGACTGTGGAAGACATATGCAAAGCATGTCGATTCTGCTGTAGGGCTGATTGGAGGTTGATGGATGATGAAGCAGGAAGGCGATATTAAGCGGACAGACCTATTCTTAGGATATGAATGCAACAACAACTGCAGGTTCTGCATGGTCTCTGACAAGAAGGAGACTGTGATATCGGCATCAACAGCACAGGTAGAGCAGGAGATAAGGGATGCTGTAGCCAGAGGTGTGGAAGAGCTGCATTTTCTTGGAGGCGAGCCTACGATAAGGCCTGACATCCTTCACATAATAAGATATGCAAAAGCGCAGGGGATTAAAATAGTCTCCATGACAACAAACGGAAGGATGTTCTACTATCCCGGATTTGCCAAAAAACTTTTGCAGGCCGGGCTTTACAATATCATATTTTCATTGCACGGGCATAATGCGGAACTTCATGACATGCTTACGCAGTCTCCCGGAAGTTTTGAGCAGCTGAAAAAAGGCATTGAAAATGTATCCGGCGAAAACATTGAGATATGCTTCAACACAACTATTGTCAAACAGAACTACAGGCATCTGCCTGATATTGCAGAGCTCATGGTAAAGTATCCGTTTGAGACGACAGAGATGATATTTGTGCATCCGTTCGGCCAGGCCCTGGCTGACTATGATACAATTGTGCCTGCATTTTCACAGGTTGAGCCGTACCTGCACAAGGCGATAGATATTGGGATAAAAAACGGGAAGAAGATACATTCAAGATATATCCCGTTCTGCTTTATGCAGGGTTATGAAAACTATATGAGTGAAATATATGAGAGAGCTGATGTGGAACATAAAGGTCCTGACTTCTTTGAAGAGGATGTCACGAATTCCAGAAAAAAGACACTGAATGTAAAGTTCGAGAAATGCAGGAGATGCAAGTATGATATAGTGTGTTCGGGGACATATAAGCAACATCGCAACCTTGAAGAGCAGTACAGGCCGGTTCCCGGGAAAAAGATTGAGGAGGGAACTTATGGGTAGTGAAGAGGAAGGAGTTTACCATATGGCTCCTGAAGGGCACAAGGTATTCAATTACAAGGTCATAGACGCCTGCAACAACAACTGCATCCACTGCATCTGCAGGAAAGACTATCAATCACCTGAGATTGAATTGAGCGAGATCATCGGGAAAATAGATAGTCTTGACAAGGATACAAAAGATATCTATATATGCGGCGGCGAGCCTACGATCAAGAAGGATCTTTTCAGGATGCTTGAAGTGATCGGGAAGAGGATGTCCTGCAAGATACATCTTCTTACAAACGGCAGGATGTTTCATTACACAGATTATGCCCGGACATTTGCACGCCTCGGCCTTGACTGCGAGGCTGCCGTACCTTTTCATTCATGCGACCCTGTGATATTTGATGAGATAACGCAGGTGAAAGGAAGTTTTGAACAGACTGTAAAAGGCATAAAGAACCTGCTGTCTCTCGGCATTCCTGTTGAGATAAGGATTGTTGTCACAAAGAAGAATCACAGGTCACTTGAGAAGACTGCGGAATATATTGCAGATAATTTTGGCGGTGTCATGAAAGTTGTAATCATCGCTGTTGACATGACAGGAAATGCGAGGATAAACCATGATGACATCTCTATAAGCTTAAGCGATGCTAAGGGCTATATCGAAAAAGCGATAGATATACTTTCTGAAAGAAATATGCAGGTCAGGCTGAACCAGTTCCCGTTCTGCGTACTGGCTCAGGAGTACAGGAAATTTGCAGGGAACAATACGCGCGTCGAGAATGAGCATGTGCTTTCCCTGAAGTGCGAGGATTGTACTATGAAAGATGACTGCTCAGGTGTATGGGCAAGCTATCTGGGTGAGTATGGTGACGGTGAGCTTAAGCCGATAGAGAAAAATATCATTGTCGAGAAGGGGCGAGAATCTACAGAGAAAGATTACTCTTCCTTTCGCGGATCCATATCTGATGTGGTCGCTGTCAAAAAAGGGATAAAACCTCTTGCGCAACTGAGCTGCAATTCAAGGGAAGAATACAGACAGATGAAGAAGGCTGCGGAAAGGATGGGACTTTTTCTTGCTGCAGACAGGCATGTTATAGGCCAATCCAAGAGCAAGAAGTATTATCCTAACGACCCCAGGAACGGGCTGCTTCCTTTCAAGGGTGATGTGGATGGCACGCTTTACCTTTACCTGTCAAAAGACGAGAAGCTGGCGAAGTGGGCAGTGATGAACAATCCTGAGACAGATTCATCCTGGCCAAAAATTCCACAGGAAAAGACAAGGGCGTTCGCCGAAAAGCTGGGATATCCTGACTGCTGCATAGATAACTTTTTTCAGACAGCAAATGACAAGAGCTCTGTAAAACGCTCATTCTTCAATGAGCTTATGAACAGGCAAAAAGATTACAGGCTAAATTATTTTCATAAGGGAAACAGTGACAATTACCTTAGCTTCCATATACCCTGCTCGTTCACCTGCAGAAGAAGCGTGAAATACAACGGAAGCATACTGGATGCCATATACGAAGAGATGCCCGGGTTTGCTGAGAAGATAAAGTCAACACTCAGGATGCCTCTACTTCTATGGTTCAAACCGGATATGCCGCTTGCCTGTAACCGTGACAAGGGAATAGGGTATTTCTTTGACGGACAATTGAATGGGGAAAGGCTGAAATACAGCTGCGCATACAGGCTTAAAGACATATACTACCATATGAATAATAAACAGGAACATGCTGCACCCCTGATTGAAGAATCTGACTGCCTCAATGCAGACAATAAAGAGATTCGGTTCATGAAAGGCGGAAATCTTATCGCGACAATAAAAAAAGAAAATGCCCTGGACGGGATCCTGGTATCATTCTAAGGTGTGACTATGGAAAGCTCAAAGACTCCTGAAAAGATAAGAAAGGCCTGCATTGAGCTTATCTCAAGACAGACCCTGCCGGAATTCATTGCGCTGTTGGAAGATGTCAAGCAAGTCATACGCATCTCAGAGTCACTGAAAAGCTATCCTGTATTTGTGAAGATGCTTGAGAAGATGGGGCTGTCTGCCGAACATTCTGATTTCGGGTATTCTTTAAGGTATGACGGCAATTATGAGAGAGTGTATGATTCACCGGACAGGGTTTTTGTATATATATCAAAAGACAGGCAGCTGGCAAAGGATGCCAAAGAGGCAGAAAGCAGGAGGGATGACAAGGGCCTGGGCCGCATCCTCGGCTTTCCTGAATGCTGTACAGACTTCTACATGGACAGGATAAAAAATGCGAAAGTGCATCCTGATTTTATCTACGAGAGCCATATAAATACAAAAAAAAGACATTCTTACTACATAAACAACTGTTTCTATGACAGTGACCTTGACTTTGCATCTTCATTGATATTTCATTTTCCCTGCTCATACTCCTGCAAGGAAAGCATTGTGCGTGCAAAAAGACTGCTGGGTTTTATCCGCGACTGGATGCCTGATGAGGCTGCACTGATGGAACGTCGCCTGAAGATGCCTGTCCTCTATTTTTACCCTCACGAATTTTTTGTGCTGAAAGGCGGGAACAATGCACAGAAGGTGACACAAGACATGACATGGGACATCATCGATTATGACGGCTTCTATTCATGGCTGGGGCACAAGACATCAAAGTCTATCGCATCTGAATTCAGATGGGCTGACAGGGCAGTTATTGAAAAGGATTCAATAAAGCTGTTCAGGGACGGATGGCAGACGAAAAATATAGAAAAACCATTCATATTCCTTAAGTTCGGCTGATTCAAGCTTTTTAAAAATTATAACCTTATTTATTGTCATGGCAAAGGTCGCACTCCATAAATGTGATGATTATTCTGAATCAAAAGAAAAGATAAGGAATGCTATAGATCTTCTTGGAGGCATGGATTCTTTTTTCAGGAAAGGGGAGACAGTTCTCATAAAGCCTAATGTATGCGAGCCGCTGGCGCCTGAAAAGGCAGCGACGACACACCCCCTGTTTCTCAAAGCTATCATTGAACTTGTGCAGGAATTCGGTGCTGTCGTATGGGTCGGTGAATGTTCGGGAGGAGTGACGCCGGGTTTCACAAGAAAATCTCTTGAAGCATCAGGAATAATGGATGTTATAGAAGAGACCGGTGCGATACTGAAAGATTTTGAGCTTGAGCCTTTTGCTGCAAGGGATATAAAAGATTATACTGTGCTTGAAAGGACTGATTATGCCAAAGCTGTGATTGATGCTGATGCTATAATTAATGTGCCTAAGCTTAAGACGCACTGCCTTACATTCATGACATGCGCTGTGAAGAACACTTTTGGCTGCATACATCCATCTGAGAGGCAATATCTTCACGGCAAGTTCAGCAGGAGGGATGATTTCGCGGCAGGTATTGTTGATGCATACTCTTATCTGAGGCCGAAGATACGCCTGAACATAGTTGATGCTGTGGTCAGCATGGAGGGGGATGAAGGTCCGTCCTATGGAGATCCTGTCAATACCGGTTTTATCGTTGCGGGCAGTGATGCTGTATCTGTTGATGCTGTGGCTTTTGAAGCTGTCGGCCACAAGGCATTGGCATTGCCTACCAACAAGGCTGCAGAGAAGAGAGATCTTGGTGTATCAGATATTGAGAAAATAGATATTGCCGGTGAGACTCTTGAAAGTATAAAGGTTCCGGGATTTAAAAAATCAAGCCTTTTTGATAATATCAAATCCGGTGAGAAAGGATTCAGGACAGAGTTCATTTTTGAGCCAAGACTTGTAGAGGACAAATGCACAAAGTGCGGTAACTGTGTAAGCAACTGTCCTGTCGGAGCTATATCTATAAATAGATATCCAAAAATAGATTACACAAAATGCATACATTGCTACTGCTGCCATGAGCTTTGCCCTGAAGGCGCATACACGCTTGTTAAAAAAGATATCAAAAAGGATTGAGATGCTGAGATATATAGATTGCTGATGTCATAATTATTGATGATGTCATAATTATTGTTGATGTCATAATGATTGATGACGTCATAATGATTGTTGATGTCATAATTATTGTTGATGTCATAATTATTGTTGATGTCATAATGATTGTTGATGTCATAATTATTGTTGATGTCATAATTAATGCTGACATCATAGTTAATGTCCTGTGCCTAAAAGATGCAGGACAGATGCAGGACTGATAAGATGGTTTTAAATGTAATTCCTCTATTGCTGGCATTCCTTATACCTTTCGGGATAATCACATCGTTTCATGATATCAGATACGGAAAAATACGGAACAAGCATATCCTGATCGCTCTTCTGTATGGTATTTTCATAAATCTTGCATATTCCTTCAACCTCAGCTACCTGGGTTTTGTGGCTGTGAATGCGGCAATAGCGCTTTTGGTCTCTTTTCTTGCATGGTATCTTACATTCTGCACGGCCGGGGATTCAAAACTGTTTTTTGCCTATTCATTTCTCGTACCTCTGGGCATCTATGAATATGGATTTATAAATTATTTCCCTTCAGCGACAATAATTATAAATACTCTTCTGCCTGCGTTTGCATACTTTTTTATCAGGCTTATGCAGATTACAGACATAGAAGAGAAAAAAGAGATATTCAAAAAGACAGTCAATGCCAAAAGCCTGTCCGGAATTGCAATACTTATTTTCGGGTTTTACTGGGGCATATTCTATATCATGGGTACACTCGGCCTCTCCACTGAAGGGTTTATGGGCCCTATCATCGCAATACTGGTAATATACTATCTTGCGAAAAGGTCGGGGATTGATATAACAAAAGCGGCCATAACCCTTTGCATATTAAGGATAATCTTTGACTACCAGGGATTGATGAACGTCTCTTTCTGGATCAGCTTTGCCGCCATGATAACCATGTTCACTTTCCTTGTGAATTTTGT
>WTCA01000054.1 GCA_013138805.1 archaeon | reverse complement strand
TCCTTTGAAGACACATTTTTTATCTCAAGCACAGATATCATAGCCTTCCTGTTGAGTGGCACAGAAACAGTCTCTGATATCTCAAGGCCCTGTTTCTTGAGCTCATACCTGTGGATAGCTTTTTCCTTCTCAAGAGAGAAGCGCACCTGGCTGTCCGCACCAAGCCATTCACCGTTCACATTGTATGCATAGTAGTCAAGCACCTTTATAGGAGGTGTCCAGAATCCGCACCATTTTGTCCTGAATCCCGAATCCACATGGCGATATAAGAAACCTGTGAATCCTTTCTGGGAATATGTCCTGTCCCCTGACTCATGTCTTTTTATGTGAAAAGCGTCCATGATTAATTATATATAGCACCCCCATATAAATAAGTATTGTAAGCAGTCTGATATTACTCTTATTGTTTTTACTAAAAAGGTGTTCAAACTATGCCAAAAAAAGACAGCCATTTCTTTGAGGTCTCTTTTGAGGTGGGCAACAAGGTAGGAGGTATCTACGCAGTCATAAGCTCAAAAGCCGCAGAGATGCTCAAGACCTATGGCAACAACTACTATGCTATAGGCTTCTATGACCGCAGCAAGGCACAGTATGAGCTGATAAGCAAAGATGCAGGCATTTTAAGGCCGGTCTTTGACGACCTTGACAAGGAAGGCATAAAATGCTACTACGGTCTCTGGAACATACCGGGCAAGCCAAGATGCATACTTCTTGACGTGAAAGATTTCATGCACAAGTGCAATGACATAAAAAAATACCTGTGGGAGACACATAAGATTGACTCCCTTGAATCAGATTCATGGTTTGAGGAGCCTGTCGTCTGGAGCTATGCTGTAGGCCTGCTGCTGGAGCGTCTCAGAGGTATACTGGATTCAGACATGGTTGCACAGTTCCATGAGTGGATGGCAGGCGTTGCATTGCTGTACCTGAAAGACAAGAATGTTGATATAGCGTCAGTATTTACAGTCCACGCAACAATGCTCGGGCGGTCAATCGCAGGCACCGGGGGCGACCTTGAAAAGATGATTGCGGAAGGCTTGGCAAAAAAGAAGACAGTGGACCGGAAAGTGGCCTATGACTATCATGTTCAGGCAAAGCACCAGACAGAGATTGCCTGTGCAAAGAACAGCGACGTATTCTCGACAGTCAGCACAGCAACAGCATCCGAAGCTGAGTTCATCATTGGCAAGAAGCCGGACATGGTCCTGCCGAACGGCCTTGATATGCAGAAGTTTCCGTCCATGGAAAAACTGTCCTACCAGCACAAGATTGAGAAAGACCGGTTTCTCTCTTTCCTGTCAGCATATTTTGAGCCGTATTATAATGTGAACCTGAAAGATCCCCGAATAATGTTCATATCAGGCAGGTATGAATATCATAACAAAGGTCTTGACGTCTTCATAGACGCTCTGGGAAAGCTCAACGAGAAGCTGAAAAAGGAGAAGTACACCCAGCATACTTTTGCCATCATAGCCATACCGTCTGATGTGAGGGGGGAGAACCTGGAACTTCTGGAGAACTTCTCGCTCTACAGTGAGCTTGAGGATCATGTGGACGAAATTCTTCCCGCGCTCAAATGGAATATAATAAGATCATTGACGCATGGTGAATACACACATAAAACACTTTTGGAATACCTTGACAGCCAGTACGCTAAGACTTTCAAGAGGATATCTCTCGCCTTCAAGTCACGCGCCGGGAAAAACCCGCCTCTGTGCGCCCTTCAGCTCAATTATCCTGAAAAAGATGACAGCATCCTTGAGCGCCTTAAGCATAACGGCCTCTTTAACAGGGAGGAAGATATCGTAAAAGTCATACTGTATCCCGCATACCTGTCTTCTGCAGACCGGCTTCTTTCTATGGACTACAACTCTATGCTTGTGGCATCAAGCCTTGCCGTGTTCCCGTCCTATTATGAGCCATGGGGTTACACGCCTGTGGAGTCGGCAGCCCACGGTTGCATCTCAGTGACGACCGACCTTGCAGGTTTCGGCCAGTACATGATGCGTAACATGGATGAGAAAAAGGATAAGGGCATAAGGATTCTCAGGCGCAGCGGAAAAAAATACAATGAAATTGTCTCAGACCTTTCAGATATCATATATGAAGTGACCACAATGTCTGAGCAGGAGATAATCATGCAGAAGCACAACGCTAAACAGCTGTCTATGCTTACCGGCTGGGACAGGCTTGCCACAGAATACATGAAAGCGCACAGGATGGCGCTGGCGCGTCATAAGAAAAGATGCGGCATGAAAAGCACCTGAATATCTTCCATTATTCTAAATTGTGATTTTTTAAATGATGCCGTATGATAAAGATAAGATATGATGCTGAAAGCGTAGAGGATTTCATCCGTTTCAGAATATATATATCTGGCAGATCAGGCCCCCAGGATGCAAAAGTCTCAGCAGTCTTGAATCTCAGGTCCGGAAAAGAATATGTCTTCATGCCTGATGTCACATATCCTGATATTAACACTGCATATCCTGAAAAGTCAATCAACTACCTTACTCATATAGGCAAGGGAGAGTATCAGTTCTTCTTCTGTCCCGGCGATGAGAGACCGGTAAAGTTAAGAGTCCTCGCAAGTGTTGATGATGTCGTCACAGACATATCTTTCAGATTAAATCAGTGACAATCCTCCATAAATATTATATATCCCTTTGACACAAATATACCCATGCCTGCAAAAGACAGCGTGATTGTCCTTGATGCGGAAGATCGGGACATCACTGCAAAAGCGAAAGAGCTCAACAAGAAAGGCTGGCGCTTTTCAGATAAAAAGGATGGTAAAATATATTATGAGCGTTATAAAGACCCTCTTCTTGCAGTAGACAGTTCGCATCTTATCCTTTTCTTTTTTGTAGCAATCTTTGTATCATTGCTAGTGATAGGTCTTGCTGTATATTAATATATTTTGCATAGTTTCGGAGCGATTCTCCAATGGCAGAAGATAAGAGTGATGAAAAGGCAGCAGTAATATTCACAGACCTTGACGGCACTCTCATAGACCATAAAACCTATTCTTATGACAGTGCTCTCAAGACAATCAGGGCTCTCAAACAGAGAAAGATACCGCTCATAATATGCACAAGCAAGACCCGCGCAGAGATAGAAAAATTCCGTGAAGAACTTGAAATAAAAGACCCTTTCATCTCAGAGAACGGCGGTGCCATATTCATCCCGCACAAATATTTCAGCATCAGATACTCCTTCACCCGAAAGACCAAAAGATTCGACATAATAGAGCTTGGCACAGGAATAAAAAATCTCACCGAAGTTCTGGATAATGTAAAGACCAAAGGCTTTAAGATAACTTCATTCTCTGACATGTCAGCAAAAGAGCTGTCAGAAGACTCAGGCCTGAAAAAAGAAGATGCCGGGCTTGCAAAAAAAAGAGAATATGATGAGGCTTTCAGGATAGATGACAAAGGAGATAAGAAGAAGATAAAGGCCATGATAGAAAAAGCAGGATACAGGTTTACTGAAGGCGGGCGTTACTGCCACATCATGGGCGAAAGCGACAAGGGAAAAGCAGTAAAGATCCTGTCTGGCCTGTTCAGGAAAGAATGCAACACCTTAAAAACAATAGGCCTTGGCGACGGTGAAAATGACATACCAATGCTAAAAAATGTAGACATTCCTGTAATTATTAAAAACTCCGCCCACCCTGAAATAAAAGTAAAATTTAAAGCAATAAAGACAGAATTTGAAGGCCCGAAAGGCTGGAGCAAAGCACTAAATAAATTAGTCCTAAATTAATCCTTTCTTCTTCAGCTTATGGTATGCAAGCAGGAACTCAGCATGCCCCCATGTAAGCGGAACAACCCAGTACGCGAGGCTATTTTCCCTGAAATCTTTTGACCGCATGACTTTCTCAGCCTCCTCCTTCCGGCCGCTCTTGTAATACCTGCCTATATCTTTTGCCTCTTTCTGCCACTTGAGAAAATTATTTTTTGTAGACACATGTTCAGGTATAAGCCCTCCCTTGTTATGTCTTATGAACCAGTCCATGTATATTTTCGCTTTTTTGGCATCACCTTTATCGATAAAATACTGCGCCATCCAGCCGGTATACATGCTGTACGGTCCGTACCCTCCATTGTTCCTACCGGGCCTGCCGTACTTTTCCACATGCCTGCGTATGCCTCCAAGCTTTCTGTCATAAAGGTGTTTTTCAATGAAAACTGCAGTGTTTCCCATTATCCTGTCATCTGCAGGAAGTATGCCGAGTATGTATGCGCCAAGCTCTGATATGTCCGCATCATATATCTTTGTCATGTTGGTAAGCTTTATGAAATGCCCGTCCTTGACCATCTTTGTCATAAGAGTCTTTTTCAGCTCTCTTTCAATATTGCACCAGACTGTGATATCTTCACCTCTGCCAAGTTCCTTTGCAATATCACAGGCTGCCTTGAAACCGGCGTAAGCGCACACATTGGCCCATATCTCAAAGCCTGCTTCCATAGGCGGCCATTCATGTATGGAATTCATGGAGAATACAAGCTTTTCCTCTTTTATGTAATGCTCCTCAAGAAACCGTGTCCCAATATATATCTGCTTCCAGTGCTTCTCAAGAAATTTTCTGTCACCGGTAGCATCATAATATCTTTTTATCATATAAAGGACAAGTCCGTTGCAGTCAACCTGTGACGGCCTGTAGCTTGCCGAGACACCGTCTTTTGTGTATCTCTGGTACCACTCGCCTGTCTCCCCCACAAGGTCCAGTATGAACTCAAGCGTCTTCCTGACTTTTTTAGTCTCTCCAAGCTCAAGCAGGACGCGCAGTATGAGCATTGTATCTCGTGGATAGACATAAGGGTACCTGCGCCCTGGCGGGCTTGCCAGTATAGCACCGTTTTTCATCGTGACAGAATCGATGACTTCAATACTTTTACTGAATATCTTTTCAAGCGTCTTCTTCTCGCTCTTGCTGAACATATGAGTTAACTTGTTTTTCCCTGTTTATATTGTTTCTTGATATGCATCAGTTATAAGATATATAATGTTTGAAAGCGATATATTAGATAATGTCTGGATTTTATGGAAACAAGTGTCTAATGCATATGTTGGTGATATCATGGATAAGATAGATTTAGGAAGCGTCTCTGCAAGCCTTATCGGGCATGCGGCAGTTATGGTTGTCTCAGTAGGAAAAACAATATATATAGACCCTTACAAGGTGCCTGAAGACTCGCCTAAGGCAGACATAATTCTTGTGACGCACGAGCACTATGACCACTGCGACCCTGATGTGATAAGGCAGCTGTCTGATAATGATACAAAGTTGATCTCTGCAAAAGGTTGCGCATCAAAGATAGAAGGTGATGTGGCTGAGCTGGAAGCCGGAGATTCTGTCACACTTGATAGTATATCAGTAAAGGCTGTCCAGGCCTACAACATAGAAAAACCTTACCATCCGAAAGGACTGGGCGTAGGTTATATAATTAAGATAGGCGATGTGAAGATATACCACGCAGGCGACACAGACCATATACCTGAGATGAAATCCCTGAAAGACGAAAACATTGATATAGCTTTCCTTCCGGCCGGAGGTACTTACACGATGGATATTGAGGGAGCATCAGACGCGGCAGCAGACATCATGCCAAAGGTTGTCGTCCCCATGCATTACGGTATTGTGGCAGGAACTGAGGCAGACACAGAAAAGTTCAGGGCTCTTGTGTCAGAGAAGGCACCGGGTGTTGAGGTCAGGGTACTTTGTTAATTGCAAAGCAAATTTTCAATCCCAATAGTATCATCATTCCACATGTGTCTATTTCTCAAAAATGTAGCCATACACTTTCACAGCCCTGAGACCTAAATAAGTGATTATTGGGATTGCAATCAGCCTCAGATTAAACAGGAAGTCAACAGTTTCATTATCAAAAGAAATATCTTTTCCCATTACATACAAATAATGACTAAAAGCAACAGTTTCACCTGCAAGAATTGCTGCCTCATCAATACCTGGCACTAAAAAATCTTTGAAATCCTTATATGAGCAGCCTTTGATGTCCTGATAGATATCTCCAATATCTTTCATAATATTATCAAAAGATGCAAAATTATATATCTTACTATTTAACTAATAAATATTAAGGTGAAACTATGCATAGAGCCGTACTTGAAAAACTGGCAGCCTTGATTACTGCAGCCTTCGGTCTGGTTGCCGCGCTTGCCTGGAATGACACGATCAAAGCCATTTTCAAGCATTACTTCGGAACATCAGACACCATAGGTGCAATGCT
>WTCA01000070.1 GCA_013138805.1 archaeon | reverse complement strand
AAAAAAGCCCTGGATGCGATTCGAACGCACGATCTCTGCCTATTTGAAAACCGGAAATAAAAAAATCTTCGCGGTTGTACCAAGGCAGCGCTCTACCCCTGAGCCACCAGAGCATACAAGATAGATTATAAGAAAAGATTTATAAGAGAATAGCAAACCTCTAACCTTTGATATCTTTGTTCTTAAGCCTCATGCTCTTGGAGTTGCATTTCCTGCATTTCACGTCATCCCTCTTACCGGAACGAACCTTTGCGTTGCATCTCCTGCAGATATACACATTTGTAAAAAGCCTGTTCACAGCAATCGGATTTCTTGGTTTTGCCATAAGAATCACATAGATTAAGACATTTATCCTATAACTTTAAGCAAAATCTTTTTAAAGGTATTCATACAGCCATCTTTTCAAGTCTCTGTATTCTCTCTTTTACAGTAAAGCGGGGAGCAAAAAACTTTGACAGCGCAGTGCCGTTGAACGGATTCATGATAAACAGATGTGATGTCGCATGGCTTCCGAATTTCAAAGGCCTGAACTTGATTTCCCTTGATATTTTCTCAAGGGCAGAAGCAAGGAATCTAGGCTTATCTGATATCCTGACAGCAGACACATCTGCCGCAACAACTAAAGAACCTGACATTGCAGACCTTGCTATGATAGCAGCGAAAGGCGCAACGGCAAGAGCAGGCAACCTAAGTGCACTTCCTTCTTTTCCTTCTGCATTGACTGCCTTCCACCATAACATCTCTGGCAGATAAAGTATAACAGAAGAAAGAATAGCAGAAAATGTACTCAAACATACATCCTTATTTACTATATGGGCAAGCTCATAAGAGATTACAGCCTCAATCTCTTTCTTATCGCACAGCTGAATAAGCCCTGTGGTGACAGCGACAGACGCATTCCTTATACCAAAAACAAGTGCAGTAGGAGTACAAGTATCAATCACATAAAGCTTTGGAACATCAACCCCTGCATCTTTTGCCAGCTTATCAGCAGCAGCATGATACACCTGATTCTCTTTATTGTCAGCAGGCCTTGCATGATACATCCTGACAATTATCTTTTCAGAAAATAAGTATGAGACAAAGGTAAATATCCCGAAAAATACAAGGGCGAAAAAAGACCCGACAACACCTACCAGAAGATAACCTATAGCTACCAATAATACAAGAGGTACCGATGACAGGAAAATAAGTCTTATAGCATTTGACATAGTAATTGCCGCAGTCAGAAAAAATTATTCACAAAGTTAATATATACTTTATCTTTATAAATATATTACTCATATATCTCCTGCTCAAGACACAGAATCTTCAAGATAAGACACCCAGGATACCTTTCCCGGACGGAAGTCATCATATATTTTCTTCCTTATCATATCAGAAAGAATGCCGCATACATCCTCAGGACTTTTCCCCGTCGTATCAACCTCAACAACATTCTCATTTACTTCAACAGCTTCCTGCAGGATAACATCAAGAATCTCAGCCTCAACATTCTCATGTATCTTTTCCTTGCTCCACTTCCTTAAAGAAAGCCGCACCTCAAGCACATCCGGCCTTGTCCTCAGGACAACAGATACATCGCCCTTGCAGAGATGAGCAAGATGCCCCTCAACAACAATATCTCCTGAAAGCTTCCCAACCTCAGCCTCAAGCCTGACCTCATCAATTATCATAGAGCCCCTGACCTTATCAACACCTTCAACAAGACCGCGCTCCTCAGCAAAATCATTTATCCGAACAAGCCTGTACCCCAGCTTTTCAGCCAGAAGCTCAGAGACAGAAGTCTTCCCTGTACCTGGCGTCCCTGAAATCAATATCTTCATGCAGAAATCATCTCCCTTCATAGATGAACGCTTCGCATCGCCCGAAAACACAGGCACATCCTCCGCCGCAGTCAACAGTGCCGGGAGCACAATATGCTGTGCATTCAATATCTGAACAGTCCGGCTCAAAACGCGCATTCACACAGTCAGTAGCATGGCAACATGTAGCTGGGACACAGTCAGAATCAACAGTGCATATATCCATTTCATCATCAGACACATCAGATGGCAAAGACACGCACCCTAAAGATACTATCACAACAGCAAGAACTGCAAAAACTATCCTGTCCATAACATTATTAGGCATGAAAGATATAAAAAAAGCATATATTTCAGGAACCTATCCTGTTCTCCCTTATCTTAAGCCCGATAAAGATCCCTACAAGGAAGACACCGAGAAGCACAAGGACAAGAGAAAGCAGAGGGACACCTGAAAGGACGGAAGCTGTCTCGACATCCGCAAAAACCGGTGAAGTGGTCATAACATTCTCAGCCGCAACAATGCCCTCAGCAACACCTTTTATCATCGCAGAATCAGAAAACATAGCAGACCTGGACACAAAAAACGAGCCAAAAAAAGTATCATACAAATGTACAGCAAAACCTGACAGCATAAGAAGAACACCGGCAGGAAGCACAAGATTTATCTCGACAGGATTGGAGAATGACCGCCTTGCGGCAGGAGTGAGCGAATAGTATTTCCATTTATAGCCTTCATCATGCCGCACCACTATACCTGCACCCTCAAGCAGATCAAGATGCTCTTTCACAGAAGACACATGAAGTCCTGTACATTTTGAAAGCTCAGACAGTGTCATCCTTCGCCTTGAAAGATGCTTTATAAGTGACAGCCGTGTCTTTGATCCCAGTGCCTTGAAAGTATCAGCGTTGAACTCCATATCAGGCTTACCACTCAAATCTTTGTATAAATTCTTTTATCAATCTTATTATCCTTGAAAAAAAGCTTTCCTCACCGATTAAGACAGTATCAGTCATAGTATACTCAGAACCGCCCATATCTTCCCAGTTTATATTAAGACCATAATCACCGGGCAACGCATCAAAAGAAAATATCTTCAACCCGGATATACTGTCTTCAGACAAAGAGACATCGCCTAAAGACACAGTCACATTCCTGGCAGTATCTAAAGACGCATGCACAGACACATAAAGTCTTGCCTGCCCGTAATCATAAGAAGTATCATAAGAGATTTCAGGAATATCATATATGACAATATCAGCATACTCGGCATCAACAATATCCTGGCCTGTTATCTTCACCGCCTCAGACCTCTCTCCTGCAGCAGATGTATCAATAGCCTTTTCCATAACGATAATAGAATCCGCAGGTATTGTCAAAGTCTCTATGCCACTGCCATAATAGAGCTTCACAGTCACGTCATCCGCCTTATCGTTCCG
>WTCA01000079.1 GCA_013138805.1 archaeon | reverse complement strand
TATTGAATGTTGCTCTGTTTGGAATCACTGCAAGACAATGGAGAGACAAGAACCCAAAAATAAATGGGAATATAAGGGATCAGGCAAATATATACCAATTAATCTGCTTATCCAATCTTGAAAATTTGAATGCGTCATTTATCAAAGAAGGATTAAAACAGTCTGAACGGTTGGTAAAGCTTAATGATCTAGCTATTTCTCAGATGAAAATACTTGTAAGAAAAAAGAAAGTCAAACAGATTGAAGAGAAATAATAGATATCTGTAGGTTGGCCACCGGAAAGGGTCACTAAAAGATATGCAGGCAGATTGAACATATTGTCTGTATAATGGGTTATATCGGCATAGTACCTAAAGCAGTTATATAAATGAACAAAATTAACTAATCAAATAAGGTGAGCCTATGGATTCAGATAATGCCTTGGTCGTATTTGAAGATAAAAAGATAAGGAGAATCTGGCATGAGGATCAATGGTGGTTCTCTGTGGTAGATATAATTGCAGCTTTGACAGAGAATTCACGCCCACGAAAATATTGGTCAGATCTAAAAAATAAAATAGAATTGGATGAAGGTTTTGAGTTGTCCGAAAAAATCAGACAACTGAAATTAAAATCGTCGGATGGTAAATACTATACGACAGACTGTGCCAATACAAAATCATTATTCCGGATAATACAATCAATACCATCCAAAAAAGCAGAGCCTTTCAAACGTTGGCTTGCCCAGATAGGTTATGAAAGGATTCAAGAGATTGAAAACCCGGAACTTGGGCAGGATAGAATCAAAGAATATTATGAACTTAAAGGTTATTCAAAAGACTGGATAGATAAAAGATTAAGAGGTATTGCAATCAGACAAGATCTGACACAGGAATGGAAAAATAGGGAGATAAAAAAACAAAAAGAATTTGCTATACTTACTAATGAAACACTAAAAAATCCCTTTGATTTTTTGTGTGCCAAAAATTGCGTAGCAATTTTTTAGCATCTCTAAAGCTACCTTTGGAAAAACGGTTAAGGAATACAAGCACTTCAAAGACATACAGAAAAAGAACCATAATTTAAGAGACCATATGACTGATTGGGAATTGATATTCACCATGTTTGGAGAAAAAGCAACTACAGACATTACAAAAAAAGAGAATTCAAAAGGTCTTGATGAATGCAAGACATCTGCCAATAAAGGTGGAAATATTGCAAAAAGGGCACGGGATGACTTGGAACAAAATATTGGAGAATCAATAGTCTCAAAAGATAATTATATACCTGACAAAAAAAAGCATTTGAAATAGAGGCAGATTATGGCAGACATGTTATTGAAAGATTAGCATCAGACCTAGATGTTTCAAGACGTTTTATGTTTGAGATAGTACAGTTTTATAGAGTTTATCCAATTATTCAGACAGTGTCTGAACAATTAAGCTGGTCTCATCTTGTCGAGCTGGTATATGTTGAAAATATCTGAAATTTCAAAAAGGTCACGCACTGCGTTCAGAATTGTCATGGACACATTACAGGCTTCTTCTGCGCGTAGAAAAAGATGATGCAAGACATTTTTATCTGCTTGAGACCGCAATACAATAGAATTCCTGGGGATTTGGGAGCGAATCCATAATCCTAATTTTAACCGTGTCGGATTTGATACGGTTAGAAGCAAAAACAATTAGGGATCAAAAAGGAGGGCTGAAGATTTCAAAAACCCCACAACCAATTTATACTACCGAGCACAGATTAAGACTATGGAATACAAGGGCCTGACACTGGACAAGTTCCAGGTTGATGCAATAACATCAATTGAAAACAATCATTCCGTCGTTGTCTCATCACCTACAGGCTCAGGAAAAACACTAATCGCAGACAGTATTATCCAAAACCATATCGATAAAGGAAATAAAGTGATATACACTGCGCCGATAAAAGCGTTGTCAAACCAGAAGTACAAGGAATTCTCAAGTGAATATGGAAAGGAAAAGATAGGGCTGGTAACAGGCGATATCACGATAAATCCTACAGCACCGGTCGTTATCATGACAACCGAGATATACCGGAACATGGCAATATCAGGAGATCCGGCATTAAAGAAAGTGGCCTATGTAATCTTTGACGAAATCCATTTCATCAATGATGTCCAGAGAGGCTATGTATGGGAAGAGTCAATCATCTTTTCAGGCAAGCATGTCAGGTTCCTGTGCCTTTCAGCTACAATCCCGAATGCACAGGAGTTTTCAGACTGGATAACTGCTATCAAAGGACATACAGTTGATACTATCATAAATGATAACAGGCCTGTACCGTTACACAGGAAGTTCTTTAATATAGAAGACGGGATCACAACGCTAGAGGATATGAAGAATAAACATGATAAGCATAAACTGTTTTTTGTGAGAAGGCGGAAGATATCCAAGCCTGTAAATCCTTATATAAAGACGCATGTTGAGCTTGTATCGCTTATCAGGGACCAGCTGCCCTGCTTCTTTTTTACGTTCTCAAGACGCAAGTGCCAGGAGAATGCGCTTGAGCTTGTAAAGACGAAAATGTTCAAGGCAGACA
>WTCA01000032.1 GCA_013138805.1 archaeon | reverse complement strand
GTTATCTTATGCACACGGAAAGACATGCGTGCATGGTTGTCTTTTGTATCTGTGCGCTTTGTTATTTTGCAGAAGCTGTCATCTACGAAGGCAAGGTCGACCTCGTGTATTACAGTTATGCTGCCTGCAACCTTTTCCTCTTCACGCTCAAGATGGAGGACAAGGAAGATATGCTCGCGCCTGAGGAGGATTGTGTGGCCCGGATTCACATTGCTGTGGTATGTTGATGTGTATTCTCGCTTTGGGAGGTGGTTCCACTCTTTTGTGAGATGTTTCCTTACATGCTCAATGTAATGGGGCTTTTCCGACCTGAGTTTTTTGAAGCCTTCATCCTTGTCTCTCTGGAGCTCGTAGTAGTAGGCATAGCCGTCAAAGTAGCGCATAGTCTTAATTGGTGGTTTTTGGTTATATATCTTGGGCGGGTGTCATTATTTAAGAAGCTTTATCAGATCATCTTTACTTAATCCTGTCTGATGAAGGATATCAAGAAGTGTGCCTTTAGAAATCTCCTTGTGCATAGGGACAATAGTCCTGTAGTTCTTGTCTGAAGATATTTTCTGGAAAGATACATGGCTACCTCTTTGCCGCACTTCTGTAAAACCTGCTTTTTTTAGAATAGAGATAAGCTGTTTTCCCGAGACCACAGGTAATTTAGGCATGAGCAACATCAACCGTAGTCCAGAATGGCTGGGAAATCTCCCGAGGTATGTTTTCAATCCCAAAACTTTCTATATAAAGTTCGATAGCCTCCTTTATGTTTGCCTGTGCATCTTCAAGAGTTTTGCCCTGTGAAGTCACATTAAGCTCGGGGCAGCGTGCAACGAAGAATTTGTCTTCTTTCTGAATAGATATCATAAAGGATCTCATAACAACACCATACTTTTAATATGTATTATACATCAAAGTTAATAACTTTATGGTTTAAATGGCTGCCTGTCTTTTCTTGCTTTTTAAGGATTCAGCCACCTAATACAACTTTGCGGCCCTTTATCTCGTTGCAGAGATTGTCTGCTTCTTTTTCTGTCAGAAGAGACCTGTATGTGCCCTCTTTTCCTGCCAGATAGCTCATATATGTTGCCATATCAGCCAGGACATAGGTAGAACCAACCATATTAAGTTTCAAGTATAAGTCTGGATTTGCAACATCATAATAAAATACGGATGCAGCAATTAAAAGAAAGCCGGGAATAATAGATATTCCACAGTATATCCTGTCTTTACTCCATCGTGCATCTATCTCTTCTGCAGCCATGTCTCCTCTCACACCCCTAATACCTTTTTGTATTGGAATGTTCAGAAGATTTGATGGAAAGTGTTGAGAGATATTTGTTAATATTCCAGGATTATCTCTTTTGGCTTTCGCTTTTTCAAGCTTTTTTATCTCTTTATAGACAGTTTCAAAGGACAGGAGTACATTGTCTTTTGAAAAGGTATACTCGTCGAATAGGTTTACAAAAGATTGAGGGTTCAGGACTCTAAAATCGTCAACATTACAGCCTTTCGGATCTTTAAGAAAATCGTCAAGGTATTTCAGGTCTTCTGTTTCTGTGCCTTTTATCAAATTTACAAAACCTATTTCCATATTAACTATGAAGTGGCGAAGATTTAAATATCTTAAATCGGTCTTCATACATTGACCCTTTAGAAATCCTATTTCTATCTTAATTTTTATCTTAAAGCCCTTTGATTTCTCGATAATAGTATCAATATTCAAATTTAATCATCCGGAAAAGCAGGACTGAAAAATTGTTTCAACTAATGACTTTTCATATGAACAAAAAATATAGTAAAAAGCATAACTTTTTTAACAATATGCTTTTCCCATATATAGTAAAAAACATCGTTTTTTTGATCAATGTTTTTTCCATATAGATTGACGTCTATTGGTTTTTGATAAAGTTTGTGTGTTTTGTTACGACGTCAACTATAGTTCAATCCTCACAACCATTTGAGTCTCTTAAAATACAGAACAAGAAAAACAATAGTTAAAAACATAATCCCTAAAACAACATAAAATCCGTAAATATAATCAGAATAAGGAAGATGGTTGAAATTCATCCCGTAAATCCCGCTGATAAGAGTAGGAACCATGATAACAGCAGCGATTGCAGTTATCTTCTTCATCACAACATTCAGCTCATATGACACAATGGTAGACTGCATATCAAACAGATTATTGATGATCTCTCTTTGTATCTTTACAGCATCAATAAGTTCCATGACATCAAGATAAAGGTCTTCAAACATCTCAACACATTTCTCGCCTCTGAATTTTTTGACATACCCTTTCTGAAGCATCTTCATGACCTCAAGATTTGCCGCCAGAGAATTGTGAAAATATGCAAGAGTAGTGTTTACAGAAAGCAGTTTCTGCACATGTTTCTTATTAGTCTCAAATATTTTCTCTTCAATTATGTCTGATGTATCCACAATATTGTTGATGACATTCAGATACCTCTCATTCATCTTTTCAATAAGCTTAAAGACAATGCCTGCGGGACCATTTTTAAATACGAATTTTCCGCGCCCACTGCTGAGCAGTTTAGATAAATCGTCAAAGCTCTTTGAATTTTTCCTGCACACAGTCACGACAAGATTACCTTTTATGATAAACCCGACAGGTTTTGTGACAATATCATCCTCATCATGTAACGGCACCCTGTATATTATAAGGACATAATCCTCAGTTTCAATCCTTGGCCTTTCAGCCTCATCAAGGCAGTCTTCAAACACATCAACATCTATATTCATAATCCCTAACATTTTTTTGATCTCTTCATCAGTCGGGTTGACCATCCGAACCCATGTAAGTGGAGATTTAAGGCTAAGTGTTTCAAAATTGGTTTCAACCACAGAGTTTCCCTTAAGAGAATATGCCCTGACTGTCATCCTTATAACTTAACTTTTATAATTTATATAGAATCATTAGTTTGATGTAAGGGTTTAGGGATTAAAATAAGACAGTATATAACCACAACATACACCTGACATCCTATATCTAATCTGGTGGCCAATGGTAAGGGTCTATCTGAGACCAAGAAAGAAACAACATTTAAATAATTAAAGCCTAAATCTTGAACAGTGATGATAACATGAGCATTATGATAGGTCTTGAGACACATGTCCAGCTGAACTCTAAGTCAAAGATATTCTGCGGGTGCGCAAACCCGGTGACTGTTGAGGGGAAGAACAGTATCAAGCCCAACACTCTGACATGCCCGACATGCCTGGGGATGCCGGGGTCAAAGCCGAGGATCAATGAAAAGATTATTGAGAGCGCTATCAAGGCGGCTCTTGCTCTCAACTGCAAGATTGCGGGCGAGATATATTTTTCCAGAAAGACATATTTCTATCCTGACATGAGCAAGAACTTTCAGGTGACTCAGTATGAGATACCTCTGGCAGAAGAAGGGGTCATGGAGCTTAACCTTGCTGGCAGGAAGAAGAAGATACGGATACGGCGAGTGCATATTGAGGAGGATCCGGCAAAGCTTGTCCACCAGAGTTCGCCGACAGGGGGATATACTCTTGTAGATTACAACAGGGCAGGAACACCGCTTATTGAGGTTGTCACCGAGCCTGATTTTACATCGCCTGAAGAGGCGCGGCTCTACCTGCAGAAGATAGGGCAGATATTTGATTACCTTGGCATCTATGACTTTGCCAGCGAGGCGTCGCTGAAGTCTGACGGGAACCTGTCGATAGACGGTGGGAAAAGGGTTGAGGTCAAGAATATTACGGGGACAAAGGAGATTGAGAAGGCTCTTAACTATGAGGCGATAAGGCAGAGGAATGTTGTCAGAGGTGGTGGGATAATCACCCAGGAGTCGCGGCAGTGGAACCCGCAGATGGGTGTCACTAAGATGATGAGGACAAAAGAGACTGAAGAGGATTACGGGTACATATTTGAGCCGGACCTGACAATGATAGAGATACCGAAGACGCTTATTGAGAAAATTAAAAAGGAGCTGCCTGAACTTCCTGATGAGAGGCAGAAGCGGTTTATAAAGCAGTATGAGATGCACGAGAAAGAGGCTGAGAAGCTGACAAGCGAGAAGGCTATCGCTGACCTTTTCGAGATTGCTGCAAAGAAGGCAGGAGCTAAGGTCGCTGCAGGATGGCTTTCAGGGCCGCTGAAGAAGACACTTAACTACAATGACCTGACATATTCTAATTCCGGGCTGAAGGATGAATGGGTGATAAGCCTTCTTTCATCATTTGCCAAAAAGGAATATACTGACCATGTCGCAGAGCAGATACTAAGGAAGATGGTCGAGCTTAAGGTTGATGATGCGACTGCCGCAAAGAAGCTTGGTCTGGGTAAGATTGATGACAAGGACAGGATAAAGGATGTTGTTAAGAATGTTATAAAATCTAATGCTGATGCTGTGAAAGATTACAGGGGCGGGAATGAGAAAGCTCTGCATTTCCTTGTCGGCCAGGTGATGCGCGAGACCAAAGGACAGGTTGATGCTAATACTGCGAAGAAACATATTCTTGAAGAGCTTAAATAGTTGAGATTCTGAGCCAAATAATCAAAAAACTATTAAATATAGCACCATAATTATCTTGTGATATGAATTTTGAGTTCAAGAGAGATAAATATAAAGATGTAAGAGGGGCACATTCCCGATTATTGAACCTATATTGCTGGGTCTGCGGAAATAAGATTGCAATATACCAAAAGGACGGGTCCGGCAGTCTGATGCGAATCTATATGGATCGGATTTTATATCCAAAAAAACTGACAGGCCTTGAAAGCAAACCATTGGATCAGATTCATATATTGCAATGTCCAAAATGTAAAGAAGAGTTAGGAGTACCTTATATCTATAGAGAGGAAAACCGTAAAGCATTCAGATTATACCAGGATGCTCTGATAAAGAAAATCAGAAAGCTAAAAGATGATTGAGACATCTTCAAAATATAGTATATCAAAAGAACCCTGGATTGGGCGAGGGAATCAGATTCCCTGGCGCCCGGAAAAGACATGCTTTTCCCGGAGGGGTTTTATTGTTTGTTGCTCCATACCACCCGTCAAACAGATCAATATGAATCTTCTTTCAGGGATAATTATATTATAGCTTAAGATATATAAAGGTTTCTATATAGATGTTATGTTTTTTTCTATATTTTATCAGAAATGTGATTTTTTTTTGTAATTTGAGAGTTTCTGACATATAAATATATAATATTTAGAAATAAAGTCAATTGATGCTATCCCAGATAACAACTTCAAAAGATATAAATAAGATAAAGCCATACAGGCTTTCCGACAGAGAGAAACTTGTGCTTTATGCCCTGGCAAGATGTCCGTCTTACAGCGATGTGGACGCTTCGGAAAAGGTCAGCATGAAAAGATCTACATTCACAGCAATAAAGAAACGGCTCAAAGACAAAAATGTATACAAGCTAAAATACAGGCTCAGTTTCAAATATATTGACGAAGAGATAATAAAATGCACATTTTTTGAGATAAACCCGAATACAGATACAGATGTCTTAGAAGAGTTCTCAAAGGCTGTATTTGACTCATATTCTAACAGTGTCTATAACATAATTACAGATTCGGTATATGTAGGATTTAATTTTGTCAAAGATTTCGCAAAGCTGAAAAAAGGAAGATTCAAATTTGAGGAGAGATGGCTGAAGAAAAAGATATTTACAAAAGAATATCCGAAATATATCAATTTCTCAAACAAGCATTCCAGTATCATGTTCAATTATGCACCTATGATAAAGCATATATTCCGCCTTGATATAAAGGATGATGAAGATACAGACTGCCTTGATAAATACAGGATTGAAGACAGAAAGATTGCAAAGGCAAAACTTAGCAGAAATGAGAAGAAAGCCATATACTATATGCTTCTCCAGCCAGAGAAGAGCGATCTGTATCTTTCAAAGCAGGCAGGCATGACGCTTCAGGCATTCAATAAGGCAAAAAGGAGAGTGCTTGACAGAGGCATAATCAAGCCGATAATAGTACCTATGCACAAGGCGCTTGAAAATGAGCTGATAGTATTCAAACATTTCAGGTTCAACCAGGTCCGGACTTTTGAGGAAAGATTTGAATTCCTAAGATATATGGACAGGAAACACTCCCATCATTTCATGAGAGTATATGATGAAAACGAATGTATATTCATCTCTGTATACAGGAACTATCCTATATATCACAAGAACATCAAGGACATAGAGGAATATGTGGCCAAGAACAGCATAACATCACATAAGCCGACGATTGCCGTGGTGCCTCTCAAGAACATAATATATTTAAAGAATGTGGTATTTTCCGGACTTTACAGGAAGATGTCTGAAACTGATGAATAAAAGATATAAGCTTAAAAAAGTGTATGATGAAATAGTCTTGGGCTCGTGGCTCAGTTTGGATATTTTGGAAAAATGTGTTTTTTCAGGACCAAAAAGAGCGACTGGCTTCGGACCAGTAGGTCGGGGGTTCAAATTCAAGGGGACTCCCTTGAGGCGTGCATGGCGTTCATCCTTACAGGATGAAGCCAATGTTCATTATTGAATATAATATGCGCGACAGGGGGTCTTTTGATGAAAATCCCTCCGGGCTCATTTTTATTATATATGCCTATTTCTATAAAATATGTGTGTGAGACCAGCTATGAAAAAAAGGACAGATCCTAGGAACAGGCCGTCGTATCTTAGATGGTGCTATGAATGCAATGTGCCTCTGCTTCGCAAGAAATGCGACCTATGCGGAGGGAAAGGTGTAGCTGTTGCGATATCTTCGCCTGGCGATGCAAGGCCTGCACTTGAAGAGGACAGATTGCTTGTAGTCAGGACAATCTCTGAAGAATACGGTCCGCAGATTAAAAGAGCTATCAAAGGCAAGACAATAATCCTGAACAAGGCGCCGGGAATTGACAGGACAGATGAGGTCATTATAGACGGGATTAAGATTGGTGTCCTTGAGTTTGACATTTTTGAGAAGGAATTCAGGTTCATACCTTCTATTGAAGGCTGCGCCGCTTTTGAGAGATTCACCAAAAGGAAGATCATGGTCAAAGGCGGGCTTAAAGGGCATCTGAAAGGCAAATATCTGAGCTATGATGATATCATAATCCCTAAAGGGCAGGTTTTTGAGGCTGGTGATTATTCTATACTTTTGTTCCCTGACGGAAATATAGGGAAGGGCATTTTGAAAGATGGATTTCAGCATAGTGAAAAGGCGGTAAAGATACTTGACATGACAAAAGAGGATGTTTGTTTCTCAAAAATTACGAATCCTATTGAAAAGATAATAAAGGCTAACAGGGGGCATCTTAACATTATTGAGAAGGAAGCATCGGATTTTATAAAAGAGACTATTGATGCGTCAGGGAAACCTGTCACTGTCGCATTCAGCGGGGGCAAGGACAGTCTTGTGATACTTGAGCTTGTCAAAGGAGTTACTAATGAGTCTGAGACAATATTCATAGATACAGGCCTTGAGTTTCCCGAGACTGTGGCTTATGTCAGCATGATGCAGAAAAAGGCAAAGAAGAAGATAAGATGCGTCAGGAGTACGAAAGATCTTCTTACAGAGGCTGAAGTGTTCGGGCCACCGGCAAAAGATTACAGGTGGTGCTGCAAGACGCACAAGCTTGCGCCTGTCGCTGAGTATATCGGGCTCAATTATCCTGACGGGTGCATCACATTTGAAGGTAAAAGGAGATATGAGTCATTCTCAAGAGCACTTTCAAGGCGTGTGGATAACAACCCGTTCGTTCCAGGGCAGACCAGTGCGTATCCTATACTTGAGTGGAGATCGCTTGAAGTCTGGTTGTTTATATTTTCTAAAGGGCTCAGATATAATTCTTTATATGACAAGGGCTTTGAGAGGATAGGGTGCTGGATGTGCCCGGCAGGGCTTGATTCTGAATTTGAGAAGGCTAAGGAACTGCATCCGGAAAAGCACAGGAAGTTCTATAAGTTTCTGCTTGGCTGGGCAGATTCCAGGGATCTTGGGAAGAAGTATGTCCGGCTTGGGTTCTGGAGATGGAAAAGTTATCCTAAGAAGATGCTTGAGATTGCCCGTGAGAAAGAGATTAATCTTGTGCCGCATGTGAAAGGCTCAAAATATTCTGTGTCAAGTGTGTCGGGGATTGTACCGTGCCATGACAAGAAGTTTTCCATTGAGGCTGTGCTTAACGGGATAAAGGATTTTGAAAGGCTTGGCAATGTTTTGAATGTGCTTGGAAGTGTGAGCTATTCAAAAGATATGGGTGCTCTTCGGTTTAAGAGTTCAGGATGTGATGTCTCTGTGTTTGCGAGCGGGCATATTGTGGTAAAGTCTGATTCAAAGGCGGATGCGAAGAAGGCTCTTATTGAGACTGTCAGGACAATTATCAGGTTTGAGACATGCAATGTGTGCGGGATATGTGTTCGGAAATGCGAGAGGAAGGCTATAAGCGTTGTTGATGATAAGATTCATATTGACGGGTCGTGTATACACTGCGGGAAGTGCAATGGGTCGTGCCAGACTTATGTTTATTCTGATAAGGTTGTTGATATGTCGAGAGTGGAGAAGGTTTGATTCTGCTTTTTTATGAAGCATAAGACATATAGAATCTGTTTTTAAATATATGTTTAAAGATTATCTGTATATATCTCATATATGTCTCCATCTAAGACTTTCTTAGCAGAAAAATATCATGAAGATGGCAGTCTTGACGACCAGATGCTTTTTGGTGATGATTTTAAAGCAATGATAAAAAGAGTCAGATCTGATATTAAAAATGGAATACCTTTAATTGAAACAAAAATAAATGGTAAAAAATATACTAATTAATCTTATCGCAGGCAAACACATTATAAATTCTTTTTTATAATAAATCATGAAGAATTGAGGTATCAGGAATCCATAGAACTTGGTGAATATAAAGATATTTATGGCAAAAAAGAGATCCGAATATATAATGAGGATATACTGTTTAAATTATTCTATAATTAGCTGTACAGAAATGAAATAGATTTCCTACAGATCTTTCGCAACTTCTACAGTTATTGCTATGTATATAAGACCTGCAACTGCATTGAATAGAAATGCAAGAAATAGTGCGCCGTAATAGGAGGATGAAGTCACACCAAGAACCCACTCTAAATTTATGCCTATCCACATCGCTGCGAAGACAAGGAGTGTTGCCAAGAACCACTGGCCTGCAAGCTTTTCTTCGGGAAGCTTTCTTTTCATCAGGCATCAACATCTATTTCTTGTTGCTGTGGACAACGCCGACAGCTACACCTATCCATGACAGCCCTGCAAAAAGGACAAGAATGAAGGCGAAGAAAAGGTGGCTGCTTGTCGCGTTCTCAAGGCCCAGGACCCATGCACCTGAGGTCATGGCAAGCGCACCCATCAACCAGAAAAGGCCAAGCTTGCCTTCAGGAAGCGACATCTCTGATTTTTCCATAAGTATCACTGAATGATAATTGGATGTCTGGGTTTTTATAGTTTGGGGTACTGGATATTGAGAATTTATCACTTTTTCCGGTGCCATTTTATGCCGGAGCCTGTATCTTCTATGATTATGCCCATACTGTCAAGCTTGTCTCTAATCTCGTCTGCTGTTTTCCAGTCTTTATCTTTTCTGGCCTGCTCTCTTTTTTCGATAAGGGCGTTGACATCGTCTGATAGCTTTTCTTCTGCTGTATCAGATTCAGGAAGTATGCTGAATATCTGGTCAAGGTCGTACAAGTGCGCCTTTATGTTATCAATTGCGGCCTTTCCTATCGCGCCCTTGTCTTCCATCAGCTTGTTGATATCTTTCACGAAACTGAAAAGAGATGCTATGGCTTCAGGTGTGTTGAGGTCGTCGTCCATCGTTTCTATGAATTCTTTCTTTGACTTTTCTATCATAGCTTGGACTTTGCTGTCTTCTTTGCCTTTGTCCGGTGCGTCTTTTCTGTAGAATGCAAGGTTGTCCAGGAATGTCTCTAATCTTTCGAGAGTTGCTTTTGCATGTTCTATGTTTTTCGGGTTGTAGTCTACAGGTGTCCTGTAATGGGATGATATCATGAAAAGGCGAAGGATCTCGGGCCTGTACTGCTTCATTATATCTCTCAGCGTGATGAAGTTTTTCAGGGATTTTGACATCTTTTCCCCGCCTATGTTTATGAAAGCTGTGTGCATCCAGTAGTTGACGAACTTCTTTCCTGTGGCTGCCTCACTCTGGGCTATCTCGTTCTCGTGGTGCGGAAAGTAATGGTCTCTTCCGCCCGTGTGGATGTCAAGGGTCTTTCCAAGATGCTTCACTGCCATTACTGAGCATTCTATGTGCCATCCGGGCCTTCCTTTACCCCAGGGGCTGTCCCATCTGGGCTCGTCATCTGCAGCTTTCCAGATAGCGAAATCCTGCGGGTTTTCCTTGTAATCATCAACTGCAACTCTTGCTCCTGCTTTTGTCTGGCTGATATCTATCCGTGAAAGCTTGCCGTAGTCTTTGAACTTTGATATGTCGTAGTAGACTGAGCCGTCGTCTGTGACATAGGCGTATCCCTTGTCTATAAGGGTCTGGACCATGTCTATTATCTCTTTTATGTGCTCTGTGACTTTAGGATAGACATGCGCCCGCTTTATCCTTAGCCGGTCCATGTCTTCAAAAGCTATCTTTGTGAATTTCTCTGTGAGCTCTTTAAGAGGAACATTCTCCTCTTTTGCCCTCTTGATTATGGAATCGTGGATGTCTGTGATGTTCTGGACATGCTTGAGGTCGTATCCTGAGTAGTCAAGATATCTTCTTAAGATGTCCCACATTATGTAGACACGGCTGTGGCCGACGTGAGGGTAATCGTATACTGTCAGACCGCAGACATACAGGTTTACCTTTTTGCCGTCTATCGGGGTGAAGACCTCTTTCTTTCTGGCCATCGTGTTGTAGAATGTGAGTACCATGGGGAGAATTTAAGCGTTCATTTATTTAAAAGTTGCTGTGGGGGCAAGACAGAGAGTCTTATAAACTTTATAAGAATTTAATAGTAATTAATAACTCAGGAGTTATTATTTATGGATTATGTCAAGAGTTTAATTAATCTAATTGGTCCAGAAAAATCTCAAGAGATATGTAAGGATTTATTAAATATACTTATGAAAGAAGATGGTGAAATGTTACTAAATCTCTATTTAGATTTAATTAATGAAGATTTAAATTTTCTAGAAAGTGGCGAATATTATTCCGATCTCATTAAAATTGAAAAATCAAAAGACAATGTATTAATTTATAATTTACTTAAAGAGAAAGGTCCTATGACTGCAAAGGATATTATGAAATATCCTGGGATAGATTTAAGCTCTTCTTTAATAAAACATAGAACACATCTGTCCGGAAGATTAAATGACCTTACCAGACGGGGATATCTTGCAAAAAAGAGGGGTGAAAAGAGCAAACAATATTTTTTAACTCCAGAAGAGGTGGTCAAATCTGCGATTGATTTGTTAGGTCTTGAATATGATGAACTATACACCTCTTCAAATTTAATGAAATTAGCTGATGAAACCAACATACCTTATAGACATCTGATACGGGTCATTAAAGATATCAAAAATGATTAAACGGTGTTTTATATTTTATCAGCCTTAATGTGGACAATTTTAAAACTGAGCAAATTTACTTATCCTGATACATTCGCAGGTTGTTGATTTCTATAGGCAGAGCAGTTACATTTTACGAAAATGATAGAACTGTGTCAGAAACCGGCTACTCAATAATATAAAAGTTCTATCTTAATAATATACTGGCAAGGCTTTGCCGGGGAGGTAGGCGCTCCCTGTTACCGTTAACCGTCTATAGCGGGGTGAAGCAGTCCTGGCGGTGACTTGATACTGAAGTGTCTGTCAGTTTTCCGAACGTTGAAGCCCTGCCCTTTATGACCGGTCCGGTGCCGAACCGTGCCAGGCCCTGACGGGAGCAGCACTAAAGTACTGTACTGGTGCTTAGAGGATACAGGGTGGAGGTAGGAGAGCTGTCAAGGCTTCGGTTTCTGCATCCACAGGGTTGCGTGCCTTGCCGTCTTTATCTTTTTAAGGTGGGATTGGGTTTTTATATGAAAGAGAAGAAGAAAGGTGTAAGGATCAAGACAGGTCTCATCTTCGCTGCTGTATTTATAGCAGGGATATATGCGGGGGCTGTCCTATTTTCTGAGACAGGTTCAGATGTGGCACAGTTCAACAAGCCAACCGTGAATGATAAGGATAGCTTTTACCTTGACTCGCCTACATCTGTAAAGATAGACCTTCCTGCCGTCAACATGAACAATACCGGTGTCACTGCATTTCTTGAAGTTGATGTACGTCCGGGAACAGGGCTTGTGCTTGTCAATGTAGAGAACATCATATCCAACTATGACACGCAGGAGTCTATGAGGAATGCGGCTGAGGTTGCTTCTGACTATACTAACAAGAGCCTTGACAATGTTGATATTATCTATAATCTTGTGGCGAATGCGTCCATACTTGAGGGACCTTCTGCCGGAGCTGCATTTGCTGTTGCCACTGTGTTTGCTATTGAAGGTGAGGAGATACGGGATGATGTCATGATGACCGGGACGATAAACCATGATTTAACTATCGGTCCTGCGGGCAGGATCCGGGCGAAAGCTATTGCGGCGAAAGAGGCGGGTTCAGAACTGTTTTTAGTGCCTGCCGGTGAGTCTTATGAGTATAATGAGACTGAGCATTGCTCTGACTATGGGATATTTGAAGGGTACTGCCAGACTGAGTATGTGCCTGTGAAGATTGAGGACCTTGCTGAGATACGGGTTGTTGAGGTTGAGACTCTTGGCGATGCTGTTGCGTTGTTTAGGGC
>WTCA01000089.1 GCA_013138805.1 archaeon | reverse complement strand
AAGCATCACAATATCATGCGGGTTCACACCATCTACAGTGAAAGACAGTATTCCTGACCTTTCAGAAGGATCAGAAGGTCCTATAATCTTCAGGCCTTCAATATCTTTCACACCCTCAGTCATCAGCCTATTAAGATTAAGCTCATGCCTTGAGATATCATCAGACCCAAGAACCATGATATAATCAAGAGCGGCAGAAAAGCCTATAGCACCCGCATAATCCTGCAATCCTGCCTCAAACCTCTCAGGCAATCCCGCAAGCTTATAGCCTGTATAAGTGGTATCCACAACAGTATCGCCTCCTGCATTATAAAGACTAAGCTTCTCAAGTATCTCAGATTTCCCGTAAAGAATGCCGATTCCCGAAGGGCCAAGCATCTTATGCCCGGAACACGCGAAAAGATCCACATCAAGCTTTTTGAAATCCACTTTCTTATGCGGCGCGCTCTGTGCCCCATCAAGCATGACAAGAGCACCATGGTCATGAGCAATCTTTATGATCTTTTCAGCAGGAATCGTATATCCGTCAAGATTAGATGTATGGACCATAGACACAAGTTTCACATTTCGGTCCATCATCTTCTCGAAATTATCCATATTGAAACTATTGTCAGGATTAGACCCGACAACCTTATGCGAAACGCCCGACCTTTCAGAAAGCATCAGCCACGGCATCAGGTTGGAATTATGCTCCCTGTCTGTCGTAAGTACTGTATCGCCTTTCTTAAGCCCAAGCCCGCGCGATACAAGATTTATAGCTTCAGTAGTGTTTCTTGTAAATATTATCTCCTCAGACTGTCCCGCATTGAAAAACTTCTGCACATTTACCCGCGCGCGAGCATAATTTTCAGTCACAGCCCTCCCAATCTTATGAAGGCTCCTGCCTGCGCAGCCCGGATACTCTACATAATACTCATTTATCTTGTCTATAACCTGCTGAGGCCTAAGTGTCATGCAGGCATTGTCAAAATATATCGGCGGCTTTTCAGAATTAAGTATAGGAAAATCTGCCCTTATCCTGTCAACATTCAGCGTCATAGATACCACACAATATTACAATGAATCACACTGTTATATTTATAAGCATTTTGACTGCCGCAAAACCTTTTGCATCCACAAACAGATATATAAAATTAACCTTGCAATTTCTATTGTTCTTGCGCGGAGGTCGCCTAGTCCGGCATGGCGACAGACTGCAGATCTGTTTATCGCGTGTTCGAATCACGCTCTCCGCTTATTTTTTTCTATTATCAGATAGAATATAACATTTTTCTTAAGACAAGATATCAAGAAACAAAATAAAAACTATCTCAGACCAAAAGCATAAGCGATAAACAAAGCAAAAGCTAGATAAGACCAAAACAGATTAAAAGAAAATCAGAATTATTCTTCACTCTATGTTGCTTACCTGGACTCCGCGGAACTTTATAATTTTGTTTATCCTTTCAACTTCTCTAAAGTTTCCCATGCCCAACATTTCTCTTTTCATTGCCATTAGTTGTTCTAGACTGATATGCATCACCGTTTATGTTTTTTTAAAAGCGGTAAAAGCCACTTTCAATATATGGTTTTTTCTTTTTATGCAAAAGAAAATTCTGCCCAACTTGAGCGAATAAAGATATATAGGATGTCATAAGTATATAAAGATTTCGCCAAATCTGATTTTTCAGTATATAATGTTTTTGGTTCTATCAAGAAGATATCGTATCTATTATATCTCAGAGTATGCTACCTGTAAAATATCAACATCGAATAATGAACTAAACATTTTCTTAATCTTTGGAAAATCATGGCTTTGAGATAATACTCCATAACCAAGATTAGTTATATAAATATCACCAAATTGATCTGTTTCATATGTTGATTCATCAGTTATATTGCCGACGATGCATAGCTGTTTTTTAGAATGAAAAGATTCATCAATATCTTCAATTCTATATGCAAAACCTTTACTATGTTTAAAAGAACCCAATCTAAAACTAACAGAAAAAACATCATAAACGAATGTGTTATAAAAATTTCCATCAAATAATTCATCATTAAGGTAATCTCTAAGACCAGAGTCATGTCTCTTTCTTCGTTCCCCATCAGGACATAAGACAAATCCAGAACTATCTGTATCTGACATGAATATTCTGGCTTCTTTAAGCATCATAAAAAACAAGATATATAATAGAACTGAGCTTTATAAAAGTTTTGCAGATCAAGATAAGATACTCTTCTCAAGATGCTCCTTTATCCCCCACCATGACTCAAACGACACATCTGCCGCACCTTTGACCTCATCATTAGCAGGACTGAAAGCGATACTGTGCCCGCAAGACCTCATAGACGATATATCATTATCATTGTCTCCTATAAAAAGAGTATCTTTCAGGGATACACCAAACTTACGGCACAGCCCAATAAGATTTTTTTCCTTACGCCAAAGACTGACAATAAGTTCAGAATCACCGGAAAATATACCATCCTTTACAATCAGCCTGTTCGCGACTGCAAAATCAAGAGATAAATCCTTTTTCGCACGATCTGCAACAATATCCGCACCGCTTGAAAGAATGCCGCAGACGCAGTTTCTCTTCTTCAGGAAGTCAAGAGTATCCTTTACACCATCAACATAAGGAGGAGGAAAGATTACCTTTTCAACATCAGATACACGACAGCCGCGAAGAAGCTGTGCAGATTTTCGCATCCACTCATGATAAAGTTCTCTTTTTGGATAATAATAATGAGCATTTTTATTATAAATCTCCATTTTCCCGGATACAGAAGCCAGAACATCCCAGCTGCTGTGCCACTGACCAGTATTGTACTTGACAACAGTGCCGTCAAGGTCAAGAACTACAAGCTTTATCTCCGCCATAAAGATATTTTGCAACAATCACTTTTAAATTAATAGCAAAGAGCAGAAGTATTGATAAGATTCAGTAAACAAGATATCAGAATGATAGATAAAAAAGTAAAACAAAACATAGAAAAATGGAACAGCGACGACTTCAAGGAAGCATTAAAAGATGGAAAGATTGAAGCATACACTGGCAAGACAACACTCCATTTCATCTCCTCAGATATAGACAGGAACACACTGGCATATCAAAACATGATAGGCGACAACGGCAGAAAGATAGGATACCACACAGCAATAGAACTAATAGAACAGATAACCCAAAAGATAAAAGATATAGAATCTAACCTGCAGCACATTTATGGATAAAAAGAAACTCTAATGCTTCTGCACTGCATCCATAACCTTTGAAAGCTCAATCTCGCAAGCAGACACAGGAACATCAAGCCCAAAATTCACAAGCACAGAAGGATGGATTTCACCGACAACACCAACAATCTTTCCGCCAAGCACAAGCCTTGCACAGCGGCCGGAAATAAAAGAAGAATCATCATGCTCTTCAAACTTAATATCAATATCAAGATTAAGCGCAAAAGATTCAACAGCCGCCTTCATCTGCGAAAAGTCAGACACAAGACCTGCAGATGCAAAAGCAAGACTTACAGTCTCAGACACATTGGTCTCCAAAGACTTGTCTTTCAAAAATACTGTCCCTGCCTCAAAAAGATTTTGCGGATACTCATTATGAGTGTTCTCTGAAAGTATTTTCATAAGCCCGGGCAGAATCTTGTTTCTCATAGCATCATATTCTATATTGACAGCATTTGCAGTCCTTACAAGATCAACAGAAACTTTCCGGTTCATTTTATCAAAAAGTGTCCTGGCATTAGACATATGGAAAGACTTGCACTCAAGATATCCAAGACCGACAAACAGGTCTGAGACCTTTCTCAAAAAGATTGTCTTTGATGACTCCGAACCGACAGTTGCGGCATCAGATATCTCGCTTTCAAAATTATCATAGCCGTAAGCGATAGCTATCTCTTCCACAAGATCAATCGGATGAAGTATATCAGTCCTGTAAGACGGTACAAGAGCGCATCCGTTCTCAAAGCCCAGACCCATCCTTGAAAGAAGATCCTTTACTTCCGAATCAGTGAACTTGAGACCTAAAAGACGCTCAGCGTAAGCTTTATCAATCTTAATTTTACGGGGTGTGAAATCAGGGCACGAAAACTTATCCTTGCCATAATCCATCTCAAGAGAATATATCTTACCACCCATATCAGCAAGGGTCAAAAGCATTATGTTCATAGCAGCCTTCAAAGTATTCAGATCAGTCCCTGTGCATTCCACAAATACATTTTTAGTAGCGTCTGTAACCTTACCCACATCATGCGAATTGATTATCGGAGGCATAGACATTATAGTGCCTTCAGCATCTACAAAGACAGGATACCTGCTCCAGCCTTCAATTATATGCCCGTATTCCTTGCCTTTGGGATGCTTGATAAGTATATCGTCTGCCTTAAAGACAGCAGAACCTTCAAGAGGCCTGAAACGTATATCCTCTTTCTTATATGAAGTAAAAGTCACAGGAAGCTTAATCTTATCTAAAGGATAAAGACCAAGACCTCCTTTTTTCCTTCGCCTCAAAAGCGTCACACCAAGCTTTTCCTGAAGCTGTATGATTGACTTAAGCTTATCATCATCAAGCTTGAGGCCGCGGACAATAGCGCACACTGCATACGGCCATTCCTTAGGAAGATCTTTTACAGCAACTGTAGAACCTTCTTTTTTAGTATCATAATGCCTGAATCCCGGCTTTATACCCATAAAAGCTGAAAAGGCACGGGAAAATCCTTCCTCAGAAAGCATGTCAGGCCTGTTCGGAAATATCTCAACAACAATCTCATCATCTGTAATCTGCTCAAGGTCTGTACCAAGCATAGGAATCTTTTCAAGAAGAACCTTATCAGTAAGATTCTTGCCTATGTATCTCAATACTGTCTTCTTGTCAAGGTTCACTGTAGGCATAATTTACCACATCCAAAGTTTTGTAGTCCTCAATTTAGAGACATCATTCCTATAAAGATCACGGATATCTGTTATCTTATAATATTCGCTCAATATTCTCTCAAGCCCCTGGCCCCATGCAAGGATAGGAACATCAATGCCGAGCAGAGGCTTCACGACCTCAGGCCGAAATATTCCCGCACCTCCAAGCTCAACCCATTCCTTCTTCCTCGGATGGAACACCTCAACCTCACATGACATCTCAGTATAAGGAAAATATGCAGGCCTTATCCTGACAGCAGTATAACCCATCTTCTTATAGAACTGTTTCAGATATCCAAGTAGCTGCTTGAAATTGGCGTTCTTGTCCACCACGATGCCTTCCATCTGATAGAACTCAAAAAGATGTTTCCAGTCAAGGCTCTCATTCCTGAAACATTTGCCTATGGCAAAATACTTTACCGGAAGGTCAGACTCTTTTATCTTCGCGATTGTCTGGGCTGAAAGCACAGTCGTATGCGTCCTCAATACAACAGTCTTTGCCTCAGACTCTTTCCAGTCATAGCCCCAGCCGATAGAATCATCATCCCCAGTCTCATGCACTTTCTTTACACGGCCGACAATCTTTGTATCTGAAAGCTTGCCTTCCGAGACATCAACAAAGAAAGTATCCTGCATATCTCTTGCCGGATGATCCTGAGGCACGAAAAGAGTATCAAAATTCCAGAAAGATGTAGATATCATGTTCCCTTCCATTTCCTTAAAACCCATCTCAAGCCATATCCTTCTCACATAGTCCAAAGACTGAGATACAAAATGCTTTTTGCCCGGGTACACAGGAGCCACAGGCGCAACAACATTATACTTCCTGAACCTGACATCTTTCCACTTCTCATCCTTGAGAAGATCCGGTGTGACCTTGCTCACTTCCCTGACAAGCTTTACAGACTTTGCGATCCTCTCACCGGCAGGTGTCATAGAAAGGCTCCGGACAGTCCTAAAATCTGCAGTTATGAACCTCCTTTTCTTGAGCAGCTCAATCATTTTCTTATCAACAGGCTTGCCGCCCGCAATCTTTCCAAGATCAAGCTCAATATCAGACTTGACTTTATAATAGTCCTTACCTTTTCCTGTAACCTTGACAAGCATATCATTTCCGGATTTCTCAAGCTCCACAAGACCTTCCTTCTTCGCCCAGCCAAGAGCCACATTCTTGTCTTTGATATCAATCTTTGAGAGAATTGTCTTGCCGTCTTTCAGTACAGAATGTATAAGCTGCCTTTCAGGCAGGCCCTTTTCAATAACTGTCTTTCCTTCGCGTGTAAGAGTGACAACTATCTTATCTTTCTCATCCATCTTAAGAAGCCCCAACTTGCCCAGCTGCATCGCCGCCCGGACAACTGCCGCCTGGTCAATGCCGATTGCCTTGTCAAGAGCAAGGACTGTGGATTTTTTGATCTCAGACAGTTTTTTAAGAAGAACTATCTCATGATACTGAAGATTATACTTTTTCTTTTCAGCCATCTTGCCTACCTATAATGATTTCACCCGCATATTTTTATATGCTTTTGCATAAAGAACCTAACAAAAACATATAAACCAAAAACCACAAACAAAACACATGGACCCTCTGATAATCGGCATCCCCGGCATGGCATTCATACTCATCGCTTTCATCCTTGACGATTTCCATATACTTTCAGTTGACTCAATAAAATCAATCATCTTAAATATCACAGGATCAACATTTCTTGCCGTCTACGCATACACCATAAGCAGCATACCCTTTCTCATACTCAATTCTGTATGGCTCGCCTTTGCCGTCTACAAGATGTGCAGGATTCTGACAGGACATAAAAATTGACTAACCGACGATGATAAAAATATTTATAAACAAAGAGAGCATAATATTCAAAATAGGCAATAAACAAAAGTAATAAAAACTATTTGACCAGGTGAAATATATAAGCGATATAATAACTTTGGAAGACTACCTCACAGAAATCGGCTGTGAGACATCACTTGGGGATCTTATCCTTCTTCTCAGCGAACAGGCAGAACCTATCAGAGACGCATTCCCGGAAAACCAGGACTATGCAGGAACCGAAAACGCATCAGGAGAAGACCAGATGGCTCTTGATGTACTAGCTGACAAACTCCTGACAGATACATTGGAAGAATCCGGTCTTGTTGGAGCAATAGGATCAGAAGAGAAGGATACTATACTATATCTTAACAATCCCTACGATGGATTCGGGGTAAATATGGACCCTCTTGACGGCTCATCGCTCATAGATGTCAACCTTGCTGTAGGCACTATTATAGGCATACAAGACAAAGGCAACATTTTAAATAAAGGAGAAGATATGCTCGCCGCAATGTATATGATCTACGGTCCGATGACGACCCTTGTGATGACGACAGGAAAAGGCAAAGGAGTCCATGAATTTGTGCTCAACAATGATGGCGAGTTCGCACTCCTTAGAGAAAACTTAAGAATTCCTGAAGATGGAAAGATATATGCACCGGGCGCTCTTAAACAGGATTACACAGACAAGCATTTAGAATTCATAGACAATCTTGAAGGCGACGGATACAAGCTCAGGTACAGCGGCGCTTTTGTAGCCGATGTCCACCAGATCCTGCATAAAGGAGGCATATTCACATATCCTGCGACCGAAAAAAATGAGAATGGAAAGTTAAGGCTCCTTTTCGAAGCGAACCCTATGGGTTTCATGGTAACTGAAGCAGGAGGCAAGATAAGCGACGGTTATAGAAACATCCTTGAAATTGAACCCGAAGCAGTACATCAAAGGGTGCCTATATATGTAGGTAGCAAAGGCCCTGTTAACAAAATCGAACAGATAATGAACAGGTAAGTCAAAAAAACAACGTCCATAACAAAGCCAGGAGATCAGGCATCAAGATAATACTTTTCCAGTGTACCGTCAGATCTCTTTGGCAATGATCCCAGCATTTCTAAATGAACGGAACTAAGCGTATAGTTGTCACCATTATCCACAACCCCTTCTTCAATCAGATTATTAAGTATAGACTGTGCATCCCCCGGGTCAATATTAAGCCTCTCAGCCAAATCTATGACTGTCCCAACAGGGTTCTTGCTGTAAAAAAGATATTTAACAATCTTCTCATACACATCACAGGACCACATGCTCTCAAACTTCCGGGGCTTGACAGCAAGTGGATGTTTATGCAAAGGTTTCTCGCCAGAAACATTCAGATGCTTGCCTGTAAGATCATATCGCTTCTTTTTAACATCAGGGTCATAACTATGTGCAAGATAACCGCCCCTAAGCAGAGACTTTACAGCTTTCCATATATCATCCCTGTCAAATCCGACGCCATCAGATATTTGATTAAGAGAATATACTTTTGACGATACATTGCCAAGAAACCCTATTATCCTACTTTGCGTCTCATTAAATCCATGCAGATCAGAAGAATCATAAGGAACCCAATTCACAGACAGATTCTTTACTGGTTCGACACCCAAATAGGAATCATATACATCTTCACCTTTAGAACCATCATCACCCATACCATTAAGCTTATCGCCCCACTTATCAATTTCCTTTAAAAATTGGAAACATTCATCAGAATAATAAGAACCAGCACCATCCCTAAAATAAGAATCCAAATGATAGAAATCCTTATCTTCATTGATCAGTTTCTTTATTTCCTTAATCTGATCAGATGCAAGCTCATCAAAGCGGGTGACTTCCCAGTCAAGCTCATGGTACAGCAAAGCAAAATCCTCGTTTATCTTACCGGAAACATAAAGAGGCATATCAACAGTCTTGCCATCATAGACAAAACGGATATACTTCTCAGTTATATCAGCTCCGCCCTCAAGAGATACTTCAATACCCACACAATCACAAGAATAATAAATAGATAAATTTTATATAAGTTTACCCCAAGAAAGTATTAAAAACATACCTAAACAAATGCATCAGACATCAATAACAATCAAAACCTATTTATCCTTAGACATACAATATATATCCACAGCTTGCCAAAAAATGACAGCAAGACTGGAGGGATTCAATATGGTTGCAAAAAAGAAAGCTGTAAAGACAGCAAAGACAGAGTGCAAAAAGACAGACGCTTATCCTTTTATAAGGAAAGCCGCTCTTTTAGGCATTGGCATTGCCGCGATAACAAAAGAAAAAGCTGAAAGCCTGGCAAAGGACCTGATAAAGAAAGGCGACCTTAACAAAGATGAAGGAAAGAAGCTTGTCACAGAGCTTATGACAAAATCAAAGAAGAGCAAAAAAGAGTTTGAGACTACTGTAAACAAGCAGATCAGCGTGATGATAAAAAAAGCAAATGTCGCATCCAAGAAAGAGATAAAGGTTCTTGAAGACAAGATAAAAAAGCTTGAAGCAGAGATAAAAAAACAGACAAAAAAGAAATAAAAATTTTTCTTCACTTTTTCTTTTCTAATTTCTTACATCTTTTTCTTCAAGATTCATCTACTTACGATACAGATAAGCCACGCTCAGAATTATAAGGCCTACAAAGACAAAGCCAAGCCCGTTCGCAAGCTGCGGAAAGACATACTCAATATATGTGATAATACCTCTTATAAGAAGCAATGCACCTAAGATAACAAGAATAATGAACACAAAAGACTTCATCACCTTATACTTAATATTCTTGATAGTTTTTTTACTGATAAGGCCAAACTCCACAAAAGCAAGAAGAATATCTCCTCCCTTCTTGACAAGATCCTCAAAAAAAGATAACAGCATGAAAATGACAGACTTTCCGGCCTTGCCTTTGCTGTCCGATTTGCTGTCCGATTTACTGTCTGACCCCTTTTTCTTCATGTTCTCAATCGCCTCTACGGCATCGAATTTAGCATCCTCTATCTTTTTCTTTACATTGTCTGAAGAATCTTTTGCCATATTTATCAACCATGATGATTATACTATCATATTCGGGCATGAGCTATATTAATGTTTGCGTCATACCATACAAAAAATCTGAAAAAACAAAAAGGACAGGCTAATTTTTATAAACATAGCCACCAAAATCTATGCAAAGGTTGTCAAGATGGCGCAGTCAAGAAAAATATTCCAGGAACAGCTGATATCATTCATGCAGCAGAAAGGATTCATATGGGGTCCTGAACCTGAGATATACGGCGGGCTTGCAGGCTTCTACACATACGCGCCTCTCGGAAAAAGGCTGAAGAACAATGTGGAAAACAAGATAAGAGATGTCTTCCGGAAAAATGATATATGGGAAGTGGAATGCCCCACAATCATGCAGAAAGAGGTATGGAAAGCATCAGGTCACCTGGAAGGATTTACAGACCCTCTGATTGAATGCTCAAAATGCAAAGGATCATTCAGGGCAGACAAGCTCATAGAGGAAAAGCACGATGTTGTCGCAGACGCTTTCTCAGATAAGAAGCTTCTGGATTTCATAGAAGACAAAAAGATCAAATGCCCGACATGCGGTTCACCCTTCAATAAAGAGATTAAAAAACATAATCTCATGATGAAGACAACAATAGGCACAGGCATAGAAGCATACAACAGGCCGGAGACCGCAACAACAACATACCTGCCGTTCATAAGATATGTTGACTATTTCAGAAAGAAAATCCCATTTGGCGTCTTCCAGATAGGAAAAGCTTACAGGAACGAGATATCCCCAAGACAGCATGTACTGAGGATGAGAGAGTTCACACAGGCAGAAGGCCAGATATTCCTTTTCCCGGAACAGAAAAAAGAATGGCAAAAATACGAAAAGATAAAAGACAATACTCTCCCCCTATGGCCGTACCAGATGCAGGAAGCAGAAAAAGATCCGAAAGACACAAAGATAGAAGATGCCCTAAAAAAAGGACACTTCAAGAACAAGGCATACGCATGGTCAATCAATCTTGCCTACACTCTTTTCACAGAAATGGGAATACCGAAAGAAAACATCCGCCTGCGACAGCACACGCTTAACGAACGGGCATTCTATGCAGATGACGCATGGGATTTAGAGATAAAGACAAACAGTTTCGGCTGGGTAGAATGCTGCGGTATACACGACAGGACAGACTATGACCTGAAGCAGCACGCAAAAGCTTCCGGAAAAACACTTGAAGCCCTTGATGAAAACAACAAAAAAATTGTCCCGAACATAATCGAGATAGCTTTCGGCACAGACAGGCCGGTCTTCGCCCTCCTTGACATAGACTACAGAAAAGAGGAAGACAGGACAATCCTAAAGCTTCCAAAAGACATGGCACCGATAAATGTAGCAGTCTTCCCTCTTGTAAAAAAAGAAGGCCTTGATACAATAGCACAGGAAATCACAGACAGTCTCACAGAAAACAGCAACTTAGTTGCCGTATATGACGGTAGCGGCTCTGTAGGCAGAAGATACGCAAGGATGGATGAGAAAGGCACACCGATATGCATAACTGTAGATTTTGACACATTAAAGGACAATACAGTCACATTAAGAGACCGGGACTCACAGAAACAGGTGCGCATCAAAATAAAAGACATAGACAGAACAGTAAAAGAAATGCTTTTTGAAGGCAAAAAATAGAGAATCTAAAATAATCAGGACAAGCACAATCAAGCATTAAAAGATCCCATGTCTGCTTCAACCTTCATACCGTTCTTCTCAAGCGAAAGAGGAAACATGCCATTCTTGTGTTTTGTTCTTCGCATCTTCCTAACCTCAATATTCCTGAATATACCTTCTCCAAGACCCATATAATACAGTACAATTACACCGTCAGCCACAAACTCTTCAACACCGTACCGGCTGAACTTCTTGGAATCACCCTCAGTGACCTCCGAAAGAAGCAATGCTGTACAGCCTGTCTCCTTCAGCGCCGATACAAGATGGTACAGCTCCTTTCTGATATTATATTCTTCTTTAAGATACAGCCCGAAAAGTGTTATGGAATCTATCACAAGCCTCTTTATCTTATTGACCGTAATAAGGTCTTTCAGCCGCGTTATTATCTCTTTGAGCTCAAAAGGATCATAATACATGATTCTGAAAGCACCGCTGGACTCATGCTTGCCAAGATCCCACCCGAACTGCAGAGCATCCTTCTTTATATCTTCAGGACTCTCTTCCAAAGTAATGTAAAGGCAGTTCTCGCCATTATTCAGTCCTTCCATAATAAACTGACAGGAGAATGTTGTCTTGCCGCAACCGGCACCGCCACTTAAAAGCACGACACTACTTTCAGGGAGACCCCCCTCCATAAGCTTGTCCATACCAGGAACACCTGTCTTCACACGATTGATTATCGAAGGCATAAATATCACTTAAAACTAATTATCTTAACATATATTAAGCATGCCATAATATATATAGATTACAAATTAAAACAAAATACTAAAAAACTATATAAAAAGCCGAAGCTTAAATAAACAATATGAAAAATGAATCTTTCACAGACAGCCAGATATACACAATAATACTCTCCGCAATAATAATATTTCTCTCAATATTTGTCATAAAGATACTTGCCTACTTCCTGCCTGCGATATGTATAGGCCTGTTCATAATATACGTCACAAGACCAATCTACCACACACTTGAAAGAATAATAAAGAACAGATCAATACCGATAGCGATCACCATAATTTTTATCATAGTAACAACATCATTCTTCGCAGCGAACTTTATCTCTGTAGCAATGACAGAATCCACCACACTGCTAAACAACCCTACTGTAAAGAACATACTCACCACCCAGTATGACATAAACACGACAGATATACAGGCAGAAATACTCAGGGTAATAAATTATGACAAGATAATGCTTCTGCTGGAAAAGCCTGACTTGGAGAGCATACAGGATCTGGAGACATATTCATCCCAGATAAGATATACCATAAGCACGATAGTCGGACTTCTTTGGGGTATAGGTTATATAATACTTCAGCTTATCATAGCGTTCATGATAGCATTCTATGGAGTCCGCGACAGGAGATCTATAAAAAAGCTGATATCAAAAGCAGTGCCTGAGAACCACAAGAATTTCATAGACAGCTTCATGAAAGAGATGGACATATCTCTCAACAACATATTCATGGGAATTTTCCTGACAGCCGTGCTTACCGGCGCGCTCGCATATGTCATCTTCATGTACTACAGCATACCATATCCTATCATCCTGGCAACAGCAACAGCCATACTGACACTCATACCGATAATAGGTGCCTGGCTAATATACACGCCCATAAGTATGCTGATGTTCTTCAGCGGCGACGCACAGACAGCGATAACATTCTTTGTCCTGAACCTTCTTATCGTAAGCAGCATACCTGACTGGATAACAAAACCACTCATAATAGCAAAAGAAAAAAAGATGAACATCCTTCTGGTATTGATAAGCTTTATCGGGGGAGCCGCCGTATTCGGGCCTATAGGCTTCATACTGGGACCTATAATAATCGCCGCGGCAGCATCAATCGTATATGTATTCATACATGATGCTGATAAAGAGATAACAGGCTAAAAACTATATTAATAAGATAAAAGCAATTAGTAGAATGGTTCTGGAATCACTTATCTCAAAAAGGGAGATTGAGAAACGTCCGATAGAGATGCTTGCATACAGCATAATTGTCACCTCAATATCTATATGGTCCGCATACATAATATTTCCGACAGCAGCATCAGTAGTTTTCCTGTTCCTTATATCCATAGCGCTTGTGCCTGTAATATACGGCACAATAAAAGACGACGAGCTTAAGATAGAAAACGCAGACAGATCCGTATCTCTCGGATTTTTCGAAAGGCACGGCACAGAGCTTAAGATATATGCTTATTTCTTCCTCGGGATAATCATCGCTACATCATTCTGGTACATGTTCCTTCCTGAACAGCAGACAGAGGTTATGTTCGCCCTTGAGATAGAGACCACAGAAGCTCTTGGGGCGTTCAATTCCAGCTACGGGTTCCCGGAAATACTTGCAAACAACCTAAAGGTAATGTTGCTCTCTTTCTTAATATCATTCATCTTCGGTACAGGCGCCATATTCATACTGAGCTGGAACGCTGCAATCGTAGGAATATTCATAGGAAATATAGGAAAAGATCTTGTCCAGATACACAGCTCAAAGATGATTGCGCTCATCATGGCACTTATCCAGGGCCTTTCAGGCATAGCGCTGCACGGCATACCGGAGATTGCCGCATACTGCATAGCAGGTATGGCAGGCGCAATACTGTCAATAGGAATGACAAAAGGTCACAAGACAGACATTATAATGAATGATTCTATAAAACTGTTTCTAATGTCAGTTGCAATCATCGTGGCTGCCGCATTTATCGAGGTCTACATAACGCCAACATTATAACAACCCAAAGTTATATATATAATTTTCGGTTATAATAAGAGATATGATAGTATCATTTATAGCCATAGCCATGTTCATCATACTGGCAGTCCTGTGGACCATAGACACTGTAGAGACATGCAGTCTTGTTGACAAGGAAGGCCTGGATGTGGAAGAAAACCCGGTAGCAAAATTCTTCCTGAAGATAAATGACAGGGATTTCGTGATATTCAAGCTGTTCGATCTTGCAATGCTTGGAGGCATACTATACTATATATACGGAACCAACATGCTCGCTGCGGAGACACTTCTTTTTGCATTCACGCTCGTATACGCATATACGGTCGTGCACAACTACATTGTCATCAGCAGATGTAAAGGGGACAGGACATGAAAGACATCGCTGAAGATATAACAGCACTCAGGACAGCTGCAGAGAAAAGATACAATAAAAGGCATATAAGTATTCTAAAAAAAGTTGTCGGCAAGACCATACCAATCCTTATGCTTATCATAATCATAACTATTTTCATAAGATTCTCAATAAATCTCACACCGGGACAGGAAAGGATACTGATACTTCTTGACAGGGGAGTGATTGGCCTGTTTGCCATAGATCTTCTCACAGATTATGTCCTGAGCAGTTCAAAAAGTGCCTTCCTCAGGAAAAGATGGTTCAGCTTCATATTGTTCCTCCCATTGTTCAGCATCATAGGAAAGTTAGGCACCGGAACTGCAAGACTGCTGTATTGCAGTGAGATACTGTCAAAAGGCGAGAAAGCAGAATGCCTGCTAAGATTTCTTGAGAGCAACACATTGAATCCTGCAATGAAAGCCAGCCATGTAACAAACATAAGCGCACGCCTTGCAAGATCATCTTACATTCTTGAAAGACTAAGGTCTATATAGAAAATAATGATATATTCCCAGGTTCATTTGGTGTTCACATCTTCATTTGGAATCAGATGACGATCTTCAAATCATTACCTTTTGGGATACCTGATTAAAATGTAAAAGTGAGCCCGGAGGGAATTTCATGAAACAGACCCCTTTTGCGTATATTTTATTCGATAATGAACACTGGCTTCGATTTTGAAAAAATCGAACGCCACTTACGCCTTGAGGGAGTCCCCTCATTTTGAACCCACGACCCTCGGATTAGAAGTCCGATGCTCTTTTTGGTTTCGAAAAACCTAAAATACAGGAAAACTTGTTTTTCCGAAATATCCAAGCTGAGCTACGAGCCCACATATCACAACATCAGTTGACGCATTATCTTTTTAAAGATTTATCTTTAAAGCCAGCTTTTAAAAAGCAGCGCATCATGCTCAAGAAGCGGAGATTCGCATACGACAGAGCAACTATAACCATTTTCCCTTATCGAATCAGCCATAAAGCGAAAATCCGGATCTTTAGCGCTTAACGGAAGATGGCTTATCTCATTGCCGTTAGCATGCCTCATGCATGACATATGTATATGAAAACGCTTCAGATCAAGCTCATTTTCAAGCCTTTCAAAGACAGAAGTATAATCTTCTTTATCTTTAATCCCCCCGAAAGTACGCGCATGGATATGTCCAAAATCAATCACAGGACAAACATTATCACAGGCCTTGCAAAGACTTACTATTTCATCCGTACTCCCGAAAGATTTCTGCTTGCCCATTGTCTCGGCACCGAACATGACCTTTGAAGGATACTGCCTGTACACCTCATCAATATTTGCCTTTATCAACGAAAAAGCCTCATCTTTCGGTCTCTGAGAATAGAAACCCGCATGGACAACCATAAGCCTTGACCCCAAAGCTTCCGCAATCTTAAGCGTATCTACGAGACGCCCAATACTGGCCTTCTGAACTTCATCCCTGACAGATGCAAGATTAATATAATAAGAAGCGTGGCATGTCAGCTCAACCCTAAGTTTCTTTGCAAGACTGCCAACATCTTTTGCACTATCTAAATTTAGATATATGTTTCTCACGAACTGAATCTCCATAAGACCAAGCCCCAGCTCTTTGATGCGCCTTATGCCTTCCAGAGTGTCATGGCCTTTGGATGACGCAGGTATGCCTGAGATGCCGATATTTACATCCATGACAGATATTTGCCGGAAAAGAAATAAATAAGAGTCTTAGATTGCAAGATGTTTCAGCACAAGCTCAATAACAATGATGATACTGATAAAGACAAGAATATGCTCCGGCTTGAACACTATAGACTCCTTATAGTCATCAAAATATCTTACAAGACCCGCAGACCCTGACGGCATTGAAGAGTTTTCCTTTTTTGAAATACATATCACCTTATTAATATTATGAAGAGGGGAGTAAGCCGCCTTCTGTTTTAATGGCATCAGACTTAGCGGATAAACCTTGCTCCTGGAAGGATGCCCGTTTCACTGTCTTTCCCGGAACTTCAACTGGCGTATCATCATATTTACAGGAAGACATCCGTTTCTGCTGCATCGCCTGCGCTCTCACACACCGATTCACACCGGTTCCGTTTTATGGGGGGCGGACTTTCCTCCACAATATCATCAAAGATGACATCGCAGTAAGCCATTCTCCCTCTTCCAGCCCGGACCTGACAAAAAAGCACAAGTCTGCGACATTGAAGTCGCCTGAAAAGGACTGACCTGCCTAAGCAGACAATTATATGTTAATTTATAAGCTTTATAAAGATTTTGATGCCAAAGGCTTCCCACCATCAGACAGCCCCATAAAATACTCATAATTAGAAACAGTCGTCAGGTCACCCTCAAAGATACCAAGAACACCAAGAACATAAGCAATCTTATCTTCATCATCACCTTCAGCCTCAAATATATTTGTCATCTGCGTTGCAGACCATATATTCATCTTGAAGAAATGCTTCCTTTCATCTTCAGCTCTTGAAAATCGAAAGACAGTATCATAGACAAGCTCAATGCCGTCATAATCCAGCACATACCTGTTCTTTTCAATCTTAAGAACAGCCCTGTTCATCAGGAAAAGCGTATCTCTAACCATAGGCGTTATCTCCACCTCATATTCCTCCCTCTTCTTATAGATGCCATCAGACACATCTGGTCCTTTGACAGTCAGATACAGGTTTCCACCAGCATCACGTACTCTCATTAACCTGTCATCAGCAGAAAAGCCCTGCCCACAGCAAGACTCAAGATAAGTGTCAACTATCTGAGAACATTGTGCAGAAGATATATCCTCACCAAAAGCCTCAAAAACATAATTTTTTGAAAACCCGGGATTAAACACTTTAGCTTCTTTCTCAATTGCCATATAAAAACATCTCATCTGTCTTTAATAATATCCATTATAAACTCCGCCCGCCTCTCAGCAGAGCCCATAGGAGCGATATTGACCACTTCATATCCTAAAGAGCCATAGATATCAGAAAGAAGAAAAGACAGTCTCTTCGCCTCTTGAGAGGTCTCCTTCCTAAATTTAGTCTGCTCATAGAAAGGCAGCTGCTCCAAAAAGAATACACAGTCATAACCGCCATTCCTGCTTGATTTTAAAAGATAGTCTGACGGCTTATTGCCATCATAAAGATTGTAAGCGATATTGTCAGGTATGGCACGGTCAAGAAAATACAGCCCGTCACCTTTGATAGCTCTTTCCACCTCAATCTGCCGCCTGATAAGCTCCACCTGAAATTCCTGCCTCCTGGCCTCATTCCATGGAACCATATCACCGCCCTGCTTAAGCTGCCCATCTATTATCTGTTCAGCAGACTCAGGTATCACTTCATAACCACGTTCTGATATAAGACCAACCAAAGTAGTTTTCCCTGAAGAAGGAGGACCAGTTATCACATATTTTTCCATACAATTCACCCGCTAATTCGCAACAATATTCAGCTTGTCCAGTTCTGACTGCCAATAACTGAGTATCTCAGGCTCATCCAGCAACAGATTCCGAGCCTTCATATCTTTCACAACCGGATCAACCACTTTTACCAGATCAGGATACAAGCCGGAAACCCTGCTGACAACAGCTTTAATATCCTCACTATAATCCGTCACAAGCATATCATCCTCAAACCTGATCTCGCCCAGCATCTCAAGAAAGCATACATCAGACAGTATCTCTGGACTTAACGGCCCGTCACCAATAGGCAGAAAACCATAATCATCCAGAACATCATACCCCCGCTTCTGGCACTCCCAGACACACATATTTACAGAACGGGTGTGTATCCTCCTATATGGCGCAGACATCCTGTCAAGCAGATACAGCATCTTATATGTTCTCATTCATCAAACCTCAGATTTCTTTTTCTTATGCAGCCATGCACAAGACTAATGAGACAGAAGACAAAGATATATATTAGTTATATAAAATATATATTATACCATAAAATATAAACAAAAAGGCAAGAAAGATGAAACGGAATATAATAAAGCTCGGCAATTCCTACGCAATATCCTTACCAAAAGGATGGATAGACAGGTTCGGCCTTGACAGCTCAAAAGAGATAGAGCTTGAAGAAAACAGCGACGGAACCCTAAACATCATAGCAGTAAAAAACAAAGAACAAGAAAGCGAAGAGATAATACGCATAGAAAAAGAAGAGCCTATGGAAAAGATATATGCCAAAGTATACAGGGCATACATACAGGGCTTCAGGAATATAATTATCACAGGACACCCTGACAGAGACCAGTTCAAAGTCATAAGCGAAGTGCAGAAAAACCTTACAGGTCTTGAAGTCATAGAGCAGTCAGGAAACAGGATTGTCTTCAAAGATTTCATTCATCTTGAAGATATAGACATGGACAGATTCACAAGCAGCATATTCAACCACCTGATAGGCATGGCTACCGAAATAATAAATGACATATCCGAAGATATCGAGACAGGAGACAAGATAAGAGATATGGACTGCGCCGTCGACAGGACATCAAACCTGATCTTCCGCTGCCTGAATCTCGCCCTCAGAGACTCATCATACATGAAAAAGATAGGAAAAAGCACAAACGAACTCATGATAACATCAAGGATAATAAAGAACCTTGAAAAGATAGGCAACATGCTTGTAGGCATAAGCTATTACATGAACGAGAAACAGACACCAAGGATGAAAGAATACGGATACATCCTTTTCGAAAAAGACAGGAGAATCTGCGATGAGACCGCAGTTTTCCTCAATGCCTGGATAGAATACATAAAGCTCATAAGAGATGCGCTCTTCAACAAAAAGACAGGTGTCGCGATATCAATATACACAGGCAGAAGATCAAGAAAGACAATGAAGATCATATTCCGGATGCAGGACGGGCTGGCAAAAAAGGAGAAAGATGTGAACATAGAACACATAAGCGCTCTTGAAAGCCACTTTGAGCCGACAATATCGCTAAGCTATGACATAGCAAAAGACATCATTGTCCTTTAAAGCAAAAAAGATACGCTTCAAGACAATCTATCCTACCGTCCTTTATCTCTACTCCCTCACTTTCAAGAAGCTCAATCTTCTTCCCACAGCCAAGCTTGTATCCTCCGACAGACCCGTCAGACCGAACCACACGATAGCAAGGCACAGAGACAAGGTCAGGATTCCTATTGAGCGTATTCCCCACAGCCCGTGCAAGATTCATGTTCCCTAAAACCTTTGCTATCTCAGAATATGTCGTGACCTTTCCGCGAGGAATCTTTTTTAGCAGATCATATACCTTTAAAGAAAGATTTCCATCAAATACCATACAAGGACATCTTCAGGCAGATATATAAAATTAGTCCTACTTATGAAAAAATCATGCAAGAAGAGACACATACAGTAGAGCAGCTTGCAGAAGACCTGCAAGGACATCTGAAAGAAAAGGAACACAAGACAGGGTTCAAGATATATTCACCATATATAATATCTTATAAAGATGAAGAATATGGATACATATATCTTATAGACGGATATATAGACACATATTATAAAAAAATGAAAGATAACAGATGCTGTCTTGCTATAAGACAGACAGAAAAAGAAGTCACAGCAACATTCGGATATATGAAGCCGACAGACAGTAATAATAACCTTTATAAGTATAAGATATTCAGAGACATGTTTGAAGAGATCTCAGATAAGATAAAAGAAGAGCTACACAATTATATGACTATCAACAACATAGCAAAACAGATAATATAATACCTGCCTCTAAAAACACCTAATTGATAGAGAAAGGCACAACTGAAAACAAGATATCAAGCATCTGCTCTCTTATCTTTCCAAGATCAGAATAGTCAACCTCAACAGCCTTCATCTTCTCAGCAGTCTCCGCATCTCCGACAACATCAAAGAACCAGTTAGAAAAGTCATTGGAACCGTCCCTCATATGGAAAGCGATTATGTTTGGATCCATCGTCTTAAAGATATGTATAAACTCAACAACATTCCTTGCCACAAGACCTGTAGGCGCATAATCATAAGACAGGAAATAGAACTCATTTCCGGACGGAACATCAGAGAAGAGCTTGACTACCTCGTTCCCTTCTACATTATTAAGCCTTTCTTCAAGGACACCTATCCTGTTCAGAAGCGAATCGCCAGAAACCATCTCTTCTTCTTTCAGGCCGCCCAATGACGACTCAATCTCATTTATCTTGGAATACAGTCCTTCAGAAAGCTCATCAGATTTCTTCGCAATGCTGTCTACCCTTGAACCGACATCACCACCTATCTTTCCGATATTGCTGTCCTGCTCAGACAATCTGTGGTCAAGATCCCCTATAGATTCACATATAGAGCCTATCTCATCTTTGACCGAAACCATATCACTGTCAATTGAACTTGATATTGTAGAACGAACATCCTTTATCTTTTCACGCACATTTTTTATTTCATTCTTGGCTGTCTTCTTGTCAATGAAACTGTCAATATAATCATTTATGTTCCGTATCTGCTCAACAAGATCATCTCTGGATACATTTTCATTTTTGGACATGTCTGAAAGCTTTCGCTCATATTTTGCCAGCCTTTCGCTCAGTTCAGGGAATGTAGCCTCTATAGCTTTTATCTCAGAGCGTACTGAATCTATATTTTTCTTGAACAGGTTCTCATAAGTTGTTATCTTATCAATGTTTCTGTGCCTCATGGATTTCCTTAAGTCAGATATAGACGATTTAAGTATTGAAAGGCTAGTTTCAGAAATCTTATTGCGCTTCATGAAATCTTTGCCAATATTAGATATGTCAAAATTAAGAAGATTTATCCTCTCAGAAACATTTTTCATATCAACAGCCTTTGAATCCGCAATCTTTTTAAGCTGATTTTCATGCACTGAAAACCTCTTTTTCAGTGCAGGTATCTTCTTGGATACAGCACCAAGGTTTTTTCTTATGTCAGATATATTGACCTTGAGTGCAGTGTCAAAATAAGATTTCATAGAGCCTATGTTTGACCTCAGACCATCTATATCTTTCAAAGTTGTCGATTCCTGCAATGAAAGCTCTGTGTTTATCTTATTGATCCTTTCAAATATCTTCTTTATGTCAATATCTTCCTTTCCTGAAAGCTTCTTGAGCGATTTTGCATCAAGTAATGTCCTGGACTTGAGCTTTATGACAGATCCTGAAAGCCCATCAAATGACTTCATGACAGAAGCTATATTTCGGCCAAGCCTCTTCTCAAGATTGCCTGTGTTTTCAAGACTGTCTTCTATCACTTCTTTCTTTGTCTTGCTGATAAGTGTTTTAAGCTCTTCTATTTTTTTCTTTGAAACATCAGCCATACTGTGAAAATAAGAGTCCATATCCCCCAGCCTTGAGAATAATAAAGATATATCTGCATTTTCATCTCCAATATCCTTTATCATAGACTCAATCTTTGAATCGTCAGACTTTAGATCGTTTTTGAGTTTGCGTGTCTGCAAGACAATATCATTTATTTTACTATCAATCTCAGAGGTCTTGTTCCTTAATAATGAAACGATATGCGTATCTCCCTCTTTTTGTCTCTTAAGGATAGATATCTGCATGGATTTTATGCTATTTTTCAACAATTCAAAATGGGTCTTTGACTTGCGTTCTTCACCATGAAACTCAGACGTGGTCTGGTTCAAAAGACCAAGGACACCATTAAGATCACTGTTGAGCGCCTTGAAATCAATCTGTTCCTTAGAGATGATAGACTTCAATCCTAAAGAATGAACAGACAGCTCTTTCCTGAGCGATGGAAACTGTGACGATACAGCATTGATATCACTGCCCAATCTCTTACCCTGCTCCTTGAGGCTATCATTAAGTTCCTTATCAGCAGTCTCCTGCTTATGAAGAAGCCTGTCCTGCATAGAGATAATGTTACGCTGCAATGTCTCAAAATGAGTCTTTGACTTGCGCTCCTCACCATGAAGCTCTGAAGTTGTCTGGTTAAGAGTGCCAAGGACACCATTAAGATCACTGTTGAGCGCCTTGAGATCTATCTGTTCCTTGGACACGATAGACTTAAGCCGTGAAGAATGAAGAGACAGCTCTTTCCTGAGCGATGGAAACTGTGAAGATACAGCATCAATATCACTGCCCAGTCTCTTACCCTGCTCCTTAAGGCTGTCATTAAGTTCCTTGTCAGCAGTCTCCTGCTTATGAAGAAGCCTGTCCTGCATAGAGACAATGTTACGCTGCAATGTCTCAAAATGACCCTTTGACTTGCGCTCCTCGCCATGAAGCTCTGATGTCGTCTGGTTGAGAGTGCCAAGGACACCATTAAGATCACTGTTGAGCGCCTTGAGATCTATCTGTTCCTTGGACACGATAGACTTAAGCCGTGAAGAATGAACAGACAGCTCTTTCCTGATTAATGGAA
>WTCA01000090.1 GCA_013138805.1 archaeon | reverse complement strand
CTGAGAAGAGATTGCCCGGATGTCAGTTGGCTGGACGCAGAAGATGAATTTGGATCCTGTTGATATTGAGACTTCTTCGGCAAGCTTTGCGAGGTTCAGTGCCTTTTTACTGGTGCCTGTCTCGTATGTCTTTAGGTTTATGACTATGAGGGGTTTCATATCATTATTATTGCTTTGGAGGTTATATATAGGTTTTTGGGAGCGGGGAAAGATAATCTTAATAAATATTGTAAACTTTAGGTAAAACGACTGTTAAACCTACTGCAACAGCCATGACTTCAAGATCATATCTTGATACATAAGAAGTCACATCATATAAAGAGGGTATGTATTTTTCTACATTATCCATACAAATCACATAATCTTATACAAATATTTAACTGTAAAATATTAAAAGGTATCTATCGGCAGAAAGGAGATAATGTATATGAAAATTATCTACAGCTCGGACATCGCAATGGGTCTCTCCGGAAAAGAAGAGGAAGAGATTGATGCCAAGGATGCGTCTTCTTTAGACAGTGCGCTCAGGATGATATATGAAATACACCCCGCGCTGAAAAAAGAGATTGATGACGGAGATATCCTGATCTTTCACAACGGTGAGGCTGCAGCTGATGCGGTGGGAAGAGAAGTGAAGGATTCAGATACGATAGAATTTGCGCCGGTCATACTTGGCGGATGAATGCCTAATCATCGTCTTTCATGTAATCTTTGAACTTGTCGTGGAGATTGTCTATCTTTTTTATGCCTTTCGGGCCTTTATCTTTTTTCATGAAGCTGTGGTGCTTTCCTTTATCTTTTTTCTGCAATATCTCCTGCAGCCTGACTGATACTTTTTCAAAAAACGGTCTCTTTCTTATCTCTTTCTGGAAGAACTCGCCTTTTGGCGTATATGTATCTTTAATGGGAGGCAGGAGCATGTATCCGACTATGGCAGATATGGCTGTCAAAAAGACAATGATGATTATTAGAATTTTCAGGATCTTTGCGACCTGAAGCAATTTCTGCTCTTCGTCCTCAAGAATCTTCTCAATATCAGCTACCAATATATCTGCCTGCCTCTTTGCCTTGAATGCTTCTATTGTCTCTCCTGCATCCAGCAGTTCTTTTGACTGCACCATGAGTCTCTTCGCTTCCACAAGCATCTCTTTGGCTTCGCCTATTCTTGTACTGTTCAGGGGCTTCAGGAGCTTCTGCATGATGCCCTGATCTGAAAATTCTATGAAAAGGTCTTTCAGGCGGTCATTATATCCAGACAGCATACTCTCTATCTCAATAATCTCATCACGCGTGTCATTTACTGTCTCCTCTGAGGGCGATACTGATATCGTGAATGATATGGTGTCGTCAATGACAGATTCTGACGCTGTCACCTTTGCCTCTATAGTATAATCTGATATTTCTGCATCTTCAGGAATTGATATGTTTATCCTGAACTCTCCTGATGTCCCGGGAGACAGGCTTGATATATCCGGACTTGTGATGACATACCAAGCTATCCAGTCCACGCCTGAAAGAGATATGGTGAGGTTGTGAAGCGTCTCATCTTTGTTGTTTGTAATCATTATTGTTATCTCTCTGCCTGAGCCCTGTTCAATTTCGATTGCATTTTCATAGCTGAAGTTGAGGTTGGCGGTGGTCTCGGTGGCTGCGGGGTCTGACGGCAATGTGCTGCCTGGCGGTGTGCTGGATGAACCTGAATCATCACCGCCGGATGTATCTATTATCCTGAATGTCTGCTGTTTGTACCCTCTTACTGTTTTTGAATCTATGCTCTTGCTTGCAGAGATCCTGACAGTATATGTGCCTGTGTGGTTCAGGCCTGAAGAGAATACGCATGAGTATTTGCCTTCGCTGTTAACCTTACCACCTGTGATTGTCTTGTTCCAGCTGAGATGATCCTTTATGAAGCATGTTATGTCTGCGTCTTCTATAACAGATATGTTTGTCATGTCTTCGCTGTATCTGATATCACCTATGGCTGTAACTGTCTTTGAGAAGCCTGTGGATGATGTCACGCCTATATCAGGCAAGGCCGGATCCATTGTCACATCAAGCCAGATGACATCAAGAGTTGTTGAGTTGGATACTGTCTTTGTGATGTTCAGAGGTGATATGGCATCAACAGATATTGTGTAGCTGTTTTCGTCTGCGCTGTAGGGCACCTGCCAATCGCAGGAGTATGTTCCGGATTCTGTGCTCTTTGTCGTGCATATGATTTCTCCGTCCGCCTTTATGGTGATGTTGGCGTCAAAAACGTTTGAACCGTTGCCTAAGACAGAACCTGAGATGATTACCGAGTCATCTTCGTTCGCTGTGAAATCGTCTGAATTGTTAATCTTTACCGTGACTGAATCTACTGTATTTGTGACATTGAAAGGATAGATATAGATGCCTGTATTGTTGAACTCGTCAAAGACCTTGACTGTGAGAGTGTGATTGCCTATGCCGGGGTTTATGTCCTGCAATTTTATCAAGTCAAAACTGCCACCATCTGTGACAGACCATGAGCCCGACTCTTTTACTGTATCAAGATATACTGATATTGAAGGCTGGCCTATGACTGTGCCGTTAAGGTACTTGCCTGTCTTTTTCTTTGCGCTGCCGCTGAATGTGAAATTGAATTTTCCTTCAGGTATGTAGCCATTGACAGCAGCTGAGCTTATGTCTGCCTGCGTCATAATGAGATTGAGCTCATCTGTGATGTTGACATACATTATGTTTTTCATAAGGTATTTGGAAGTCTCATTCTCAAGGATATACACTTTTACAAGATATTCTCCCGGCTGGGTTTCGCTTGTGTTTTTCTGCACCTGCCAGATCGGGCTAAAAAGTGTTGGTGACGGGCCTGTTGTTGCTGAAGTCGTGTTGGACCATACAATAGAATTAACAGGTACCGGTGTCTGGTAAAGGCTGCCTGTGTTCTGAAGAAGTATTATCTCTGTGAAAATCTCTGCCTCAAATGATGATGATGACGCTATCCGGGATTTCAAAGTGACATTGTCGCCCCAGTTGAAGACATAAACATTGTCATAGCTGCCGCCATAATCATAGTTTACCTGTGTTGGATTTGTCATGTTAGCGTCTGTGGTGTAGTTGAGTACATACTGTGTCTTTCCAGGCAGAACCTGAGATATGATCTGCTCTGCAAAGCCTGAGGTATTCATGCAGGAGCCTGAAAGGGACGGGCCTGATACAGAACAGCCGATCGTTAGAGATGGTATAGGATATTTCAAGACGAGGCCTGATATCGTAAGACCTGTGGGGTTCACAAGATTGAAAGTCACTGTTATGTTGTTTTCTGCCAGACCTTGACCTGAACTATTTCCGCTTACTGAAATTGTCTCTATTGAGATTCCTTCTGTCTTGAAAGAAAGATTAATGGTCTTTGAATATGAAGAGAGAAGAGTATCGTTTGTGGAATAAGGTATCGCAAAGATAAGGGATCTGTTGTCTTTCAATGCATATATGAAATCATCTTCTGAGACCTGTGATGATGACAGGAATGTTGTTGACTGGTTGTACTGCTCTGATGAAACTGATGGGTTGATTTTTGTTCTCTCAATTTCTACTGTCATATGGGTAAAGCTGTCTTGTGCGACTGACAGGCTGTCTATTGAAAGGTCGTATGCTTTCTGGTCAGGGACATATTCCCCTGCAAGGGCTGCAAGGAATGTTATGTTGATCTTTCCTGCGGACGGCTCTGTGACATTCTGATACCAGACTGTGCCATAAGTTGACTGCCATGCGCCTGACAGATAGAGAGGTGCGACTGAAGTTTTCGGTGAGATGGTGATTGTTGAGTTCCAGCTTATAGGATCATATGTTGACGGGCTTGATTCTATCTGGATGTTCTGTACTGTGTAATCTACATATCCAGTATCCTGCTTTGAATCTATCTGCGGGATACCATACAATACCATAGAGCTTTCAAGCTGTGACAGGAAATCTTTTGTTGTCTGGTTGTCTACGCTTTCGCGATTGAGTATCACTGTGTTTTTCGCGGATGAAAGAGCTGAACCTATATCTTTTCCACCAATAAGATTGAGGAAAAATGATTTTGCCAGACTCTCTGATGTGAGCCAGTTCACAGATGTTGAGCCGATGAATGCTATAGGCCCGTCAGACTGGGTATTGTACAGCATCTGAAGGATGAGCGAGTCCTGATATGTCCAGTCGCTCGCATTGCCGTTGTTCATATCCCATGAAGATGCGTTCGTGTCATTTGAGGATAATCTTGTGAAATAGTCTGATGTTGAGAACATGACGAGGCGGTTCTTGAAAGAGCTGAATGTTCCGACACCCTGGCATTCAACTGTCTCATTTGACGGGGTCTTGAACGGGCACTTGTAAGCATCGTTTTGGATAATATTGAGAATTGTCTCATTGCCATATAATTTAGTGTTTGTGCCGCCGCCTGCAAAATACAGTATGTTTGTATCTTCAGCAGAATCAAGGCGTGCAAATATATTTGCATTGCTTGCAGAGGTTCCTGTGTATAGGCTGCCTGCTCCTGCAAGGTTTAGAATAGAGTAAATAAAAGCTGCCGTTGCCTGATATGCCTGCTCAAGAGGTGCGAATGCGCTTGATTTTGTGAAGCTCATTGAGTCCGGCTCGTAATAGTTGTGATATGTAGTCTGGTTAAGGCCTGCAGTGCCGAGAGACCTGTCTACAAGTGATGTTGCGTTTTCAGCAGATTTGCCAGTCACTATACCCCAGGACACATCTATATATGGGTCATCGTTCAGTCCCTTGAAAAGTGTATTGAATTTGCGTATCATGTCAGGGGTTGCATGCTGCGGATGCATGACCACAATCACATGCTTTGCATCTAATGTCTTTATTGTGCCGACAAGGGTATTGTCAATTGACTTGTCAGTGTTATTTTCATTAAATTTAAGGATTGTTGCCCTTTTCGGGATTGACCTGTAGTGCGGCAGGTCTACAAGCTCTGTATATACATATGAATTGTTGTTGATTGTCGCGTTCATGCTTACTCCAATGCTGTGGAACTGCGCATTGTAATACGGCGATAAGTCATCCGGCAAAAGGATTATATATGGTATCTCTTCAGGATTGATTATTATTGAAGAGGTATATTCGCCTGTATTGTTCTTTGAATCTGTGCAGTTTATCATGAAAGGGTGTGTGCCTGTACCGGAGATTACACTTGAAGTGAGAGTTGTGAAGTTCACTGTCACATTGCCGTTATATACTGAATTGTCTATGTCGTTGAATACACCGTCTATGTAAAGGTCGCAGGTCATGTTGGTGTCGTCATTGTCCTGGACATAGAAGGTGAAATCTATTACCTGGGCAATAGAAAAATATGGATTCAATGGCTGCATAAGTGTTATTATGGGTGCGGCGTCGCTATTGTTGACAGTGACATTCCTGTCACCTGATATGAATCCGCCCGGTATTTTCATTGATGAATTGTCAACATCTATTGAGTATCCTGATGCTGTCAGCGTCAGGTTCTGGTCATCAAGAGTTGTGCCGTCCTCCCCGCCATCAGGGGTGTACCAGATGATTGAGCAGTTGTAGCCGGAAAATGTCATATTAAAGTATGATGCATTGATATAGCCTATAGGTGTGCAGTCTTCTGTCGCATTGAACTCGTAGAACTTGTATTCGTCTGCGGTTGAGTTTGTGATGTTGAGCTGGATTGTTGACTGGTTTATCCCTGTTATCGATACTATGCTGAAGTTGACATTAACATTCCATTCAAGAGGCGGCGGGGTGTCGCTCGTGTTTGGGGCATAGAATGTTACTATAGGATTGGTGTTTCTTACCCGGATGAATATTCCGCCTGAGCTGTTGGAGCCGTTGCCGTTCAGGGATGCTATATCAAGGGTTGCTGACTCGTTGTAATTAGGGTCGGACACTTTGTCTGTGACATTTATGGCGAGGTAAAAGTCGCCGTTCGGCACTGATGTTGTGTCCCAGGTAAAGGTCCAGTTGTGGTCATAGCCTGCTGTTGAGTTTCCTGTCATGTTTGATCCGAGAAGGTTCCAGTAGATGTCGCTTATGTTTTCTGTAGGGTCCCATGTGCCGTTTAGAGGTGCTATCTCTGTCCAGTCTTCAGTTATGTTGTAGAATGAGACCTTGTCTATGCCGCTTATGTTGTCATTGACAAGGGCGCGAAGGTCTATGGTGCCTGCTAAAATCATGCCTGCGTTCGGGTATTCAAGTGATGCTTTGGATGGGATGGTGTTGTCGAAACGGACATATTTTGATATTCCCTGCTCCATATTGTTGACGCTGTCGTTTGCGTAGAAATCAAAGATGTAATAGATGCCATCCATGTATTCAGATGTATCTATTGTTGTGTCGTATGTTGATGGAGATGAATTTGTGATGTATGTTATATTTGACCAGGTAGTGTTTGTCATGTTGTACCAGACCATATCTACGCCGCTTCTTGGGTCTGTGATGGTCAGATCTATTGTCATGTTTTTGTTATGCCAGGTGTCATTTGTGGGGTCGTTTACTGTGATTACTGGTTTTATCCTATCAATATATAGTACAAAAGAACTTATGTTTGTGCCATTGTATCCGTATCCTGTATAATTATCGTAAGCATAGAATTTGTAGTATAAATTTGCCACATCAGAAAGTCCGCTTATGTCATGAGTATAGTTACAAGTATAATCATAGTCAGTATAATTTGAACAGACCATAGGATTATTATAGATAGATGTGTTTGACCATGTTGACGGATTCTGGGTCCAGTGCCTGAAGACACCTGATGTGTTCAGATTGTAATCAGTTATATTGATATAAAAAGTCTGATCGTTGCCTTTTGTCCAACTCTCTGTCACAGGCATAGGATCAAAAAGATATGGGCTTATGCCGATTATGCTTGTGACATTCGTCGTGTTGGTCTCGGAATTGTTGTCCATCGTGACTATTGTCCAGTTCTGGTAGCTGTCGTTTAGATTGAAGGCTGTGGCGTCAAAAGTTATGTTAAATTGCCGTGTCTCGTTGCCGGGCGTTGTGCTGCATATTATTTTTGAGACATTGCCGTCAGGTGAATCGGTCTCGTTTGTGCAGGTCCAGTTGTCATGTGATGGATCTATTGTTGACCAATCTACAGAATAGTTGGCATAGCCTGATGTGTTTGAAGGCACTGTTATGTTTGTCTGGTTGAGGTAATCGCCGGTGACATTTATCGTTATTGTCATTGTCTCTGTATCGTCTGCTTCAGTCCAGATGTCTGAGCCTGTAGTTGATATGTCTGTATCGCTCTGGAAGATATGCGACGCGATGACAGGGATTGAGAGAAATAGGACTACTATAAATATGATAAATAGATTTTTGCCTTTAAGCGATATGTTTCCCATGCAGATCTATCCGTGTTGTCTAAAGCTTACGCTAACACAAATATTTGGATTCGCACCATATATATAGATTAAAAAAAGAGAGAAGAAAGGTGATTATCGAACCCCCCCACGGAGCCGAAATGCGAATCACCTGATAAAAATTATGCAGAAGTAGTATATATAGTTTTTTGGGTGCTGGGAAGGTCAGGCATGTTTCACCGCAGTGCCGTAGGCGAGTATCTCGGCAGAGCCTGCCATGACCATTGATGTCTGGTATCTTACAGAGATTATGGCGTCTGCTCCAAGCTTCACTGCCTCATCTTCCATCCTCTTTGTAGATTCATCCCTTGCCTCAACGAGCATCTCTGTATATTCTTTCAGCTCGCCGCCGATTATCTGCCTGAAGCCTGAGATGATATCTTTTCCGAACCATTTGGCGCGGATTGTGCTTCCCTTTACGAGACCAAGAGTCTGTGTCACGTTTTTCCCTGCAATATTGTCTGTTGTAACTATAATCATATCATCACCATACTTATTTGCTCTTGCATGCATAAAAAGATATATATAATTGATATAACAACGTTATACGAACTTAAAAAAGATTAATAAAGTAATCAGAGTAAGAAGATATGAAGCTGTGGATGAGATGGAGCAAAAATATGTACCGATAAGCAATAATAAACATATTGCCAAAGATATAACCGAGCTTATCGGCGGCACGCCCATGATCAAGATATCAAAGATGTCAGGCCCTGACGATGCGGCAATCTATGCAAAGCTTGAGTGGTACAATATCGGCGGCTCTGTGAAAGACAGGATGGCCCTGTATATAATCGAGGATGCTGAAAAGAACGGCAAGCTGAAAGATGGCAAGACAATAATTGAGGCAACATCAGGCAATACAGGCATATCATACGCGATGATTGCTGCGGCGAAAGGATACAAGATTAAGATAGTCCTGTCGGAATCAGTAAGCATTGAAAGGCGAAAAATCATAAAAGCATACGGTGCGGAGCTTGTGCTGTCTCCGGGTGACAAGGGGACAGGCGGGGCTATTGAGCTGAAAAGAAAGATTGTGGCTGAAAACAGGGACAAATATGTTGATCTTGACCAGTTCAGCAACCATGCCAATATACTTGCACATTACGAGACGACTGGAAAGGAGATACTTAATCAGACTGGCGGGGATGTGGACATGATTGTGATGGGCCTTGGTACAGGAGGCACCGGTGTCGGAGTATCAAAAAGGCTCAAAGAGCACAACAAGGACATAAAGACTGTCGGCGTGATACCCAAGCTTGGCTTTTCCATACAGGGCTTAAGAAATCCTAAAGATACATTCCCAACAGAACTTCATGATGATAAATATTTTGATGAGATCATTGAGATACAGGGCGAAGAGATCCATGAGACATTGAAGACTGCCCGTGACCTTGCGAAGAAGGATGGGCTTTTTGTCGGCATGAGCTCGGGCGCTGCTATGTATGTTGCTCTGAAGAAAGCTAAAGAGCTTGGTAAGGGCAAGAAGATTGTCGTCATATTTCCGGACAACGGGTATAAGTATCTGAGCACTTGCCTGTTTGAGGATTGATGGGACTTTGAGAGATATTATTGTTTGGATTTATCATCAAATACTCTTAGGTAATTTAAACTGTTCAGCTAATGAAATACTTTCTTTATTAAATCTACCAATCATCCTGTTCCAGACAGTCTGCAGGACATTTATGCCTTCTTCGCTGAAGATTTTGACGCATTCGGTATCAAGGGCTAATTGAGGTTCGTTGGCTATATTAAATGTCAAATAGGGTTTAAAAGAATCATCTTTACCAAATTTATCAGAATATATAGTCCTAATTTCACACGGAAGATTATAATTTGGTATAATGCCGGACAGATCCTTTAAGATATCACCCATATTTTGCTCATATAGACGAGACCAACCACTTGGTGAAAACCTGATATTCGACGCTGTATTCATATTGTTATATACTACTATCGTTCCAATGGCAGGGTGGATTGAATGATATTCTTTTGGAACCTCACCCCAAAAACTTTCAATATTTGCCTCCCAAAGGCGGTCTTTGAGATAAGAAAGCTCATCAGCACCTATCGGAAGAGGGCGGTCAAAATTAGCCATAGGAGTAGAATTCATATAATCACACAAGATATTATTATTTCAAATATTTATAAATATATAGGATATGTGTTATTAGTGAGTGTTGAAAACTGAATTCTAAGCTTATCTAAGAATATTTGCTAAGACCTTTTTAGTTGAA
>WTCA01000020.1 GCA_013138805.1 archaeon | reverse complement strand
CAGAAACATCCAAAACATTTAAAAAGGTTCTTTCAGAGATAGAAGGTACGATGACCGGGACAGTGAATAAACGCTTGCCCGGGTCGGAAGTGATATAAATGGCAAGAATGCATGCAAGAACACGCGGTAAATCGGGCAGCTCAAAGCCTGCCGACCAGACTGTCCCTAAGTGGGTAGAATACAAGAAAGGCGAAGTTGAGAAGCTTGTGGTCAAACTTGGTAAGCAGGATATGACTTCTGCTGCTATCGGTACTGTCCTTCGAGACAGGTACGGTATACCTTCTGTAAAAGCGATAACCAGCTCAACAGTATCAACTATACTAAAAGACAATAAGCTTTACGGCAAGTATCCTGAGGATCTTCTTAACCTGATGAGAAGGGCTGTGTCTTTAGGGAAGCATATGGATGTCAACAATAAGGATGTTCATTCCAAAAGAGGGCTTCAGCTTATAGAAGCTAAGATACGAAGGCTTGGCAAATATTATGTTAAGAACGGAAAAATGCCTGCTGGCTGGAAATATGATCCAAAGATTGCAAAGATTGAGGTACAGTAGATACAGCCATATTGGCTGCTATCTCATTTTTTATTCTTATATTTATCTTTTCAGTTGATACTATGGATATCGAAAAGCTTGAGGCATTGGCAGGAAAAGCGGCAGAACCATTAAGCAAGGAGACAGGCAAGATACAGGTCGTGTCTCACTTTGATGCTGACGGTATATGTGCAGGCTCTATAGCCTATCACACTCTCAAGCTGTTGGGCAAGAATTTTGATATTGAGTTTATCAAGCAGCTTGAAGAGGATGAGCTCAAGAGGATATCTGTGATAGAAGCAGACCTTTTTCTTTTCACTGATCTGGGGAGCGGACAGCTTGATAACATAAGGAAGTATATTCCTGACAAGATCATTGTCATAGCTGACCATCATGAACTGCAGGGTGATTCATGGGATAATCTGTATCATCTGAACTGCCATATGGCGGGGCTTGACGGCAAGGATGAGATAAGTGGTGCGGGCGTGACATATTTTTTGATGAAGCATATGACTGATAAAGTATCGAGCATGATATATCTTGCTCTTGTAGGCGCTGCAGGAGATGTACAGAAAAAAGACGGCGTGTTTAAGTCAGTGAACAATCATCTTCTTGAAGAGGCACTGAAGTTAGATGCGATAACAATCAAGAAAGGCCTGCGACTTTTTGGAAGGTCTACAAGACCTCTTCATCGCGTGCTGCGTTATGCAAACGAGATAGATCTTCCGTTTGCGGACGATGAGAGCAAGTGCATACAGTTCCTTTCAAATCTTGGTATACCTATGAAAAATGGCAACAATGACTGGATAACATTGAGCGATCTTACTGGCGAGCAGGAAAAGAAGCTTGCGACGGCCATAATCCTGAATTCTGACGTGACATCCAACAAGAACAATATTGTGGGCAATATTTTCATAATACCTACAAAGTATGAGATACGGGAGTTTGCCACTATGCTGAACTCTTGCGGCAGGATGGGCAAGTCTATTGAAGGGCTTAAGCTGTGCCTTGGCATGACTGATAATATTGAGACTATACAGAAAGCGTATAAGAGAAAGATTGCCACTTATCTGAACCTTGTGAAGAAAGACAGCACAATGATACGAAAGACTGAATATGTATCATACATTGTGGCAAAAGACAGGATAGAGGACAATTTTATAGGCACGATACTTTCCATACTGTCAAATTCGTATTTTGATTCAAAGATATGCTTTGCGTTCGCCAACAGTTCTAACGGCGTAAAGGTATCAAGCAGGGCACACAAGTCTATGGACGGGAAGATAAACCTGAAAGAAATTGTAGGTATGGCTGTTGAGGTGACAGGTGGCGAGGGCGGAGGGCATTCGCTTGCGTCAGGGGCTAAAATACCTGCCGGCACTGAGGAACTTTTTATATCTGAGGTGGAAAAGCACATTATAGAGCAGATGCAGGATACACGAACAGAATAGTTCTGCTATATCTCTTTAAAAAAGGTTTATAAAGATATATGTTGAACTATTGGCATCATTTCTTATATGATAAACAGTTTATGGTGAAACAATGGCACGAAAGACAGCAGGCGTTAAGAAAAAGAAGCAGAAATCATGGTATACTATAGTCGCCCCTAAAGTATTTGGGGAAAAGACATTATCTGAGACACCATCTGTTGATTCTAAGAATGTCGTAGGTAGGAAGGTTAATGTTACACTGAGCGACCTTACCGGGGACTTTAAGCATTTTCATACAGTTGTGACCTTGAAAGTCAAGGAAGTCAAGGACTTAAAAGCATACACAGAATATAACGGACAGTCTCTCATAAGCGACAAGATAGCAAGGATGGTCAGCAGGTGGAGATCCAGGATTGATGCAGTAGAAGATATAGATACGAAAGATGATCACAAGATTCGCTTGAAAAGCATCGTCATAACAAGAAAACGCGTCAACACGACAATCAAGTCTGATATAAGGAAAAAAGTCTTTGAAGAGACAAGGAATTACTGCAAGGGTAAAGATCTTGAATCTATTGTTAGTGATATATTTTCAAACAAGATGCAGAGACAAATATTTCAGTCGGCTAAAAGCATATATCCTCTTCAGTCTGTGGAAATCAGGAAGACTGAAGTGTTGAAATAGATAGTTTCTTATCATTTTTTCTTATTTTTTATCAGAATTTCATATCTTGCTATTATGAGTGCTCCAAAACCCAGTGGCAATGCTATCAGCTTTGTAAGGTCGCTTATGAACGGGATCATAAAGAGCAATTCTAAGGCTACAAGCCCGACAATAAGGCATAAGTATTTTGTCTGTTTCTTTCTGCCTGATATCTTTAAGATGTATTGACCTAGGGTTACGCCTATAAATATTTTTGATATGTATAATCCCATGATGTACAGTGCAAGCATCATTAGAGATATGGGTGTGCCTATTATTGTAATTATCATGAGTATAGACACTAGCGGTATGATTATGAGCCCAGTTATTCCGGAAATGATTGATATCAGCGTCCTTGTCCTGATGATCTTATCTGTCCTTTCTATAAATCCAGGCATGAAATAGATGATAAGGAAGCCTATAAGCAGAAGTGGTAGCATAAAGTCTATAGATATTTTGATTGAATCAAGATAGCTTTTCTGCGGCTTTGCCTTTTGATTATATGTTATGTCGCCTTTTATAGAATTCATGTCTTTGATATCCGCTTCTTCCGGGCCTGTGTAGTTTAGGTCGCCTTCTATTGTAGATGATGGAAGGATTGTCAGACTTTCACTCTTGACTGTTGCGTTTCCGCCAATGTCTCCAGATAGGGTGATATCGTTTCCGTATAGTCTTGCGTCCTTATTTATCATGCCTTCAACATTTATTGTCGTTCCTATGATGAGAAGATCTCTTTTTATGTTTGTATTTTTTCCTATCTTTATGTCGCTTCCGAAAACCATGGCATTGTCAGGGTTGAGACCGTCTATTTCTATATCGCTTCCTGCTACGGAGAGGTCATCGCCTATGTTTCCTTTTATGGTGATTTCTTCTCCAAGAACTTTTATATCGCCGTCTATATCACCGTCAATGGTAATATCTATTCCGATAGCGATTACATCACCCTTTACTTTTCCGAATATTTTGACAGTTTCGCCCATGATTATCAGGTCGTCATCTATGACTTCTCCCTGTGCAATTATTACATCCTTTTCAGAGATTATCTCTGTGGCGTATGCTGCCGGGGCTGATATGGATATGATGAGGATTGAGAGAACCAATGCAGACAGTAATGATGCTTTCATGGTATATACACTTTTTTTCATGATTTTATATGTATCATATGGTTTTTGATGTATAAAAAAGGTTAGGATTCCTGAAATATTTTAAAAAGTTTTTGGAGCAATTATTATTATGGCAGAAACAATTTCCGGTATAGTAGAGCTTGAGAAGACTTATCTTGCAAAGTATATTCCTTCGGGCCTTGAAGTGTGCAGGTCAAAAGAGATTATTGATATATATATTCCCGGATCGAGCTCTCATCCTACATTAAGATTAAGGAAAATTGCTGATAATTTTGAGATGACAAAGAAAGAGCCGGTGGATGAGAATGATCCTGCGTACCAAATTGAACAGACTATTGTGCTTACTGAGACTGAATTTAATGAGATTGCGAAGCTTGACGGGAAGAAACTGCATAAAATCAGGTATCTTTATCCGTGCAATGGGGGGACTGCTGAGGTTGATGTGTTTCAGGGGGCTTTGAGCGGGCTTGTTGTCGTTGATTTTGAGTTTGATGGCAGGGCTGAGATGGATTCCTTTAAGATGCCTGATTTCTGTCTGGCTGATGTGACTGAGGATTTATTTATCGCAGGTTTCAAGCTGTCAGGGAAGAGGTATGAGTCTATTGAAGATGATCTTGCGAGGTTCGGGTACAAGAAGCTGAGTGTTAATTGAATCTTTTTTTCTCATAAAAAATCTATTTATACAGTGAAACAGAATATAATGATAGATAGGTATGTCATTTTCGCATTCTGAGGACAAGAACCTGATGGTCGCCATACGGCTGATGCAGCTGATGATAGATTCAGGGGCAAGTATAGAAGAGACTATGAGAGCTATAGCTGACGAGAAGCTTGGGAAGATATCAAGGATATTTGATGCTGTGCTGAAAGAATCCATATCCGGCTCATACATCAGCGATGAGATTGAGAAGCAGATGCATGGGGTGCATTCAAAGCCGTTTAAGAAAGTGCTTTCGATATTGCAGATGAGCCTTAAGGAAGGGCTGCCTGTCAGAGAAAGTTTCAGTAACCTTGCAGATACGCTTGAGCGGGAAGAGAAACTGAGCCGAAAAGGCCTTGTGAAAAAGGTGACTCTTGCATCTGACGTATTGACATATGTAACTGTGCTGGCTGTCGTGACAATCATATTTTTTCTTATGGGGAGCATGATGCAGTATGGTCCTTTTTCGATAACGATAATAACAGATGAGCTTGCTAATGGAGTGCTTATGTTATGCATATTCATATCTCTTCTTGTGACAGGATATATCAGGCTGCAGGATGGTGGGCATCATGATTGAAATGTATCTTTTTATTGTCATAACTTTTGCCTATGTCCTGAAATCGTATATATCTTCCCGGAGCCTGGCTTTTGACAAGTCTGTATTTGAGAGTGCTGAGATCATTTCTGACAGGCTGCAGGATGGCCATTCTCTTGAAAGCTCAGTGAGCGCTGTCTCAAGGTCCGACCTGAAATGTCGGGGTGTTTTCAAGTATATGATTGACAGGATTGAAGCGGGTGACAATATGGAGCTGGCCGCTTATTCTGCAGGCAGGAAATACAGTACCGGACCCTCAAGATATCTTGCAAAAGTCATAGGTGTCGCAAGCAAGTATAACCATAATATATCAAATATATTTGCCTGTTTCTATAAGGATATGAAATCTGCATATTTCATCGGGCAGGAGCGCAAAAAAGAGCTTTCTACGCAGAGTTTTTTAGTCTTTATTCTTGGTGCAGTCCTTCTCCCGGCAATTGTAGTGATGATGTCAAGGATGTTCAGTGTTGATATCCCTATGTTTATAATCATATACCTTTTTGCGCAGTCATATGTCTCTTCTGTATCAAGTTCTGTCATAACGGGCGATTTAGTTGATTCAATATTTCTTATGCCTATGGCACTTTCCATTACAGCTTTGATTATTGAGTATGGTCTGGGGGTAGGTTTTTTATAGAGGGGAAGGATTATACTGCGATAGCGAATTATGGCAATGTAGCCATATACAGGGGTCCCAATGGTGAGGTAGTATATACGCTCAATGAGATTATGGTTGATGATTATGTGGGCAAGCTTTCCGGATTCTTTGCAGATGATAACATAGAGGAGATAATGTTTGACGGGGCGCATGAGAGCGTCAAGGTATATCATGCCATGTATGGCATGTGCGATACCAATGTGAGCCTTACCCTTGCTGAGGCAACAAAGATTGTAGAAGATATCGCGTCTTTCAACGGGAAGAAACTGTCTTCATACAATCCGCTTCTTGACGGCGTGCTTCCTGACGGGAGCAGGGTGAATGCAGTTCTTCCTCCTATATCTGTCAACGGGCCTGCGATAACAATACGCAAGTTCAGAAAGCAGGTGATGAATGCCTGTGACCTTATCAATTCCGGCACATTATCTGAAGATGCCTGTGCGTTTCTCTGGTGCTGCATTGACGGTCTCGGGTACAGGCCTGCCAACATATTGTTTGCCGGAGGGACATCGTGCGGGAAGACCACACTTCTGAATGCTTTGTCTATGTTTATGCCTCACAGGTCAAGGATTGTGACTATTGAGGACACTCCTGAGCTTCGGTTGCCTTTCTCTAATCTTGTCCGGCTTGAGACTTCTCTTGATCCTTCTATTGATATGGATATGCTTTTAAGGAATACTCTTCGTATGCGTCCTGACAGGATAATTGTTGGTGAGGTCAGGGGTCCTGAGTGCAAGTCTCTTTTCACGGCGATGAATACAGGCCATGACGGGTGCATGGGGACGATGCATGCAAACACGGCGCGCGAGACTGTTGAGAAAGCTATCAATCCGCCGATGGATGTTCCCCCGGTGATGCTTCGCGCCCTTGATCTTATCGTTATGGAGCAGAGGCTGAATGTCGGCGGTAAGACGTCGCGGAGGATAACTGAGATAAGCGAGGTCGGGGGGATGGAGAATGATGTGCCCCGGCTGAATACTATATATACTTTTGACCAGAACAAGAGTGAGTTGAGAAGGACCGGTGTCCCAAGCAAGATACGGACCAAGATTGCAGAGGCCGGTGGTTTTACTCCGAAAGCTTTTGATGAGGTTCTTTTGAAAAGGGTGTCTGTGCTTTCTAAATTATGTCGTGAGACTCTTGATATTGAGGGTTTTAAGAGGGCTGTTGAGAGGGAAGGTAAGGTTTGATTTATTCCAGTTCTCCTGATTCTTTTAGCTTCTTTTCAATCATATCTACATAATTCTTTGTATATTCTTTGTATCTTACAGTGCCTCTGTCTGGTCTGGGCAGTATTTCCCTATCTTTGCTTTGTTCATATTGTTCAAATATTTCTGAAGATGTCAGTTTTATATCTCCAATTACTTTTCCCAGGACCTGGTAAACATCTTCAGGCTTTACTTCAGTGTATATCCTGACAGCTACTTCTATATCTTTTTTAAGAGGGTGGTTTCTGGTCAGGATAGCATAGCTTGTGTCGCTGTAGGTTCCTATGCTGGCAGTTTTTGTCTTGCCTGTGAATCTTTGCTTTTCTTAGCAAGAATCAGGACAGAAGTAAGTGGATTTTTATAGCGGTTTGTTATGCTTTTTTTTCTGAAAAAATTCAAATGAAATGAGAAAATCTTTTGAAAAATTACCATGCATTAAAATGAGTCATTTCATCAATTTCTCTTAATTCTTTCTTTTCAATTTCTTCAGAAGGATCGGGATAACCAATCGTGATTAAAGCTATCAATTCAATATGTTCAGGTAAATTTAAGGCTTCAATTAATTTTCTTCTCTCTTCTTTATGTGTTTTGTGATGTGTAAATGTTGTTATAAAACAAGCACCCAGGCCTAAATCATAGGAGGCAAGCAGGAGATTTTGAGTTGCTAAACTTGCTGTAATTTCCCAATTTTTGTATTTTTGATCCTTTGTTTTATCCGCGCAAACTGCGATTATAAGCGGTGCCTGTTTTACGAATTGCCTGTCTTCATATTCTAATGCCAATTTTTCTTTGATTATTTTATCTTTTATTATTATGAACTCCCATAATTGAGGTTCTTTTTTAGGACCACCACCAAAAGGAGCGTGTCTTGCACAACCAATAAGTTGTCTAACAGTTTCGTCAGAAATTTCTTTATCTAAATATTTTCTTACTGATATTCTCGTTTTAATGCAGTCAATTGTTTCCATAATTGTATTGAATTTCAGGAATTATATAAATCTATTTAGCTGTAAGATTGAGATAGATGAATTTAACGCTTTGTTATTCTCGCTTTTTTTAAAATAAATCAGAGTGCGATGTTCTGAAGAGAAATTTTAAAGCCTTTGTGTCTATGTTTTTCGTGAGTTGCTACATATGTAGAATCATTTTTTAATCATTATACCTATAATATCTTCACATATTATTGTTCCTTTTTCAGGTTTATCCTTAAGGAAATCTGTACATGCTTTTTCTACTCCAGGCAAAACCTCCCATTGATAATCATGGATTGTTATCCTGGAATCAGGAACCATTTTTGGATAGACTTTATTAAAGCTATCAATTATTGAAGTGTAAAAATCTCCGTCAAAAAATGCAAAAGCTATCTTTTTTGGATATTCATCATCAGATATTTTTCCAAACCAGCCAACATGGATTACAGGCAATTTTAGCTTCGCAACCTTGAAATTATGGATAAAAATTTCTTTTTTTGTTTTACATCGTCCTTTTACAAATTGCCTTTCAACATTATTTTTATCTTTATCATGCTTTTCAGGCAAGCCCTCAAAAGAATCATAAACGTGAAATTTCTTTTTAGATTTATAGTGGTCCAGCAACTTTTGGATAAATAAAGAAGTTGTTCCAATATTACAACCCAGCTCAACAACATCTCCTTCAATATCTTTATCCAATACTTCTTTTAAATTAGTCAAGACAATTCTCAGATGATTTTTAGAAACCATATCTGAATCAATCATAGGATAATCAATCAATAATTTTTCAACAATATCTTTGTTATTTGTAATTCTAAAAAGTATATTCTTTGGGGTTTTCTTAATCGTTTTTATGATTGAATCATTTCTTTTGTTCATCAGTTATTGCCTCTCTGATGTTATTTGTCTTTCTTTGTTTATTAAATGACCAATTTTATTTCTTTTTCTTTTTTGAGATCTTATTCATTCCAGAAGTTTTGTACCACCATAATCTGTGATGTTTCTTAATCCTGTCAATTCTTTCATTAATGTCTTTTCAAATACTGTTGCCAGTGCGATTATCAGGTCAGGGCTTATTTCGTATAGCTGCTGGTGTCTTCCGTTCATTATTTGCAGCATCTCTCCGTATTTTCTGATGTCAAGGACTGTATTTTCTGTGATTTCTGTGTCCGGAAGAACTGTTTGAATATAATCTACAGCAGTTGCCATTCTTTTTTCTTTATCTTCAGATATGTTTGTGTAATGTATTTTTGGATGTATAAGACTGTAAACAGCGTCTGTCAATTCGCCTCCGTAAAATCTGAGAAGCAAATTTTCAATATTTTCCTGTGAGATATTTTGCTGATAAAATCTGATATTGTCCATATCTTCTTCTGAAAGAGACATTTTTATCGGACCGACTGTATCAAGGATACTGTCCAATCCCTCTAAGTCTTTCAACTGTCCTCTACCGACGCATCCAGCTATATATCCGCCTACAGCGTGGCTTATCTCTGCCAGTTGTTCAGGACTCAATAGGTTTTCTGATTTTTTGATAGAATCTGCAATATGAAAAAGATTTTTATATCCTTGGTCTTCAAATGCTCTTATTATCTCTTCGTATGTATTTAGTGCTATTTCTGACATGTTAATAAATAAAATATTTATATCTTTATTAAAATATGTATTGAACGGATTTTCACTTTTTCTTCTTCTTAGAAACAGCTTTTTTCTTCTTTACCGGGTATTTTTTTGCAGTCACTTTGCCATCTAATCTTTCTGTATACCTGCATTTGGGGTATCCGCTGCAACCCAGGAACTTGCCGTAGATGCTGCTTCTGAGTATAAGTTTTGACTTGCATTTAGGACAGTTCTTGACCAGTGTGCCGTTGTTTAACTCGTCAATCTTTTCCTGCGCTTTCTCATCTTCAACTTTCTTTGACGGGCACTTGGGGTTGATGCATAACTGCTGGGGCTTTTTGCCTTTATTGATTATGCTTATGAGCGGGAAACCGCATTGTTCGCATTCTTTTTTCAGACTTTTTATCATGCCGTTTTTTGGAAGTGAATATGTGCTCTTGCAGTCCGGGTACTTGTCGCAGGCGATGAACCTGCCGAACTTGGATCTTTTCATCATGAGTGTTCCTTCGTCGCAGTTTTTGCACGGGCCTATTGTGCTCTCTTCGTTCTGCGTCTCTCGTGTTGCTTTTACAAGTGAGGTTCCAATCTCTTTCTCGTTTTCCTTGTATTTTTTTAGGATGACGGTAAGCTCTTTTTCTGCCTTGTTGATTATATCGTCGCTTGATTCTTTTTCGTGTTCGATATTTTTCATGTGCTTTTCAAATGATCTTGTGAGGTCTTCTGAAATTATTTCAGGACAGTATTTTTCAAGTGTGTCAATTACTGTCAGGCCAAGGTCTGTGACTTCAATTCGTTTTTCCATCAGGTAGTTTCTCTTGTAAAGGTTGTTGATTATTTCTGCGCGCGTGGCTTTTGTTCCAAGGTTTCTTTTTTCAAGTTCTTTTATGATGGATGATTCATTGTATCTGTTTGGCGGTTTTGTCTCTTTGTCAAGAAGTGTAATCTTTTTGTTCTCCACAATCTCGTTGTCTGTCATCTGCGGGAGTGTAATCTCTTCAAGTTTTACATACGGTTCGTAAAGGTCAAACCAGCCGTTTTCTATTGTCCTTTTTCCTTCTGTCTGGAATTTGTGTGTGTTGACGTCAAGGACTATTTTTGAGGACTGGCGTGTGGCTGGGGTTCCGAAAGTTGCAAAGAATCTTTTTACGATAAGGTCATATATCTTTTTGTCTCTTCCTGCAAGACCTTTAGGCATCTCGCCTGTCGGGTGTATAGGCGGATGCGCGTCATCTGTCTTCTTGCCGTTGTTGGGTTTGAGAGTTTTTAGTGAAAGAAGATGTTTTGCCTTATCTGTGTATTCCTTGTTTCTGGACAGTTTTTCAAGTATCTCTCTGAAACCCAGCTTTTCCGATAACTGCTGCGAGCTTGTTCGCGGGTATGAGATGACTGCTGCCTCGTATAACTTCTGCGCTATCTGCTGCGTCTCTCTTGGGACTATGCTGAACAGCTTGTGCGCCTCTACCTGAAGATCTGTAAGGTTGAATGGTGTAGGGGGTTTCTGCTTGTAATTCTTATTGATCTGCTCTATAACTTTTGCGTCTTTTCCAGTTGTTTCCGAGACTATCTTTTCTGCATCTTTCCTGTCAAGTATCTTGTCATTCTCGTACATCGCTGTGAACTTAGGAGTAAGCATCTCTATCTGCCAGAATGGTGTTGATTTGAATGCTTTGATCTCTTTCTCTCTTTTTGCAAGAAATGCAAGAGCCGGACCCTGGACACGGCCTGCGCTCAGTACTTTATAGGTTCCGGCGGTCTTTACTGCAATTGTCAATGCGCGTGATATGTTTATACCGAAATAGAAATCAAGCGTGTGTCTTGTAACACCTGCGTTTGCAAGACCGAAATTGATGTGAGGTTTTGCGTTATCATAAGCGTTTATGAGGTCGCCTTTGGTAAGTGTTGAGAACTCCATCCTTTTGGCGTCTGTTGTCTTGCAGATGTTTTTGAGAATTGTAAATGCTATTGTCTCTCCTTCAATATCAAGGTCGGTTGCCACAATGAATTGATCTGCGTCTTTTGATAATTTTTTTAGCATGTTATAATATTTTTTTGCGTATCCTGCATTTTTTGATATCTTAAATGTTGGCTGCCATTCTGTGTCAAATACCGGGTATGTCCAATTTTTGCTTTTCTGTGCAAGCCCGAAAAGGTGACCTACTGCGGGAGCGACAAGAATTTTTTCACCTTTGCGTTCTATTTCTAGGTAGCTGACATCACCAGCTTTCAGTGTTTTGACACCCTTTTCTGCGATAGCCTCGGCTATTTTTCTTGCGGCGGACGGCTTCTCTGAAATTATGAGTTTGTATGACATTAATATGAAGGGTTGTCAGATGTTTTTATAAGTTTTTGTTTTTTTGTGTTTTATCATTCATAAATGGTTAAATATATAAGTTTTGATGATATCTTTTATTAATATGTCAAATGAAAGAATTCCACTGATTCCAGGAAGCTTTAGATTATTCTATCAGGCCAAAGATTTTTTAAGTGATCAGACTCCGAGGATTGAAAAAGACCTGCAAGACCTGATGACTGATGATATCAAACTACTTTTTAAGCTTTATGAAAAGAAGATTGGTTACCGGAAGTTATATCCTCTTAAGAAAGGCCTAAAGTTCTACAATCGTTTTGATCTTGACCGTGGAAAATTTAATTTTTATTTCAAAAATCGTTTTGAAGCAGAAGTTGACAAAGTCCTGCCAGATAATGTTTATGTCTTTGAAAAAAGCATAATTGAAATGTATGATAATCTTGTCGGAATCAAGGATGAAGCTTATGATTTCATGAAAGATATGAATAATTCTAATATTGACATAATTGAAAAAGATACATTTTCACTTTTAGCTGTTGATGGCCAAGGTGATGTCAGTAATACTGAAGACATAATTTCCATACCATATAAGATGAATGAGCTGACTGTAAAACAGCATATGAAAAGTATAATGTCTGCGATAAAAAAATATCATGGTGCTGTAAGATCTTTTGAAGAGTATTGCATGGATAATCGATTAGAATTGCCTTGTGAAGATCTTATAGACTTTAAAGATATTGATGAGAATACAAGAATATTTAATCGTAATCTTAACAGCGACATATTTGATATATCTGACAGTGAATATGATTCGGAAAAAATGTTCAGCGCAGTTGTTGACATGTACAAGCATATTGATAAGGTATGTTTTGAGATAAATGCATGTCTCAGCGGATCTGAAAAGTATTTGGATACAAAAAAGGAAGAAATTTCCTTTAAAAATGATACATGATCTTTTTTTGAAACTCTGTCTCATCTGAAACATCCAGGCTATACAACTTTTAGAGATAATACTCTTGAGGAATTGGGTTATACTATAACTGAAGATGGCAATGGATTTTTTTGCGGCAGCAAAACCAATGTTGCAATAAAATCATATCGTGACATTGACAATTCTTAAGAATTATAGATATTATTTTAATATTTTTCTAACATTAATAAATCCTTTAATTCAATTATTTCTCATGAAGATAATTATTGAGACGCCTAAGTACAGCTTCTTCAAGTATGAGAAGATTGAAGGCAGGTACAAAAAGATAATGTTCTCACCTATTCCTACTGTCTTCAACTACGGGTATATTGACGGAACCGAAGGACCTGACGGGATGCCTGTCGATGTGGCTGTATTTGCGTCGAGGATGTCTAAAGGGGCTGTGATTAATAGGGATGATGCTCGGAAGTTTGATGGTGTTATCTGGTTTGTGGACGATTCGGTGAGAGATGATAAGAACATCATATATGTCAGCGGTTTTAGGAACACTTCTATTCTTTCTATATATTTTTGGATATATGCCAAGTATAAGTTTTTCAGGTATTTTATGTTGAAAAGAAAAGTTACTGTGTGCAGGTTTGAAGGGATTGAGTGGTATTGAGCCTTTATTGTAGTTTTTCTTAAAATATATAAAATTAATATGTGAAAACTATCTTTATGGATGATATGATAACTGTTGACGGGTCTCACGGCGAGGGCGGCGGGCAGGTGATAAGGACATCTGTCGCTTTATCCGCTCTGACAGGCAAGCCTGTAAGGATAACAAAAATCAGGGCTAAAAGGTGTACATCCGGGCTTCGGGCGCAGCATGTATCAGGCATTGATGCAGTTGCGCAGATGTGCAATGCTGAGACTGAAGGTGTGTCTGTCGGCTCTGAGGAGATTGATTTTTTTCCTGAAGATATAGAGACAAAGCATCTTTCTGTGAACATATCTACTGCCGGCTCTATAGGTCTTGTGCTCCAGGCACTTCTGATACCTGCGATGCATGTCAGGGACAGGATTGAGATTGATATTTGCGGGGGTGCGACTTTCGGTAAATGGTCACCTCCACTTCTTTATACCAAGCATGTTCTTTTTCCTATCCTTCTTAAGATGGGCTACAAGGCAGAGATGGATATTGTGAAGCACGGCCATTATCCTAAGGGCGGGGCTGAGGTGAAGGTTGTGATTCATCCTTTAAGTGAATTGAAAGGCATCAATCTTTCGGAAAGAGGAAAGCTTGTCAGAATATGCGGTATCGCTCATTCTTCTGATATCCTTACGAAGGCGCTAGTGTCTGAGAGATCGGCAGAGTCTGCAAGGAAATTTCTGTGGGAAAGATATGATGTTCCTATTGATGTTGATGTTCAGTATTCCAAGAGTGATTCTGCTGGTGCATCAATTGTTCTTTGGGCTGAGTTTGAGAATACAGTCATGGGCGCTGACTGTCTTGGTGAGAAGAGATTGAGTGCAAGGAAAATGGGGGTCATGGCTGCCGAGCAGCTGTCCGGATTCATTGATTCGGGCGCGTCTGTGGATGAGTACATGATAGATCAGCTTCCGCCTTACATTGCTTTTGCTTCCGGTTCTTCTTCTTATACTGCTCCATCTTTTACAGGGCATGCAAAGACAAACATTGATGTTGTCGGCAAGTTTTTGGACAGGAAGTTTGATGTTGAGGATAAGGACGGTATTGTGAAGATAAGTGTATCCTGAATGATTATATTAATAAATGATGCTAATAGTAATATTAGTATTGAAATTTTGCTGAATATGCTTATTTGCGTGATGATGTATGGATGTTGAAGATAAGATTGACCTGATAAAATCGTTTGCTGAGGAGATAATCAAGGAAGACGAACTTCGCGAGCTTTTTAAGACAAAGAAGAAGATTGTTGCTTATGACGGGTTTGAGCCGTCAGGACAGATACATATTGCCCAGGGCCTT
>WTCA01000102.1 GCA_013138805.1 archaeon | reverse complement strand
CATACTCCTTCTCAAACCCTTTGACAATCTTATCCCATGAAAGCTTTTCAACACTCTTTTGCGCCTCTTTACCCATCTCAACACGTCTATTGAAATTCTCAGCCACATCTTTCATCTTAAGATAAAGCTCTTCAACATCACCCGCCTTAAAATATAGTCCGTCTTTTCCGTCAACAATATAGGGCAGGCTTGTTATGATTATCTTCCTCGCAAACTTCGCCTCAATCAATGATATAGGCAAGCCAGTTTCACGCGAAGGAAGGACATATACATCATTTTTGGCCAGATGCTTCAGCGGCTTTTTGGACCACCCGGAAAATGTCACAAGATCCTCAAGTTCATTCTCATGAACATATTCTTTAAGCCTGTCTTCCTCAGAGCCGGATCCGACAATTGAAAGCCGGACTTTCTTGAATTCTGAAGCAAGCTTCGCAAATGCGCATAACAGATCATAAGTGCCTTTTATCTCTTCCAGCCGCCCGATAAACACAAACCTCAACTCTTTCCAGTCTCTTTTTGAAGACAGGTCAAAGTCATCTGCATCAATACCATTTGTAAGAAGAACATTATCAAAAGGCCTATACTTAGACACCATCTCTTTTCTTGCCTCAGAGCTTATGAATAATGTCTTTGTTGCACCAATGGTCGCAATCCGGTTAAGTGCATCAAGCACAAGATTGAAAATGTGATTGTATGCTTTAGATGTTCCATGAGGTGTATAGACCATCGGTATCCTGAACCTCTTAGAAAGCACTGCACCGAAAAACCCGGCCATAGGGGCATGCGCATGTATCAATTCGGGCCTTTCCTTCTTGATTACAGAAAAAGTCCTGAAAAAAGAGATAATATTGAAACTTGGGCCTCGAAGCATAGGGCTGTTAATAAAACCTACCCTGTAAGCCTTTATCCTTCCTTTCTTCTCATATTCTTTCTGCCCCGGAAATTTCCGTGTAAGAACAATGACCTCATAATTGTCTTTGGCAAGATATTTCACAAGTTTCTCTACATGCACCTCAATCCCGCCAGACGGCTTCTTTTCAAAACCGGCACCGGACTGGAACGGGTATTCCTTTGAACCAAGCATAAGGACTCTCATCTGACCATCTCCTTTAAGCCATCTTCAAGAGAAACTTTAGGCACCCAACCGACAGACCTCAACTTGGATACATCAGCGCATGAATGCAATATATCCCCAACTCTTTCATCAGCATAGACTATCTTTGATTTTCCGCCGGACAACCTGTTCACAGTCTCAGCAAGAGCATTTATAGACACAGCATTACCTGTGCCTACATTGAATGTTCCTGCTTCAGAACTCACCTTTATCACAGCCCTGCATACATCAGACACATGCACAAAATCCCGTGTCTGTTTACCGTCACCAAATATGGTCAGATCCTCTCCCTTTCGGGCCATATCAATAAATTTTGATATAACACCGGAATACTCATTTGACGGATCCTGTCCTGGACCGTATACATTGAAAGGTCGAACGACAGTAACATCTTTTTTGATATACCTGATATACTTCTCAGCAAACAGCTTATTGTCTCCGTAAGGGCTAAGCGGCACAGTCTCAGCATCTTCATTCAACGGCACATTCGGATTGTCACCAAAAACCGCAGCAGAGCTGAAAACCACAAGCGTTTTCACATCAGCTTTAACACAGGCCTCAGAAACATTGATTGAACCGAGCGCATTGACAGAGAAATCATAGTACGGGTCTGAAAATGATTTAGGCACGCTTATCTGCGCAGCAAGATGATATACAGTATCTGCACCCTTAAAAGCACCTTTCAGACCAGCAAAATCTCTGATATCACCTTTCACAAATCTAACCTTACCTTTAAGCTTTGCAGGAAGCGACACTTTATCAAACACAACAACATCATTCTCTTCCGCAAGCATAAGCGCAAGATGTGACCCTATAAACCCACAGCCACCCGTAATTACAATCTTACTCATACACAATTTTCATCATTAACCCTTAAATATCTTTATTTTATTGTATCTGTGCGTACCGCACCAAAACTGCATGTGACGCATTACAGAAAATAGGTTATGCGTTACAGATTGTTTAAATAGTTCAGGCCAGAGACCTTTTCTTAAATCAAGATTAACCACCATAAGTGTTAAGATATTTATATGCAAGATTTATAGACAATATAAGGGCAATATATGATTTATGTATCTAAGACTGTAGTGGCATACTGGCACACAATATGAATTAGACATATAAGCCAATAGATAAAAATGATTGCAATGGGATGATAAATATGGATAAAGACAATGCCTTGGTCGTATTTGAAGACAAGAATATCAGGAGAATTTGGCATAATGATGAATGGTGGTTTGTCATAAAGGATGTTGTGGTTGTACTTACCGAGTCTGTGAATCCTGTTGACTATCTAAAAAAACTCAGGAAGCGAGATAAATTTTTGAGTGATGTCTTCAAAGGGGGGGGACAAATTGACCCCCCCCTCGGATTCGAATTCAATACAGCTGGTGGACGGCAGATGCTGCTATGCTGGAATATTATAGGTATGCTGCGCTTAATACAATCAATCCCCTCAAAAAAAGCTGAACCCTTCAAAAGATGGCTCGCTAAAGTCGGTTATGAAAGAGTTCAGGAGATTGAAAATCCAGAACTCGCGCAAAAACGCATGAAAGAGATATATGAACAAAAAGGATATTCAAAAGGCTGGATTGAAAAAAGAGTAAGAGGTATAGCTATACGGGATGAGTTGACAGGAGAATGGGCTGATCGCGGCATAGAAACCAATAGAGAATTTTCAATTCTGACGGCAGAGATCAGCAAAGCAACATTTGGAATGACGCCTAAAGAATATAAAGAGTTCAAAGAGCTTAAGCATCAAAATCTAAGAGACCATATGACAGATCTTGAACTTATATTTAATATGTTGGGAGAGGCGTCTACGACTCAGATTGCAAGAACTGCAGATGCACAGGGATTCGATAAGAACAGGACTGTTGCAAGAAAAGGTGGCACGATTGCAGGCAATGCACGGAAAGAATTAGAATTAGAATCAAAAGAAAAAATAAGCACTCCTGATAATTATCTCAACACGCCGGAGAAAATAAAGGGTTTGGGAAAAAACAAAAAAGGTAAAGATTAAAGAGCAGGCAAAAGTTCATTATTTAAGGGTATGCTGTTTCTAAGGCAAGCAAAATAAGGCCTGTTATGATTTTTCCATTAACTAACAATCATTTTTGATAATTTTATCAGACAGAAATATTGCAGTATCCTGCCAGAATCCTTTACTGCATAAGACAACACTTTTTATAAGCTTAAATCAAGGCGGCAGCTCCAAGAATCACAAACGCAACGCCCAGAAGGATTGCAATAATTATCTGCAGGATCCATGCACCTAAAGCACCGGGCCATGAAAGCTCAAACATTGCCTTGTAGACAAACAAAAGCAATACAAACGCAATCAAGCTAGGCACAAAAAAATAAATCACACCGACAATAAGATTTGCAAGAAGAACTTTCAATATAGATACCTCACTGCCCATAAACTTGACAGCAAAATAAAGCGGCAGTGCAGATATGAAAAGAATGATAAGCATACCCACAAGCCCGATGCCTATGTCAGATAATGGCAGCATAATAAATATTTATATACTAATTTATTTATGTATAACTCAAAAACAAAAACGCAAACTAATTTAAATCTCAAAGATAAACAGATAAATATGTCTGCCCAGACAACAAAAAATAATAAAAATAGCAGGCTTCATGCCAAAGGCATGAACGCCTCTCACGCCTTGAGGCATCTTATGGCGAAGCCATTAGATGAGCGAATCTCTGATTCGTGCAAGTCGCCTCAAACAACAAACTTCTTCATCACAGACGCAGATTACACTATGCTTGACGGTGCGCCCTCAATCCGCCTCTACGGCAGGACAGATAAAGGAAAGTCAGCAATAGTCCTTGACCCCTCCTTTGAGCCATACTTCTACATAGTCCCAAAAGAAGACCCGGATAAAACAAAAAAAACGCTTGAATCCCTCAAGCTCAAAGACGAGTCAGGCATCGCAGTAAAAATAAAGAAGATAAATATAACAAGAAAGACAATCGACGGAAAAGAAACAGAACTCCTCCGTGTATTCGCATACGAGCCGTCAGATGTCCCTAAGATAAAAGACATAGTAAAGCACATACCTTTCGTAAAAGACAAGCACGAGTTTGACATCCCTTTCTTCAGAAGATACCTCTTTGACAAAGACATCAGGCCCATGTCTTGGCTCAGGATAGAAGGAAACAGGATAGATACCAACTACAACTGCGACATCACGATAAAGGCGGACAGTATATCAAAATTAGATAACCCATCAACCCCCGACCTCAACATCCTTGCTTTCGACATAGAGACAATACCGACAGGCAACGGCAGGCAGCAGATAATAATGGCATCTCTTGCCTCAAGCACAGGATTCAGGAAAGTCATCACCTATCAGCCTGCAAAGCACAAAGACACAATAGTCCTCAAGTCAGAAAAAGAGTTGATAGAAGTGCTTGTAAAAGACATCCAGAAAGTAAAACCCGATTTTATAGTAACCTACAACGGCGACGCATTTGATTTCACAGTCCTCAAAGAGCGCGCAGATCTCCACAAAGTCTCCCTCAACCTCGGCTTCAACACAAGACCTCTCGTATTCCAGCGCAAAGGCATGACAAGCGCAGCGATAATCAAGGGCTCAGCACACATTGACCTTTACCAGTTCATATTCAGGATAATGAGGACAACCATAAAATCTGAGACGCTGAAACTTGATAATGTCGCTGAAGAGCTCATAGGAGAAAAGAAGATGCCGTTCGATTTCAACGAGATGTTCCGCCTCTGGAGAGAAGGCAAAGACCTCGCAAAAGTCGCAGAATACAACCTTCACGATTCTCTGATAACTCTGAAGCTCGCCCAATACATACTTCCCAACATCTTCGCCATGTGCCACCTCACAGACCAGATACCTTTTGATGCCTCAAGATCAACATACGGCCAGCTTGTAGAGTCTTTCGCGATGAAGAAGGCTGCGCAGATGAATATAGTAGTCCCAAACAGGCCGGCATCAGAGACAATAGCTGACAGGAAACGGATAGAAGCAATAGAGGGTGCCTTTGTCGTAGAGCCGGAGCCAGGCCTTCACAAAGACATAGCAGTATTTGATTTTAAGTCCCTGTACCCGTCAATCATAGTATCTCACAACATATCTCCGGAAACTTTCAACTGCGCCTGCTGCAAAAACACAAAGAAAAACAAAGTACCTGGCTTCTCACATAATTTCTGCGAGAAGAAAAGAGGTTTCGTCCCCCAGATACTTGAAGAGCTGCTGATTGGTCGGGCAAAAGTAAAAAAAGAGATGAAAACTTTTGAAAAAGGAAGCCAGGACTATATCCTTCTTGATAAGAAGCAGTATGCTTTCAAGACAGTGGCAAACGCCTTTTACGGCTATCTCGGCTTTGCCGGTTCAAGATGGTACAAGAGGGAGTGCGCAGAGTCTGTCACCGCTTTCGGCAGGAGCTATATCCACAGGACAATTGATGAGGCAAAGAAATACAATCTCAAGACAATTTATGGGGATAGCATAACTAAAGACCGTTTTGTGACCATTCTTGATGATACCGGAAAATTACAGATAAAAAACATAGAAGACCTTTTTTGTGAAAATTCAGATAATATTTTTAAAAAAGGAGAAAAGGAAGTTGTTTTTCCTGAGAATTTAAAAGCTCTCAGTTTAGACACAAAGACTGAAAAAGCGACATTCAATAAGATTAATGAAATAGTAAGGCATAACTGTAAAAAACCGATATTTCGCGTAAACCAAAAATTTGGAGCTACATGTGTAACAGAAGATCATTCTTTGATTGCAAAAGATAAAAACAACAACTTTTTGCCTGCAACAGTACATGAACTAAAAAATATGCAGATTGCAAAAATAACAAAAATTCCCGACCTAACTACTATGAATAAATTAGATTTATACATATATCTTAAAGATTATAAATATTCAGTTACTTATAAAAATCGCAAAAAAACAGCACAGGTTCATTATGATGACAATTTCATATGGTTTGGCTGGACAAGAAGAAAAGATAAGATACTTCTGAAACGCTTCATTGAAGTAGAATCTAAAGAATTTGATGCTTTATGCCGTCTTTTAGGTATTTATATAGCGGAAGGTTCATCATCAACACCAGAGACTACAAGCAGCCGTATAGGTGCTTCAATTTCATTAGGTGATAAAACATATTTAGAAAACATAAAAAAAGATTACGGCCTGCTTTTTTCAGGAGCAAAAACATCAATATTAAGGTCTTGTCCGAAACCAAGAAAAATAAAAACAGACTCAGGACATTCAATCTATGAAGATATGACATACAAGCTTCAGATGATGAATAATCTATCTGCAGTGTTCTTCAAATGTCTCTGCGGCCAGAAAAGCAATGCAAAAAAGCTTCCGCAATTCATATATCATGTGCCGGCAAAACACAAGAATATCCTTCTTGATGCCATGATTAAAGGTGATGGCAGCCGTGCCGTAAACAAAAAGTTAGGATACACAAAAGATTATATAAAAAATAATTTCAGATATAGTACAATCTCTCTTGAACTTATGTGTGGTTTATCCTTTTTGTTATCACAGATGAAAATAAATTATTCTATGCGGCATAGGATATCTAAAGATGAATATGTCTTGCAGACATCTTCCAAACATAATTCACGGGTGATTACTAAGATACGGCCTGTAATATACAACGGCTATGTATATGATTTATCTGTTGAGGGAACAAACACTTTTGTTGATTCTTGTGGACAGATTGTATTGCATAATACAGATTCTCTCTTCCTTCTCCTTGATAGCAAAGAAGAAAAAGCAGCAAAAGCATTTCTCAAGCACATAAACGACAGCCTTCCGGGCATGATGGAGCTTGAGTTTGAGGGCCAGTTCAAGAGCGGAATATTCACAGCAAAAAAATCAGGCACGGGCGGGGCTAAGAAAAGGTACGCCCTCCTTTCCGAGACCGGCGAGCTCAAGGTAAGAGGTTTTGAAAGGGTAAGGCGCGACTGGTCAGCCATTGCCAAAGATACGCAGGAGAAAGTCATGCGCCTTGTCCTTGACGACAAAAAAGAAGAGGCAGTAACTTACACGAAAAAAGTGATAGACAATCTCAAGTCAGGTAAGCAGGACCTTAAATCTCTGGTAATCTACAGCCAGATAACGATGCCTCTCTCAAAATATGTCCTTGTCGGACCTCATGTTGCGGCAGCGAAGAAAGCAGGAGAAAGAGGGATAAAGATAGAGCCTGGAACAGTGGTCCAGTACATAATAACAAAAGGATCGGGTAGCATAAGCGACAGGGCAGAAATGTCCCAGTTCGCCAAAGACTACGACCCGGATTACTACATCAACAACCAGGTCCTTCCTGCAGCATTAAGGATTCTCTCGGCCGTCGGAGTCACAGAAGACCAGCTCCTGAACAAAGGCACCCAGAAAGGCTTGTTCTCTTTTTCAAAGAATGTATAGCTTTAAACTCTTGAAATTAATTTGGCAAAATCTTATAATAATCCAAACTTACTATTAGATGTATGTCTGCAATAAAATCCAGGAAATCACCAAAAACAGAAATTAAGGAAAGCAAGAAAGAAGGCAAATGATTATTTGCAAGGGAAAACATAAAGAAAGGCGAAATCAAATTCATAAAAGGCGGACATATTCTTGGATGGGAACAGACAAAGAGTTTTGCAGAAGACTTTGGAGATTATTATCTGCAGATAGACAATGATTTCTACCTGTCTCCGATTTCAAAGGATGAAGTCCCGGATATTGCAATTTTCATCAATCACTCCTGTGACCCAAATTGTGGTCCTGACGGACAGATTACATTTGTCGCTTTAAGAGATATCAAAGCAGGAGAAGAATTATGTTATGATTACGCTATGACCACAGCACACCCATTTGAGATGGAATGTAATTGCGGGAGCAAAACTTGCAGAAAGATAGTGACTGGAAATGATTGGAAATTAAAAGAGCTGCAGGATAAATATGGAAATCATTTTCTATGGTTCATACTTAAAAAAATAAAATCTATATGAAAAAATAATAATAATTTATACTACAAATCACATCCCAAAAAGACTTAAGATCCATTCAATAAATCCTATCTTTTTCTCAGGTTTTCTCTGTGACAAGACATCGCCGGTCATATGATTTTCAACACTGGATATATCTTCATCAACACTTTCATAAGCGCTTATATAACACTTATGTAAGTCTCCTCTGCTATCGATTACAATAACAGTTGCATTAATGCTTTCAGGAAAATATTTGATTGTCTTTTCAGACTTTTTCTTTATCTTCACAGTCTCAAGACTCCACTTTTCACCGTCAAGAATATAGTACTCAAAGTATGCATCAGAGCTGTCTTTATTTACTATCCTTATCTGCCCCAGCCTGTCTGACATATTGCAGCTGACAGAAAACATCTCGTCATTCCCTCGTTCAAGAATAGCGATCCATCTGTCTATATCATATTTTTTCCCAAGATAAAACATCCTTGCTCTGAACCTGTAAAGTCCGGCCTCTGCATTGTCCACCTTATTGGCAAGATCAACAGTCTTGTTTGAATAGGCCGGGATCTCAAAAGATATTTTGTTAGAGTTCCACTGGTGCGACCAGACAGAGCCGTCAAAGCCGTCAGACAGAAGTGTTGCATTGTCATATACATAAGAGTATATTGTCACATTCTCGCTTTTGCTTGAATTGTTGAATATCTTTATTTGTGTTGTGAACCCGTCGCCGATGTAAACATTATCGTCAAAGCGTATGACCTCATATACTATGTTTTTCGTATGTTCATCAGACTTTTTATCATTCTCCGAAATAGTGCACACATTTTCATAAAGATCTCTGTCATCGTCGTTTTCGCAGGATCCTTCATTTGCTCGGTCATACATCTCCTCTTCCGCACAATCTTTGTTAGTATTTATCTCAACAGTTTTTTTCTTCTTCAGCATACTGTCTTTGTAATATGACCATGTTCCGTCCGCATAGTCGCACACTCTCACAGTTATCTCATAGTCTCCCGGAAGATATGCGCCGTCACATCCATCCTTGAGCATCAGAGGTATGTTCAGGTAAAACTTACTGTCGCTCCTGACACCTCTGATCTCAACACCTGTGTTCGTCTCGCAAAAGTTCTTGTATATAGTTTTCCCGTCAAGGTCATTGCTCGCCTTTTTCGGTCCAGATACATACCCGATTATCCTGAGCTTGCCATGCTCATATGATCCTGAGTCATATCTGACACCGATTGTCGAGACTTCCCCAAAATCAAGAGAGTCCCGCACACTAATTATTTCCAGCCTCTCTTCTCCGTCCTGCTCACCATCATCGCCATCGTCACCGTCTCCTGTATCATTGTCCTGATCTGTGGACACAACATCAAATGTCTTATACCTTGTCGTGTATGTGCCATTGTAGTTAAATCTCAGGTATGCTTTGTATGTGCCTTCAGCGCCCCCTGTAGAGCTCCAGTTGTATATGAATGTCATGGTCTCATTCGCACCGGGCACAATCACAAGATCACTCTCAAGCATATTCTCGGAAAGATACTCGTAAGATCCGGACTCTGTCCTGAACCCTATCTTCAGGGACAGGTTTCCTGTCGCAGCATAGTCGTTCGGGTTGTATAGTGTAACCTGTATTGTCTGGTTATCTCCGTAAGATACATTCAGTGCATTAAGGTCAAGCTGTATCTCTGGAGCTATCATCCATATTGTGGTGGGCAGGTCTGCGGCATGGGCTGGAACACATGTCATGGCGGCAAGCAGGATGGCAAGAAAGACATAGATATACTTGCCTTTTCCTTCCATCATATCACCTGAAATTCTATAGTTCCTGGGTATGGGATATAGATTGTTGACAACTGCAGTGGGTGATTGGGGCAGAATACAGGCATATGTCTGTGATCTCAAGACCAAACTTTTTTAAATATGTGCCATAAATGACACAGCATGGACAAGCAGACTATGGACAATTACCTAAAGGCTGGAAAGATAGCTGCAAATGTTTTGGAAAAGACAGGAAAAAAGATTGTGTCAGGTGCCACACATATAGATATTGTAGAGCATGCAGAACACATGATAACAGATGCGGGCGCAGAACTTGCCTGTCCTACAACTCTTTCAGTCAACGATATAGCTGCCCATTATACACCTCTTGCCGGCGACACTACAGCAATAAAAGAGAAAGACATAGTAAAGCTTGACATAGGCGTCATGATAGATGGCTGCATTGCCGACACAGCAACAACAATATGCCTTGATCCGCAATATGATGACATGAACAATACAGCAAGAGCTGCCCTTCAAAAAGCGCTTAAGCTGGCAACACCTGGCACAAATCTTGGCGATATAGGTGCTGCAATAGAGTCTGAGATAACATCAAAAGGATACAGGCCTATAGTCAACCTTTCAGGCCATGTCCTGTCATCTTATGAGCTTCATTCCGGCTTCAATATACCTAACATAAAGACAGATACAAGAGACATTCTTGAGGAGGATATGGTCCTTGCGATAGAGCCTTTTGCAACAGATGGCCAGGGGTTGGTGAAAGAGATAAACCGGGTGCAGATATACAGGTTAATAGAGCCAAAGCCTACACGCCTTGACGCAGCAAGAAAGATACTTTCTCTTGCGAAAACCCAGTTCCATGCGATGCCGTTCACGCCTCGCTGGATAACAGGGATAAGCCCGTTCATGATGGACTCTGCCCTGCGCCAGCTTTCAGCATCAAACGCCTTATATATTTATCCAGTTCTCAAAGAGTCAGCTGGAGGCAATGTCGTCCAGGCAGAACATACTGTAATTGTAAAGGAAAAACCTATAGTCACGACAATGCTCTAAGCTTGCCACCCGGACGGAGTGAGCGGTGTCACAGATGCCCTGGCTTTCTGAAGCCAGTGGTAGAACATACTGTAATTGTAAAGGAAAAACCTATAGTCACGACAATGCTTAAGCTTGCCACCCGCGCGTAAGCGAATTATCATTTTAACCATGACCTCAAGCCAAAGGCTTGAGTGTCATAAAGATGCCCTGGCTTTCTGAAGCCAGTTTCTGAAGCCCGTATTAAGTATAAATATCTGCCTGGCAAAACAATACTCATGTTCTCCAAACTACTCTCATTTTTTCTTCCTAAAGATACGAATTTTGTTGATAAGGAAGAGATAGACATCCTTGTCCAGACAGTCTCTAAAGGTTTTTCCGCACACAGGGATAAGATCCTTTCAATAGAGCAGGCCTCTATACATACAAGAGATACACTGATGTCAATAGACTCAAGGCTGTCTAAGATAGAGTCAAAAGATAATAACTCTGGTAATGTGCAGCAGGAACTCCAGACAATACAAAATCAACAGGCTAAAACAGAACAATCCTTGTCACAGATGTCTGCTGATGTTTCTGAGGCAAAGAAATGTGCCTCTTCAAACGTATCTGAGCTTATTGCTTTTGTTTCATCTGTTGACAAGCGCCTGAAACAGATAGAGTCTCATCAGTATTTGACCCGCAACGACCTCGAAAAGTACCATGATGCTGCTGGCAAGATGTTAGATTCCAAGATTGCAGATGTCTCTGAAGATATAAACAAGAAAACTGAGGAGAAGATAGAGCGCGTGAAAGCCGAGCGGCCGAAAGAGATAACAAAAGAGATTATAACTGAAGTCGAACGCGAGATAGATGTTTCGGACCTGACAGTACTTGAGAAAAATATATTGAAATCGCTTGTTGAGCTTAAGGTGAACCGCAATGTGTCTTCTATAACTGTGACAGATCTTACAAATCTTCTTTATCCTGAAGGTGCTGTAAGCTCAAAGCGCCCTACTGTGTCTTCTTATGTATCAAAGCTCGCCCTAAGCGGTTTTCTCCGGAAAGAGCGCAGGAACAACAGCGTCTTTATATCTATAATGAAAAACAAGGTCATCGATTATTTCACAAATGAGAACTATTCTCATATGAAGCGCGTCATTTAGTTTATTTCTTGATATGTTTAATGCCTCACAGCTTGCTCCTTTGTAAATCTATAAGCTTGTCACCCGAGTGTAAGCGAACGGCTGAACAAAGATAGCCACTTGGTATGTGCATAAGATTGAGCCATGACCTCAAGCCAAAGGCTTGAGTGTCATATAGATGCCCTGGCTTTCTGAAGCCAGATTTTCATAATATTTAGTCTGTTTTTTCTGCTTAATCTCTGATCATAAATGTTTTGTCTCACATTTTCATGCATTTTTTTATAGTATGTATGTTTATTGTCTAATTCCATCTTATATTGTCTCACAAAATCATGCATTTTTTAGTGTGGTACTGTACTTATTGTCCTGTACATTCTTGTTCATATCTTATTTTTCTCAAAAGTGCTGTTCTTCACACTTTTCCTTAGGGTTTTTTGTACTTTTATGCTGTTTTATCATTTTTGCTTTGCTGTGTCTCTTTTTCTCAACAGTCTCTATCTTTTCTTCTATTTTTTCATCATATCTTCATTCCTCGGTGTATCTGGTGCTCTGAATGTGGATATGCTCTCTGTGTTCATGCTGGCAATATGGCTTGTTTAACTTCCTCTCTCTGCAGATATGCTGGTGCCTAACAATCTATTTTGGATCATACCTGCCAACATCTTACTTTTAACTTAATATTTCTCACTTACATAACACTTATGTAATTCTCTTTTTGATCTTATCTTGATTGTATCTCTTGAACTGCTTACATAAGCTCTTCATACTTCTTTCATCCTTTATGCAACAACTTACATACGACTTACATAACACTTATATTGCTCTCTTCGCACTCTTTTTGTTCCTGGATCTTATTGGTCTGGCTTAAATAGTGCTTCTTGGCAACTCCTTATATACTACTTACATAACGCTTACATAATTATGTATCTTGTGCTTATCTGCCGTCTGCACTCGTTTATCTGCTATTTTGCTGCTTATTTCATCGTTCGTACAGCAACTTACACGACTTATATAACTCTTATATAACTTACATAAACTCTTATATAACTCTTACACAAACACTTACGTAACTCTTATATAACTCTACCTTAAACACAGAAATTCAGCACTCTAACACAAAAACGCTTATATAACTATTATATAACACTTATATAACTCCTATCTTCTGTTATATAACCATTACATAACTCTTATACAACTCTTATCCTCCGTTACATAACACTTATATAATGCAATCAACCAGTCGAAAACCGAACAAACCTTTAAAAGGTTAATGATATAAATGCAGATGTTTAATTTAATGTATATTGGGGTAGATAATAAATGCCGGAGAGAAGATCAGCATATACGAGAGGGCACAGTCAGACCTCTTCCCGTGGCCATCAGCCAACAGTGTTCTGCACTTACTGTGGAAGGAAAGTTCCGAAACATAAATGCTTTGTCCAGTACAGCGGATTCCATATAACAGATCCTGTGCTTAGAAAAGAGATTGACCGCAAACAGGTCAGTGCAGGGACAAACAAGATGTATGCATGCCCTGCCTGCGCAAGGCACAGGGGGATTATCATGAAAAAAGATTCTACTGGTCGGCTGGTTCCTGCAAAGAAAAAAGTAAATAAAAGAATGTAATATATTGAAAAAACACACCATATTGTGAGTGTTTTTTATGTGGTTTTTATGCCGTTGAGAGGTTGGTTAAGGCAAAAAGCAGGAGAGATGAACAGGAATTCCAAGCCTTATGATTTTTCATCAGAACTTGATTCTTTTATGATAAGTGATCTGGACTCTTCTGTAATTTTTCCTGAACTCCCAAAAAATGTAGAGGCAACGAACATAAAATACCCTCTTATACCTCCTTTTGCCTTCGCTTCAATAAAGTGGAGCGAATCTGCCAACGCTCTTATATATTCTGTTATCGAGCCGACATTGCAGGATAGAGACAGGCATATCTATGACATTATACAGGAATCCTTGTCAGAGTCCCTGAATGTACAGCTCAGCCAGTTGAATACAAAAGAGGAGCTCTTCAATTATTTGAAGAAAAATGTGAGAGTTATAATAATCAAGAAAGGCATAATATTGAGGAAAGGCGAGATAACACGCATCATGTACTATGTCTTCAGGAATTTTGTAGGCTTGAACGAGGTGGAGCCGCTCCTGCACGATCCGATGATTGAAGATATAGGCTGTGACGGGGTCAACATCCCAATATTTATCCTTCACAAGAAGCTGAATTCTGTAAAGACTGACGTGTTTTTCAGGGATTTCGCTTCAGCATCAACCTTCGTGGTCAAGCTTGCAGAGCGATGCGGCAGATACATAAGCTATGCTGAACCGCTTCTTGACGGTTCCCTTCCTGACGGCTCCAGGGTCCAGGCAACATATTCCAAAGATGTGACTACAAGAGGTCCCACATTCTCCATAAGGAAATTTTCATCAATACCGTTCAGCGTGGTGGATCTTATCAATTATGGCACTGCATCGATAGAGCTTCTTGCCTATCTGTGGTACTTGATAGAGCACCAGAAAAATTTCCTGATCTGCGGAACGACAGCAGCAGGAAAGACATCGCTCCTGAACGCTCTTGTAAGCTTCATACCTCCTCAGGAGAAGATTGTGTCAATAGAAGACACAAGAGAGCTTCATCTCATGCATGAGAACTGGATACCTTCGGTCACGAGGCAGAGTTTCGGTGCCGGGAAGGAAAAATACGGCGAGGTGACAATGTTTGATCTTCTTAAATCCTCCTTCAGGCAGAACCCGGATTATGTGATAGTGGGTGAGGTCAGAGGTGTGGAGGCATCAGTCCTTTTCCAGGGCATGGCATCCGGGCATTCATCTTTCAGCACCATGCATGCAGGGTCTGTCGATGAGATAATACAGAGGCTTACCACGCCGCCAATAAGCCTGTCAGCAGGCCTGATAAACGCTCTTGACGTGGTAATCTTTATCCAGCACGCCGGCCGTTTCGGAATAAACGCAAGAAGAGTAAGGGAGACTGACGAGATATCCACTGTTGATGTAACAAATCTGAAAGCGAACTATGTCAAGACATTCTCATGGCAGCCGTCGTCAGATGATTTCAAGCAGCAGCACAGCCTTCTTATAGAGACTCTCAGCATAGATTACGGGATATCAACAACTAAGATCAAAGAAGAGATAAGGAACCGTGCAAAAGTGCTGTTATGGCTCTGGAAGAATGGCATCCATGATTTCGATGAAGTGTCTTTATATCTGTCAAAATATTACCAGAACAAAAACATGATGATGGAATTGATATGTGGGAAGACCTATCACACAAAATCAGGCATATTCACAAACAAGGCATACAATGAGCTTAATGACGAGAAGTTGTACTCAACAATCCTTTCTGACAGGAATGAGATGAAAGCTATGTCTGGGACAACAGAGAACAAGCAAGGGCCGGACAAGGAAAAAGATAATGTTGATGATGGCAAAGGTACAGATGTGTCTCCTGACACAAGTAAGGGTGACTCCAAAACACCAAACCTACCATCATTCAAGGTATAAATGAATATTTCTTTCAGCATCACAGCTCATATCTGCATCTTGGCTTTCAAATATAAAAGCAACCTGAAATAAAAATAGATTAATGTCTCAAATGTCTGGTGAAGGTAAGTGTAAGGGTCACAGGAAAAAAGAGGCAACTCTTGAAGATGAAGAGATGCATCTGGCACAGCTTAAGCAGAATCTGTATAATATCGGCCTTTCAGGAACAAAAAAGAAGACAGTAGAAAAAAGTAGCGTTAAGCTTCTCATAAATGACATGATCTCATCCAGGACTACAGAACAGCTCTATACTGCTCTTGGTAAATTTTTCCTTTCAAAAAACACATCTTTATTCAAAAAGCTTGAGGCTGCCTTGATATCTTCAGATTATAATAATGTGATTGAGATATATGTGGGGAAGATGATATTGATATCATCTCTTGCATTTCTGATATCCTCTGTATTTTTTGGCATTGGCATATCCCTTTCCTTGCCTGGATTTGATATGGCGCAGATACCTATTCCTTTTATCATATCTGCCATAATATTTTTTATCCAGTTCTATATCCCTTTCGAGAGAGTGTCTTCAAAACGGCGAAGCATAGACATCAACATGCCTTTCGCCCTGACGCATCTCTCTGCAATCGCATCTTCCGGGACACCGCCAGAAGAGGCATTCCGCATAATGTCCACTTTCACAGAATTCGGCAGTGTAAGCACAGAGACATCGAACATAATAAAAAGGATAGATGTCTTCGGTGAAGATATAACGACTTCATTGAAGCAGGTGATAGACACAACACCATCAGAATCCTTCCGCGAGATCCTTAGCGGTATCCTGACAATAACCCAGACTGGAGGGAATCTTGACGCATACCTTTCAGAGATGGCAAAAATTGCCATGTTTGACTACAAGCTCGCAAGAGAGAAATATATCTCTGCCCTGTCAACATATGCAGACATATATACAGCGCTCCTTATAGCAGCACCTTTGTTCCTTGTATCTATCCTTGTGGTCATGAACATAATACCCAACACGACCCTGCCTGGCAACATCTCCATAATGGATGCTCTGTCTATAGGTGTATATGGATTGATACCTATGCTTAATTTGCTTTTCCTTGCCTTCATAACCTTTACGACACCGGAGATGTAAGTGATGAAGAAAGTGACAGAAAAGAAATCAGACACAATATCTCTTGAAGAGAAAATAAGAATCTTTATTGGCGCTTACAGCAATAAAGAGCTTTATTCTGCAGGCACTATCTTTATCCTTGGTATTTTTATCCTGTTGATTAACCAGATTGTCCTCTCAGTATTTTTGTCGCCGTTTTTTACTCTGCTTCTGACTATTGTGTCTGTTCTTCTTATGGTAGTGCCTGTAATCATTTTGCAGTACCGCCATTTCCAGAAGATGAAAAACATAGAAGAGAACTTCCCCAATTTTGTGAAAGCCATATCTGAAGGCCTCACAAGCAACATGTCTCTCCCTCAGTCTGTAGACTATGCATCAAGAAGCAACTTTGGAGCTTTGAGTCCGTATATAGACAAGATGATATCTCAGATATCCTGGGGCATATCTTTTGAAATTGCTTTCAGGAACATGGCAAAATCTATAAACAACCACCTGATAACAAGAGCAATCTCAACGATAATAGAGGCGCATACTTATGGCGGCAAGATATCAAAAGCCCTTGATTCTATAGGGAAATCTGTGACTGAGATTGAAAAGCTCAGGAGAGAGCGAATATCTATGATTTCCGGCCAGATGATGCAGGGCTATGTCATCTTTTTCGTCTTCGTGGGTGTTATGATAGGTCTTGTGGCATTCCTCTTGCCTGTCCTGGGGTCTGATGCGATGGGTGTCGGCTCAGGCAATGTGGATCTTGCGGCCCAGTACGCGATTAAGTTCAAGCATCTTTCAGTGCTCCAGGGTTTTTTTTCAGGGATAGCGATAGGCAAGCTTTCTGAAGGTTCCATAGCTGCCGGTTTCAAGCACGCGCTGATAATGTCTCTTATAGGCTATGTCGCTCTGACTCTTGCCACTTTGTAAGTCTTTGAAGAATCTATTTATACTCGCAGGCACACAAATATATTTTGTGGTATAATGGTTTTTCTAAAAAGAAAGAAGAAAGGTCTTTCTCCTCTGATAGCAGCAGTTCTTCTCATAGTCTTCACGATAGGCATAGCCACAATCATCATGTCTTGGATAAACACTTACACAAAAGACACGACATCTGAAGCGAGCAGGAATACTCAGGATCTCATAGATTGCGCCAGCACAAATATGGATATACAGGATGTCTATATACTCACGCCTACAAGCATCAAGGTTATAGCAAGAAACACAGGCATGAAACCGATAATGGTCAAGGAAGGTTATGTGTGGGATACGAACGGCACAAGCTGTATGCTAAACTTTACTGCCTCAATGATTGATGGAGGTATATCTTTTGATCTTACAAACACGACATGCCTGATAACATTTACAGCAGGATGCCCGGAATTTCAGAAAGTCACAATATCAACAACCTGCAGCGGTGTGACATCACGCTTTGAAGATATTTCAAAGCTGAACTGCAACATATGATTGCCGAAAAAGTTAAGCAAAACAAAATAAATGATTATTGCATAAATTCTATTAGGTTATTGTGATGAGAAGAAAAGGTGTATCTCCGCTTATCGCAACAGTATTGCTTATAGTGTTCACTGTGGCAATCTCAACAATAGTCGTAAGCTGGCTGAGAGACTATACTTCAGATACAACATCAAGTGTCAGTGACACAGGCCAGGAAGTCATAGAATGCGCAAAGCAGAACCTGAAGATTTCAAACACTTATATCACTGTCTATACAGCAACAGGGATCAGTGATATAAAAGCGACACTGAGGAACACAGGCAGCGTAAATTTCACTATATCAAGCGCATATGTATATAATACGACAGGTGATTTCTGCAATATGATGCCGTCAATTACATTGGTTACTGTTGGCGGTGTAGTTAATCTTGCTAACAATACTTGTGGCATATTAACAGCGACTTCAGACTTCAGCAGGGTAGAGGTCACGACAACATGCGGAATCTCTACAGATTTTGTTGTAGCTGATAAGCCTACATTGACATCCGTGCCTTGAGTCTTGTGGTCTTTTCAGATATTATATCTTTTTCCTGTTTATCTTCCTTTTACCTTAAACTTATTATATGGTATCTTCCCAAATATATCTCAGGTGTAGACTTTGAAGCGAAAAGCAGTCTCGGATATCCTGGCTCTTGTCATCATAATAGCAATCATGTTAAGCATAGCATCAATGTTCACCTACTGGTCAAAAGAGTACGCAAAAGATGTCACAGATGAAGTTTCACACACGGGAGACACAGCATCTGCATGTATGCGGGAATTCATAGACATATCAGAACTGTATATCAACACATCATCAGGCACGATAGAATTCATCATAGAGAACAAAGGCACATCTGGGGCAGAGCTTGCATCTGCAGTCGCATACAACATATCGGGGGGCTACTGTGCAATATCTGTTTCGGGAAAGACAATATTTCCCGGGGGTATAGCTCTTGTGAATAGTTCTGTATGTTCAATATATCCTTCCTGTGATACTTTTGACGCTCTTGAGGTGACGACCTCCTGCAGCACTCATGCAGTAAAAAGATCTATAGATTTAACCGAATGTTCGTAATCTATATATATGATGATGTGATAAATATTATCATTAAAGTGGTTTAGATGGCTTATTATTTTCAGAAAAAAAGAAAAGCAGTTTCTCCTCTCATAGCTGCAGTGCTTCTTATAGCATTCACTATGGCAATAGCGGCGCTCCTGACTGCCTGGGTTACTCAGTTCACAAAACAGCAGCAGGACGAATCGGAGCAGTACCGGGAGAAGATAGAATGTGCAGGCTCCAATTTCGTGGTCAATTCTGATTTCAATCTATGGATTAATGTGTTTGATAAAGGCAACATGTCTACCCGTCTTGAAAACATAGGTTTCAACCCGATACGCATAAAGAAGATACAGGTATGGTATGATAACCAGAATCTTCCCGAATATCTTAACTTCAGTGAGATGACTATCCCTGAAGATGAAGATGTAAAGATAAACATAGACTTATATGAAACAGAATCAGGCACCCTATCATCACTTGTGGTTGGTGGTGTAGAGAAGATCCAGTTTTTCTCAACTTGCGACGGTGTCTGGTTCATCCTTGAAAGGCCAATAGGTGGTTGGAATATTCAGCCATGATATTCTCCATAAGCAAAGAAAAGGCGTCTCTCCCTTCATAGCGAGTGTCATCCTGATTCTCATAACAATTGTGGTCGGCTCTTTCCTGACTTCCTGGTCTCAGGATCTGGCAAAGGATCAGACTGATGCTGTAACAAGGAACACAAAGCCTGAGTGCAATTATGTTTTCCTGAATGTGCAGGATCTCCAGTATGACAACACGACTGCAAAACAGCTTTCTATGTTAGTTCAGAATACAGGAACCTCAGACACTCAGATAATAGGGATGCAATTGTTTTATGACAACTTCACAGAAGAGAGCCTTCCTGATATATTTCCTGTGGATCTTGAGGCTGGGAGTATACAGCCTTTCCGTTTCAACGCTTCTGAGAACATAAAGTATATACAGATAATATCTTCCTGTCAGGACAAGAGCATAAAGCTTTACGGGAGTGATATAAACATCATATGACTTAATTGATGCACACAAACCTGTACTGTCTGTCTCCTATCCTCTGGCACATCTCATACTCCTCGATTGCTCCAAGTGTCCTGTATTTGTCTGCTTTGCAGAGATACCTGAAATCATTGTCTTTGATCTCTCCGCATTTCAGTATAGATTCTCTGAGTGCTGAACCCTCAAGATTTTTTGCAGTACACCATGTTTTTATATCGCTGTCCTGTATCTTTTCACAATTCTCACCAGATACACTCCTCTTTGCCTTTTTTGCCTCAGCCAGTTCTATGGCAGCAAGGCATACTCTCTCAAGGTCTTCAGGTTCAATGTCGCATACATCTCTGTTTATCTCTGTATCAATCTTCTGGACAGCCCGGTCTATGCATGCTGTCGCAAGCATTTCATCTTCTATGTTAATGCATAATTCTATGCTTCTTTCAATGCCTGTATCAGTATCAACAGCATCGCAGTAATGTTTTTTATCTCCATATACTAAGATGTTGCATTTTTCGTTCCCTGCTATTGTGATTATTGATACAGATATCATGATAATTGCTGCAATTGCGGCAGCGACAGCTTTCATGCTGTATGTCTTCCTTTCCTGTGTCTTGGCAGGCACATCTTTCCTTAGTTCCTGCATCTTAGACTCTTTTATCATGCTTATAGCTTCATTCTCATCAAGCCCGTTCTTTACAAGCACAGTCTTTATATTCTCTGTGTTGTATCCTGCCTTTACCTTTTCATCAACCCATCTCTGTGTGTCAGAATCCATATGTCTATTTTTCTCTTTTGTCCTATAAATCACTTTATGTTGTTGTGCTGTTGCAATATGTAAATTGTGGCTGTTATAACAGCTCATGTTATATTGGGACTGTTCCTTTGTAGTTATTATAGTATTTAAAGCGCATTTTCTGTGTATTTTTCCGATTTAAGGATGATTTCGCAGCTATATGCTATAAGGACATTAAAGTACCTTTAAAAATAGATTATGGTGTTGTCATATTTTGTCTTGCTTCAACTCTCAACAAGTGACTGATCATTATGAAAATTCAGGCACAAGAAAACCTTTCTTTATAAAAACTATATATACTATCCACACATAATATTAATTTATCTGGTAGGATATTAATTGGCTATTGTTTGGTAGCTTTAGCCATATGGACATTTGTGTGGTTGAATAATTTGTATAGGAACAACAAAGTACTACTATTGATATCGGTTTTTTTCATTCTCTCTAGCTTTTCTTATCTATTTTTAGATAACAATTTACCCAGTTATTCTACCGAAACATCCATTTTACCAGATATTATCCCACCGGACACATCCCACACAGCGATGACTATGAGCCTTACAGCAGGCTCTCCTTCTTCTTTTATTGCTGC
>WTCA01000077.1 GCA_013138805.1 archaeon | reverse complement strand
TGACCATAACTCATCAATGCAGGTTTATATCTGTTTTAAAGAAAGACTCTCAAACAATATCCTCTAGCGCATCTATAAAAGATATGCACTTGGATATAGCATCTTCAGCAGTATCAAGAGGCATCTTACGGCCGTAATATACAAGGGAATTTCTCTTGTATCTACAGTCATTAAAAATACGATATAGATCATCTCTTTTCATGACATCGCGAAGATAAAATCCAAGACATATATGGTTGCTTACCTTATACCCTTTTTTTATGACAAGCGCATGGAGCATCTCAAGGACTGATGAGTAATATCCTTCAAAAATATAATTTACACTACTAACTTCTATCTCATTTCTTTTCAAAAAGTAAATTCTTCCTTTCGCTGTATCGATAAGAGATCTTGCCTTTGCCATATCAGAGCTGACCGGAAGCGATGACCCATAACTGATACATTCTTCCCATCTGCTCTCTTTCATCTGATGACCTCCAAAAAACCGTTGAGTGTCACCCCATTGATTATGTTATTCGCAAGCTCTTTGTTCTCTACAGAATCTATAGTTCTGTAAAAGAATATCTGTATCTTCCTGCCCAAACCCTTCTCAAACTTTTTCAGTCCGGAAAGATTTCTCCCCTGCACCTCAACATAAAGGTCTATATCACTGTCCTCAACATCCTCCCCTCTGGAATATGATCCGAAAAGCACTATCGTAGGATTATCCAGCGTCTCAACAAGATACTTCAGCAGGCCTGAATCTGACAGAGCCATTATGTTATACATCCTTTTTTCTGCAAGGAACTGCCCGGATGTCCTGTCCGCCGAGAATAACTTCACTCCGGAAACAAAAGAACTTTTCAGTACTTCTTCCTCTTCAAGTTCCTTAACATATCGTATGGCAGACGGCAAAGGCACACCAACATCCCTTTCTATATGGCGCACGCGAAGCTGTACTGTCGGATGCAGAAAAAAATATTCCTTCATTAATTTTTTGATATTTTTAGTTATCATGTGATATTTATTAGTATCAATTGATATTTAAAGTTATCGTTTTATCTCACAAAAAGAAGTTTATATCTGTTTTAAAGATTCCCGAACATTCTCTATCTCAGAAGAGCCCAATCTATTCAATATCTGCTTGCACTTGACAATAAACCTCTTGACATCATCTGTATCCTCAAGCTGTATCTCTTTCAGGTAATATTGTACATTTATCCTATCCTGTTTAAGCTTCCCAAAATACTCAATATCAGACGCATCAAAATCAAACAGGCTCATGAGCTCAATCGTGCAGTCATGTATCTCAGATTTTATCCCGCATTTCATAAGTATAGAATAAAGCGCATTGTAGCATGCATAATATGCAGTTATGACTTTCCATTTCCCTTTTGTCACAAGCACATTATCCAATGTCTCATCTGCTTCCTTAATATAGGAATCGCTCAGATGCGGTTTTGCATCGATGAGTGATATACCTCTTTTCTGCTTTAGGCACCATCTAATCTTATCTTTGCCTTCGCCCATAGTTCCATCTCCATAAGACATCGACAAGCTCAGACACATTCCCGAAAAACACATGATTTTCAGCAATCTCAATGACCAGAGGATTCTCATTTTTAAGAAGCCTGCCAAACTCGCTGTAAGATGTATAATGCTCATTTATCTCAATGACATATCTTTTCTTGATATCATCAATAATTGCTTTTTTTCCAAATATCGCAACATCAAGATCTGATTCTTTGTCTGCTATACCTTTAGCATATGATCCAAAAACAGCCAGGCTCTTAGATTTATGGACAATTTCATCTATTATCAGAGATATTTCTTTCTTCTCAACAAGGAATTTCAAGGCCTTATGGTTTTCAATCATGTTCAATATATTTTTTGAAGATGCCTTTTCAAGGTCAAGATAAAACATCTTGTTTCTACCTTCAGTCTTGTAATTTATAAGATTGTTTTTTGCAAGCTCATTCAATCCTCTTGACGCTGTCTGCTGCGGTATTCCTGTTTTTTTTGATATCCGGGTCGCAGAGAAGCATGCAGAATAATTTTCAGAAAAGGGTATGAGTAAATTAACCCATTTTTGGGTAACATTACTCACTTTAGAGTTTTTATTTCCTGCCATACTATTTTATTGTCATTTTATGTTTATATATATTATTGAAAAGCAAGATTCTTAACTTTAGTATCAGACAGCCGACTCCAGAAGCAAGAGATAAAAATCAAAAAGAAAAACCCATTCACCTTGTCACAGCAAAGCTCAGAACCTTATCCCTAAGAGCCTTGGCTTTCTTATCCTTAGAGAAATGCTCACGGACAGGAACAAGAAGCTCGTCAATATACTTGGCGACAGTCATCTTAAGGTCAAGAGGATGTATCTTCTTGCCAACATAAAGCCCTTTAAGCTCATCATAGCTTCCGACTTCAAGGTTGCCTCCGAACTTCTCAGGCCTTTCAATGACAATATTGTCAAACTTCTCAAAGACGATATACCGTGCATATTCCATGACAGGATTATCCTCCTCAATCCCTTCAGGACAGTATGCTTTCTTAAACTTGTCAAACACCTGCTCCTTGGAATCAGTCATGAATATGGCAGTCTCAGGCTTTGACTTGGACATCTTAAGCTCAATCTTCCTGTCCACGCCTTTAAGGCCTGTATCCTTGAACTGAAGGCCCAACAGCATATGATGATGTATAGCGACTGGCGGCTTAAAGCCTAATTTAGGAAATATATCCCTTGCAAGCATATTGACTTTCCTCTGGTCAAGCCCCAGCTGCGCTATGTCAGCTCCGAGATGATGTATATCTGCCGCCTGCATAAGAGGATACAATATCTGTGCAGCCGGATTATTGACGCTGTCCTCACGCCCCATTATCTGCCCGCACCTAAGAACTCTCTGGCATGTTGCACTACTCGATAATCTAAGCACAGTCTCCCAATACTCAGGATGCGCCTTGATAAACTCAGATGTCCAGATAAACTCAACATTTTTCATGTCAAGGCCGCACGCTTTCCAGACCTCAATAAAATACTCACCCACAACCCTTATCTTCTCAAGGTCGCCGTCGTACTTGTTGTTGAGCATAGCAAACCAGTCAGCCACCCAGAACTTGAAATGTATTCCGCACGATGTCAGCTTGTTGACAGTTATAGTTCTCAAAAGGCCCTGGGCAATATGTATCTGTCCTGACGGCTCAAACCCGTCATAAGCAACAATCTTCTTCTTTGTCTTAAAAAGCTCGCGAAGTTCGTCTTCCTTGATTATCTCCTCAGCAAACGATTTTATC
>WTCA01000098.1 GCA_013138805.1 archaeon | reverse complement strand
CAATGATTTATTATTTCTTTCAGATTCTCAAACAGATATAAAAGTAATGGGTTATCTGCTTCAGGAACGTCTATCACAAGAGAATCCTTTCTCTGATATGGTAAATTAAAAAATTGAAAAAATAGGTAAATCTTACCTTTCACCGGTTGATGAATCAAAAGATCTCCCGTGGGAAGTGATATTAAAAACAAGCAATGGTGCAGGTTACCAGATAGTAGAAGATGATGGTGAAATTATTGTGTATAAAGCACCTTTTGAAGATTTCATGTTTCAAAAATTGTCTCATTTTATAAGTCGTTGTTGAGATAAAAATGTTCTGATCAAAAACCCCCCAAACAACCCCTTTATCCTTCTTAAGAACAGATCCAACTCCTCTATCTTAAACAAACACACTAAAACTACTATCCTTAAATGATAAAATTTATAAAATATAAAAGCTTCAATAGACTTATGGCTAACGAATTAATGCAACTTGAAGTCGCAAGAGCAGGCGTTGATTTCTTAAAATATGAACTAAACGGAACAAACAAGCTTGCAGTCCTTAAATATCTCGGGCTGGAAGAAACGATTGAACAGTTAGGTATCCAGAAATTCTCAAAAGAGACTGTCAGAAATATAGCATTTGAGCCTGTCAGGGAATGGATATCTAAAAACTGGGGCGATGAATTTGTATATGACTTAAGCAAAAAGAATATCCCAATAACTTTCAGGGCATCTCTTTCAACAGCCCTGTTTTCAACAAAAATAATTGAATATCTGGATTCTTTGGGAGATGTAGAGATCTACGCTTCAAGGGAAATCAAACAGATATACAAGAAACATGACCTGCCTGCTCCTGAAGGGTTGACTGATATAGATTATTCTTCATTGCCTTATGGTCTCAAAAACGATTTGGTAATTCCTATTGTAGACAATCTGCAGAAGGCTGAAGCTGTCGCACATGCAAAGTTATTGTTTCCTGAAGGGGTAGACATCATGGCAGTATTTTACTCTAATCCCAACCTGATATTTGATCTTGCTCGTCACAATAACGAAAGTGGTATAATATCTTTTGACAAGATAGAAAACCTTGATGTCCAGGGCACAGCAGCGATTGCATGCATAAATGATTATGTAAAGATCAGATTATTTCAGAATATTGCTGAAAATACAGATTTAGAAGAAGAACACACTGACTACGAAGAAACAGAAGAACCCAAACCCGAACAAACCAGGCAACCTCCGGACTTAAACTATGATAAAGGCACCACACTTTTTGACATATTTCCTTTTGAAGACGGAGAGAACAAAGAGGATCTGCTCAAATTATTCAGAGCAATGTATGGCACAGTATACCATGCTGATGCAGATGAAACAGATATTTGTGAGCTGAGGCTGGACAATGACGGAACATTGTCATTCGTTTATGAATTTAGGAATTGGGGTCTCTCAACAGATACACCACCTATGGAATTGAATGCATTGACTGAAATAGTAGATTATGACAGATATGGAGACTACGATGAATATAGGTCTAAAGCCGTATTAAATATAATGTCTGCGCTAAGGCATGAGATAGATACGACGAAAAAAGCAATCCTGGGAGCAAAAGCGAAATACAGTAAGACATCATTTACAGTAGAAAAAGGTTTTCTGGATGCCTTAACATCAAGGCGTAATAAAAATATTGAAGATGCAATTGATAACATACTTGCAGAAGTGGCCGACAACGTAGCAGGTACTTCAGGTAACAATACCGATGATATGCATATGCAAAACGATCTGGTCGTATACAGCGACACGCCTGTAGATGACAGGATGGTTGAACTGGATTATCAGATCCTAAGAGCTATAAATGAACAGTTCTCTCTTGATATTTCAGACATAATCTCACTAACATCGAAAAGAAATAAAGACAAGATTGGCAGTTGGTTCTCTACAATCGATGCATTGATTTCAAAATATAAAGAGGTCTTGGTAGACTCCTCTGAATACTTTGCTGTTCTTAAGATTCATCAGACAGACGATAAAGCGACTGTAAAAAAAGCATATTATAATATAGTCAAAGATACTCATGAAGCTAAAATATCTCATCTGCCTCCTGAAGAAAGAAAAGCAGCAATAGAAAAATTCATAAAGTCTGCAGAGGCCTATAAAAATCTAATCTCGCGCATAGAAAATAAGAACCTGAACACCAATTCACCCACATTCTATCTGGGACGGATCAGCCAGCTCTTCGCAGAAGAAAATTTATAAAACTCCCAAACAAACCCCCCGTCTTAACTCTCAAACCAAACTCTCCCATCTTAAACAAATATACACTAATAATACTATCATAAAATAATAAAATGTATAAAGATAACAAAGTTATTTTCAATGTATGAGCAATAAATTAGCGCTTTATGAACTTCCTAGAGAAACTGTTGATTTTTTACAATATGATCTTCCTGGAAATGATATGTTATCTATTTTAGGATATGTTCAATTGGAAGAGACATTAAGCAAGATAGGCACTCAAAACTTTGATGAAACAATAGTCAAAAATATAGATATTGAACAACTTCAAGAATTGGTTTATGAAAACATG
>WTCA01000083.1 GCA_013138805.1 archaeon | reverse complement strand
TCTTCTGTGCATCTCTGGTTTATATGATACTTTTTATCTTCTGCTTCTCTCTCTATCTCTTTCAGTATGTCTTCTGCCTGCATGGGTTCCACTAGATTTAGTTTGGATATCTTTGCTTATATAGGTTATAATTGTCTTAGGACTTTTTAATCTGAAATGTCTTTTTTTCGTTATTTTTCCTGTCTTTTATCGCTTAAGAAAGGTTTTTAAAGTTTGATTCTGTTTATATCTTGTTATGTTAGATTCCGGTGAGAATTTTGGAAAAGAATTTAGTGAATGGATTTGGGATATTAAAAGTTTATTTGATCCTGATAGTGTAAGCAATAAGATTTCTGATTATCTTGAAGAAAATCCGGTGCCTGAGGAATTTCATAAGGTTAATTTATTTTTTTATTATGATTTTAATATTGAAGATAGTGTATTTATGATTAGTGAACTTGTACCTGTGGAGAATGTGAATGCAAGTTATCTTGATAAGCTACGGAAGAACGAAAAGTTTACATTATCTGATTTTAAGAATATTATGAATTCAAGTATGTCAGATAATCCTGATGGTTTTGAAATTGATTTTCATAAATGGAATACAGGTCTTGAAGATTCATTTGATCCTGATAAGTTAACCGAGATGATTTCTGATTATGTGAAAGAATATCCGGTGCCTGAGAATTCTAATCTGGATGGCATGTTTTTTAATTATGATTTAAGTACAAGAAAGGGTGCACTTATTTTTAGCGGACTTACATCCAGAGGAAATATGAAAGCCAAGTCTGTTGATAAGCTGCAGAAAAATAAAGGCATTACACTTCCCGGTTTTAAAGATAGCTTGTATTCTCTTATGGATGAGAATGATCTTACTACGACATTGATTTCTGCTGATGAAATAAAAGAGTTGCAGTCGCGTTATTATCGAAGTATTGTAAGAGATGAACATTTTTCTGATATTTATAGCAGCTCTGAGCTGAAAGGAGTTCTTGAAAAGGATCCTTCTAGGTTTGATAATAATTACACAGGTTTTCGGCTGTATAATAATAGTAATGATTTTTTTGTGGTCTACAGAAAAGCGGAATCTGAAGCTGTTCTTGTAAATACATCTTATAAAAATTCTCAACTCAGCGCTGAAAAGATCTTATCTTATTTTTGAATCATATCTTTTTAGATAAGTTTTTAAAGTTTGGCTCTTTTAGTCTCTTTTGAGATTGATATGGTAATAGTTGATGCGGTAGATATACCTGTTGTTGATGCATTTTATGGAGATGTTTCTGATGCTGTTGAAGAAATTTTTAGAAAATCCGGCCTTTCTGAAAAATATGATATATCCGGCTTTATTATTGATTTTGAATTGAGACAAAAAATTAATGTTGATTCTTCCAAGATTGAATTGAAACATCCTATAGATGAAGATACTGATTTTAAAGAAAGCTTGTTTAACTTTTTAAGGTTATATAAACTTAAATTTCAGTATCTTCAGGTTGATGAAAATCAAAGGCAGTTGTTGGAAGATAGTTTAAATTATACTGTTAAAGTATCTGATATTTTTAATGCAGATGAATTTGAAACTGTTTTACGTAATAATCCTTTAGAAAAAGATTATACTGGTTTTTATGTTTACGGTGGAATTACAGGTAATAATCCTGTATTAATTGTATATTGTCATGAACCTGAAACTGTTTCTGTAAATGCTGAGATGTCTAAGAAAATAACTGCAGAACAAATATTGGTTGAATTTTTCTGAAGTTTATACTGTTATAAGGCCGAACCCGAAAGCTATTAGGATTATGGCTATTGCAAATCCGTACAATGCCTGGGTCTCTGTAAGGACTGCCATCGCTATTGATTTTCCGAAGAGTTTCTCGTTTTCTGCTGTCGCGCCTATTGCTGCCGCTACTGCTTTTCCCTGGCCTATGCCTGACCCTGCTGCTGCGAAGCCTACTGCTATTCCTGCGCCGATTGCGATAAGCCCTACCTGTTCAATCATGTTTTTCACCTATATTGCTACTAATCCGAATCCGAAGGCGATAAGTATGAAAGCGACTGCAAAGCCGTACAGTGCCTGCGTCTGGACAAGGACTGACATGGCAAGAAGCTTGCCGAATGCGTCCTGTTTTCTTGCTGTCTTTTCAATAGCTTCCCTTGTGGTCTTCCCCTGACCGATTCCTGATCCTGCTGATGCGATGCCTACAGCGATTGCAGCTCCGAGTGCTACCATACCGATGCCTGCAAGCTGTGATTCCACAATCACCAGGATTTCACCTTGCTAGTCTTTTGGTCTTCTTTGTATAAATAGATTTTTTGATTGGTATATGCGAAAATGTTTTTAACTCAGGAACCTATATATTAGATTATGGTCGGTAAGAAATCTGATGTCATTGCTGAAGGCACGCTCAGGATAAGGGTGAAGAACCTTAAAGTATGTGAGAGGGTGAAGACTTCCTGGAAAGAGTCATCAAGGGAGTTTCCTGAAGCTATTCATGTGGTGCAGCTTTTTAAGGCACACAATAATCTTGATTATCTTGTTGATAAAAAACATCCGGAGTTTTTGAAAGGCCAGATGTCGCCTGACGGAAAGATGCAGGGTGCAAGGGTAAACATACTGCCTGACGGGAGGGAGCTTGACAAGGCATTTTCGCTTTTTGCTGAGGATCTTGCAATACATGATGAGGCGTCGAACAGTCATTGGGATGTGCTGTATAAGAATCCCGGAGGCACTTACTCTTATGTGTATACGCTTGAGAAGAAGGAAAAGTCTGTCAGGAAGAAATACAAAGAGGTTGAGGAGTTTGAGAAGCATTATTCTTTATTGAATGGGCGGGTCCTGTCAGCTCTTAAGGATGAGACAGACATAATTGCTGTACCTCTTTATACATTGCTCAAGACTTATATGCGCGTGGGAAATGAGATATATTACAAAGCTCACGGGCACAAGGGGCTTACGACACTGAAGAAGAAAGATATCTCTATTGACGGTAACCGGGTGACATTTAATTATCTTGCAAAAGACGGTGTCCCTATGAAGATTACAGAGAAATTTCCGGATGTATATATATCCAGGCTCAAAAAAATGCTTCAGCCGCTACGGAACTCTTCTTTTGTCTTTGTGAACGCAGTGACCGGGCATCCGCTTACGGATGTGCATTTCAAAGAGGCTTTTAAGAGATATTGCGGGGAAGAATTTTATCCGCATATAGTGCGGTCTTTCTATGCGACCGGAAAGGCTAAGGAATTTCTTAAGCAGCACAGCTCTGCGACAAAGGATGAGCTTAAGGCATTCTTTCTATCTGTTGCCGACAAGCTGGGTCATAAGAGGTTTGTGAAGAAAGAGCATGCATGGAAAGATAACTATACTGTGACTGTGAACCATTATATCCAGCCGGAAATTGTTGAAAAGATTAAGTCGCTTGTTAAGTAATCTGTCTTTGTGATTTATAATATTGAATATATATTATTTTTGTGTTTTTTTAATTAAAAAAGTATAAATGTGTGTTTTTGTAATTATTATATAATTATTATGAATGAAAAAAAATTATCAGGTTATAATAAAGTAAAGCATAATGTTCGGCGACATCATAGGATGAGAAAAAAAGTAGATGATAAGCTTCCTCCCTGGAAAAAGAGCTGGAATTGTTTTAATGAAACCAGATTGGGATTTATTGAACATTCTGTTGAAAAGGCAATACCGTGGCTTGTTATTTTATTGTTGTTTATAATATTGGGAGAGTTTAGCGGATATCTTAATGTTTTTCATTGGGTTTGGTTGGAACATGTTACTGAGTTTTTTCACAGCAACGCGAAATTAATACATACAATAGATTCAGTGATAATCTCTTTTTTTGTTGTTGACCTGTATTTTAATTTTTTTAAGAAGAGAACAGTATGGATTTTTTTGAAAACATCAATTCTGGACATTATCGCTATCGCACCCTTTGGACTTTTATTTAGAGTCGCTGGGTTGGGAGAAGCGCAGTCGATAATTCATGTGACATCTGATATAGAGAAAAATGCGGCAAGGGTACTTCATGAAGGAGAAATCGCTACGAAGATTGTGAGAATGGAGGAAGCTGCAAAGATTCAGAGGGTCAACAAATTGACAAAGACTTTGGCCAGAATGCCTAGGTTGTTTAGGTTGCATCGTCTTTCTACGTTTTTTAGGAAGAAAAAATGATTGTCTGCTATTAAAATATAAAATTATAGTTTTTATTATTACTTATGAAAGTCGTTGCTGTCGGGAAAGATGTTGATTCTTTTGAGAAGGCTCTTATGTCATATGGTCTTGAGATTGACAGGAAAAACCCAGAATTCGTGTTTTCCTATGGTGGTGACGGTGCTATACTTTTCTCTGAGAGGCTTTATCCCGGTGTGCCGAAAGTGACTGTGCGGTGCAGCTCTAAATGCAACAGGTGCGAGTTTGATCCTGATGATATTAAGTCGACTGTTGATAGGCTTAAGAGCGGTAAGTATGATATAAAGGAATACATGAAGATTGAGGCAGACTTCAACGGTAAGATTGTTGTGGGGCTGAATGAGGTGCAGGTGCATAATAAGCTGTTCACTAAGGCTGTGAGGTTCAATGTTTATCTGGATGATGAATTATTGTATGAGAATGTTATTGGCGACGGGGTGGCGATATCCACGCCTTTCGGATCTACTGCGTATTATACTTCTCTTGGTGGAGATAAGTTTGAGAAGGGTATAGGAATTGCACTGAATAATCGGCATGAGTGGGTTAATCCTGTTGTTGCCAGCGAGACATCTGTTGTCGAGATTGAGATACTGCGGGAAGATGCATACCTTTTGTATGACAATGATGAGGAAGGTAAGATTCTTCTGAAGAAGGGAGACAGGGTCTCTGTCAGGAAGCATGACGGTGTTGCGAAGTTTGTTGTTTGATAGTTTATTAATCTAAATCTTTTTTTCCATGATTATTGAAAAGCCGCAATTTTTTATCTTTTTGTATCCGAGCCTTTCGTAAAGCTTTATTGCTGGGTTTTCTTTGAATATTCCGAGCCGTATCTTTGATAATTTCCTGTCTTTTGATTCCTTTTCTATCAAGTTCAGTATAGCTGTGCCCAAACCTTTTTTTCTGAATCTTTTTGATATCTGGATGCTGTTTATGTAAGAATGGTCTTTTTTGAATTCAAAGACGTATAGCCCTATTCTTCTGTTCCTGCATTCTACAATCCTGATATTGCCTTTGCTGAAATATTCCCTGAATATTTTCGGGTTCCAGCCGCCCCAGTGCCTGTCCACATAATCAGACATGTTCCTTTTGGTCAGGTTATAGCAGAACCGGTAGTCGTTGTCTGTGCATTCTCGGATGTTGAATTCGATATTTTCTATTTTTATTATAATCTCATTCACCCACTATATTTCTTCTCATTCTTCAGAGGTGTGAATTCCTCGCCTCCGGATTCATAGAACTGCTCGAAGAACTCGACGTAATGCAGGCGCATAGAATGGACAAATGCGCTGACTACATTCAGCGACATGTTGAAGAGATGGCCGAAGACAAAGACAAGGGCTGCAAGGATTATAGATACTTTCGCTGCTGCTGTGACACCCATATTTATGACGAACTGGAGCCAGGAAGTTGCCACAGCAAGGGCCATCAGACGGATGTAGGATATCCATGAGCCGAAGAATGACGGGACTGACAGGAAGCCGGTGATGCCGTCTTTCAGCCTGTAGATGAAGACCAGCGCTATTGCAGCATATCCTATCTGTCGTATCGTTTCTGTTCCTATCATGGCTGCAAGGATTCCTGCTTCAAACAGGAACCATGACAAAGGTTCAAGGACATCTTTGCTTTTTTCTTTTATCTTTGAGTAGAGGTTCAGGCCAAGCCCGAAGTTTATGTGGACAAGGCCGATGGCGAGGGATATCTTGAGTATTCTTATCGGGTCTCTTAATGCGTCAAGGACTGATGTGAAACCCCAGAAGTTTCCGAAGACGCTTCCGAAGATGAGGCCTGCGATAACTGTTGCTGCTGCTGATATTATGAGGATATGTGCAAGAGCTTTCAGGTCTTCGTCATCTGTCTTGAAATATGCAAAGACTGATGCTGTAAGTAGGATGAGGCCGTATGCTACATCGGTGAGCATTATTGCAAAAAATATTGGAAAGCCGACTGCGATGAACATTGTCGGGTCTATTTCTCTATATTGAGGCAGGCCGAACCATTTTGTTATCTTCTCGAAAGGTTTTACGAAGGATGGGTTGTCAAGTTTTACGGGAGGTTCTGTCTTTGACCTGCCTTCAAATACTGCGATGTTTTCTATACTTTCAAGCTTTCCCAGATTTCCTGAAGGTATCCAGCCGTTGATGACAAATGTCTTTTCAGTCCTTCCAAGAAGCTTCTCTTTTGACAGGCGCGCCTTTATGTTTTTCCATCTCTCTTCGTATGCGAGTATCTTTGCTTTCTCTTTTCTTATCTCTTTTGCGGATTCATCTGTGTAAGTTATCTGTTTTTCGATAGCTTCCAGATCTTTCCTGAGATCTCTTATGCATTCTATTATGCTCTTTTCATCTGTGTCAAACCTGTCTATGATATGGCATATCTTTTTCCAGTCTTCTTTTTTTGATATGAATATTATGTATGCTTTCTCCTCAGTCTCGTCAGCAATCCTGTAGTCGCATAAGTTTTCTATCTTTTTCAGGTTGTCTCTGCTGACAATTCCGAGGCCGCTGATAAATTTTCTATTATCTGATATTGATTCAGGTCTTATGTCTGCATCTCTGAAATGGTCAAGGAGGTCAAGCTTTTTCTCTATGGCCTTTCTTTTGTCTTCAAATTCTTTTTCGCTTTTAAGTATATCTTTTGCGCTATTGTGGATCCTGCCTATGTATCTTTTCGATACTGCTGCGAAGGCGGCGTCTCCAGTCTCGTCGATTTTTACTTTCTCCGTTTTCTTTCCGAAGATGCTTGTTTTATCCCTGAACAGTTTTCTTATTTCTCTTATCTGTTCCAGGCTCTGCACTGCGTCGTGTATGAGTTCGGAGGGGGTTTCGTTCAGGTCTGATATGTCTGTTTTCTTCAGGTGTATGGTGCCTAATTGCTGTATTTTTTTGAGTATGTCTTCCCTGTCTTTCCTCAGACCAAGAACATAGACCTCACGCATCTTTTCGGGCCTGAACATAGTATCACTTCTATCAGCTTTTAAGGCTTTTTGCAATCATCTCAAAAATATCATCTTTTTTTTCAGAGCAGGCATTTTCCATATCTTTCAGATGCCTTTCAGTATCTTTTTCCATTTTCCTTATCTCTTTATCTACTATGTGCATATTTTCTTCTTTCCTTATTTCCATTCTCTTCGATATATCTTGCCTGTAATCTTTCAGTCTCCTGATGTTCATCGCCTTCTCTGACCTGAGCTTTAGATTCCATCTTTTATCCAGATGCTCAAGGTCTTTCTCTGTCTTTTTTTCAGTCTCTGCGATTTTTTCTATAGTCCTTTCTATCATAGTCATTATTTTGGTCGGGCTGATATATATTGGTGTATTTATGGATTTTGGGAAGTGAACCTGCCTGAAACAGAGCATTGCAGAAATAGGACTGACAATATCATTTTTTTAAGAAATTAAAAAATTTATTTCTTTATGCAGTTTGCCGGGCAGACATCTATGCAGTCGCCGCAGTCTGTGCATTTTTTTGCATCTACCACAGGACCTTTGTCTGTCTCTTTGAGTGCGTCTTTTTCACAGGTGCTTACACATGCCATGCATTTCATACATTCATCAAGATTTATCTTTATAGCCATAAGAGTCACTTCATTATTTTTTGGGGTGGTGGTGTTTATATATTTTTTGCTATCATTATTATCTTTAAAAATTAGGGATATATGTTTTTTTCTTCCATATAAACTACTATCCAATGACCGTTTTATCCCATACTTTTATATTCATTTCGCAAAGCATATCTTGTTCAATCAATATACTTTTTAATGTTTCGCTACAAATATCTTTTACTATTTTGGAAAGGAAAATTTGCAAGCGTAATATCTTGAATTTTTTAAATCTGGTGGATTGAATGGCAGTCAAGAATAAAAAAAATGATGTGGATTCTGAGGACAGGACTCTTTTTGTAAGGACAAGCGATGATGACATAAGGTCATGGGACAAGATGTTTATCGTCAAATCACTTGTCAATGAAGTGAATATGCCTGAGGCTGATGCGCTGAAGGTCGCTACAGAGGTTGAAGGCTTCATAAAATATTCCAGCCTTAAATTTGTATCGGCACCTCTTGTCCGTGAGATAACGAACACAAAACTTCTTGAGCATGGCTATGAAGGGTACAGGAAGAAGTACACGCGACTTGGGTTACCTCTTTATGATATGACCGGCCTTTTCTTCAACAGCAACAAGGAAAACTCTAATGTCCACCATTCTTCAGAGGCGATAAACCTTACGATATCCGGCATTGCCAAGAAAGAGTATGCGCTTTTGAATGTGTTCTCGGATGATATCGCGACAGCTTATCAGAACGGGACAATACATCTGCATGATCTTGACTATATAGACCGGCCTTACTGTTCCGGCAATTCAATTGAATTTCTTAAGAAGTACGGGCTTGTGATGGATGGCAGGGGCAACCTGACTGTGGCTAAACCTGCAAAGCATGCTGATGTTCTTATACTTCATATGACAAAGTTTGCGGCTGCTCTTCAGGGACAGTTTGCAGGCGCAATCGGCTGGGATGCCGTCAATCTTTTCATAGCACCATATCTTAAAGGTATGGATTACGACAGGATAAAGCAGCTTGCACAGATGATGATATATGAGTTTGCCCAGCAGGCTGTGTCAAGAGGAGGGCAGGTGACTTTCACAGACACCAATTATTTTTGGGAAGTTCCAAAGCATTTTGCTGATGTGCCTGCTATAGGGCCGGGCGGTAAGTTTACAGGAAACAACTATTCTGATTATTTAGAGGAAGCTCAGATGTTTGCGAAGGCTGCATTTGAGGTGTATCTTAAAGGGGATGCTTATGGAAGACCTTTCTTTTTTCCCAAGCCAGACCTTCATATAACTGAAAAGTTCTTTAAGACAGACGAGAATGAGGAGTTTATGGATCTTGCATGCGATGTCGCGTCAAAGATGGGAAACACATATTTCATATTTGACAGAGGGGATGATGTAAAGATATCTGAGTGCTGCCGTCTCCAGTTCAAACTAAATGATAGTGATCTTCTTGACGCCAAAAGCCCGTGGAAGATGAGATATTCTGCTATGCAGAATATTACTGTCAACCTGCCGAGGGCTGCCTACTGCGCACGCGGAGATGAGACAATACTTTTTGAGAAGATTGATCATGCAATGGAGCTTGCGGCAAAGGCGCATGTGCAGAAAAAGGATTTCATAAGAAGGATACTTGCCCTTGGCTCTGCAAGCTCTCTTCCGATACTTACCATGAATCTTGACGGTGAGCCGTATTACAGGTTTGACAAGGCGTCTTTCCTTCTCGGTATGCTTGGGCTTAATGAGCTTGTGCAGTATGTGACAGGTGAGGAGATGCATGAGTCTGTGGGTGCCTACAAGTTCGGGCTTAAGACAATAGCATATATGAGAAAGAGAGCAGAGGAGCTTGGAAAAAAGCATAATATACATATGCCTTTGGAGCAGACACCGGCAGAGTCGACAGCTTACAGGATGGCAAAGCTTGATATGGAGCATTATCCTAAGGCTGCTGAAAAAGTTGTTAAGGGTACAGTGGGTACACCATATATCTATTATACAAATTCCACATATTTCAATATCGGTGCTCCTATGTCGCCTATGGATAGGGTTACCAGGGAGGGCAGTTTCCATCCGCTTATTGATGCGGGCGCGATGACGCATGTCTGGCTTGGAGAGTCACAGCCGGAACCACGATCCCTTACCAATTTTGTCATGAAGACTTTCAAGAACACGCAGAATACCCAGATTGCTTTCTCTCCTGAGATGACATTATGCAAGACATGCCATAACAAGATGACAGGTCTTAAAGATAAATGCGACAGATGCGGAGATACTAAAGTGGATGGTATAACAAGATGCAGTTGAGTCTATGGTTTTAAAATCGATAGATACAAAACAAAGACTCCAATATATATTATCCAAGACCGTAAAATCTTTTTAAGGCAGAAGACTTATAGAATATATAAAAGATTTGTAGCGTCTCTTTTTATATAGGTGGTAATGGTATGGAAGTGAAGATATTCTGGCAGGACAATTGTCCTAACTGCTCCCCGGCAAAGCTGGTCGTACATGATGTCATGGAAGATATGGGACTTAAAGTCAAAGAGTTCAATGTCAATGATGTCGAAGGCATGAGCGAAGCTGCTTTCCATGCTGTCATGGGCACGCCTACTACAATTGTTGTGGACTCTGATGATTCTGAGATAATTTCATGGAGATCGCAGATACCTTCAAGAGAGGAGCTTATAGATGCAATCAAAAACTGAAGCTGATCTTAAAATTTTTGGTTTTATAGAAAATTCTTTTGTAGACTGGGACGGGATGATTACATCTGTCATATTTCTTCCCGGATGTAATTTTAGGTGTCCTTTCTGCCATAATCATGAGCTTATTTCCGGCTGGGAAAAGCTTAAGGACAGGGAGATTGATTCATCTCATGTACTTAGAATTCTTTCTGACAATACGAAATGGATTGATGGTATTACTGTGACCGGCGGTGAGCCTACGCTTCAGATTGGCGCTCTTGTGCCTTTCCTTGAGAAGGTCAAGAAGATAGGGTTAAAGGTGAAGCTTGATACTAATGGCACTAATCCTTCTTTTCTAAAGACGCTTGTTGATATGAAGCTTGTGGATCATATCGCTATGGATGTCAAAGCAAAGCTTGAGGCAGGCGCCTATAGCAAAGCATCCGGCGTTGATGTTGATCTCGGCAAGATAAAAGAGAGCATAAGATTTATCATATCTTCAGGGATTGGCCATGAGTTCCGGACGACTGTCGTTCCCGGTCTTGTTTCGGAGTCTGATGTCGTGGGCATTGCAAAAGATCTGAAAGGATGTATGCTGTATGCTCTTCAGAAATACCATAAAGAACATGCCTGGAAGGAGCTGTATAGGAATACTGAGCCTTACAGCGATGATGAGATGAGAGGTATGGAGAAGTCCGCTTCTGAACATGTGGCTGTGAAGCTGCGCCTTAGATGATGCCTGTGAGTATTATATATGCTTTTTCTTTACAAGTATAGCTATATATCGTGTTTGCCTATGTTTCAGCAATACCTGTCCATTTTTGCAGCTTTTCTTTCGAGTCCGGAGTTATCTGCACTGATTGCACAGATATATTCTTTAGTATCTGCACCTCTCTCAAATCCTGACCTGTTGTGGGCAGTGTTTCCTCTTATCATTACGACTGTTGTAGTCGAGCTTTATTTCGGTGCCCATAAGGAAGAGAGGCTGGGGTGGAACAGCGCTACAGCGAACGGGCTTGTGCTTGTATGGGTCGGGGTTAATACTGTAAGGGCTGTGATGGATTCAGGAGGGTTTGACTTAAACCTACTGACATCACAGGTGGCAGCAGCTATAGTCACTGTCGGCGCATTGCTGGTCCTTGTCAGCTTCTTCCATATACTGCCTAAGGATATCGCATTTTTCGTATCTTCCGCTATTGTGGTTCATTTCCTTGCTTATCTCGGATTAATTTTTGTGTATACAGACATTGTCTTCACCGGTCTTACTTTTTATGCAGCATTTTTGATATTTATTTCGCTTGTTGTCTTTTTTTCTCTGGTGAAGAAGCTGGAGCCGGATCTGTACTGATAATCTTTAGAAGAAATGAAGATATTGGCGTGGGGGGTGAGATTTGAACTCACGTGAGCCGAAGGCTCAGTAACTTAGCAGGCTACCGCCATGGCCGGGCTAGGCGACCCCCACACGAATATTTTTCATATGTTTTTCATTTTTTTCCGCGTATTTCTGTTTTTGCGGCAAAACTTTAAATTCTTGTTTGACTGAATAATGTATTAAGTGAATTGATAAAACTTAATAAAGATTTATATCCAAGAATCTATTAAGCAGAATTATAATAGTTATCCGGTGATAAGATGGTTGTAAATGAAAGAGAAATCAACAGTATCGTAGGTCTTGACGCTTTTACAGACAAGGGCTTCTTTTGCGGAAAAGTTTCAGATGTTGAGCTTGACCTTTCAAAGTTCAGGTTAAGGACTGTAATCATTGATGCTGCCAAAGGCTCTTATCTCGCAAGTGTTGTCGGTGATAAGAAGGGTGTGAAAGTTCCGTTTCCTATGGTGCAGGCTGTAAATGATATTCTTATAATAAAACATATCAAGCATTCGGTGCCTGATGATATACCTGATGATGATGAATAGATTTTACTAATCTATTTTCTTTGTGTTTTGTACTTATTTTTATTGTTTATATCCTGTCTATGATACTTAGATAGAATTCTCTGTCTTTCGGATGTGTCAGCATGTCTGCCACTTCATCTTTTTTCATCCATCTGGCTTCCGGATTGTCAGGGTCTGTCGGTTTCAGGTCTTCTTCTTTTGTGCTGAAAAGGAACATGTGCATTGTCTTGAGCTCTGTCCTGTCTTCTTCTTTTGGGTCTTTTCCTATCTTGTGCCTGCTGTAGCTTCCGAGATTGTCTATGAGGGTGAGATCTGTGACTCCTGTCTCTTCGGCTATCTCTCTTTTTGCGGCGGTGAGAGCGTCCTCTCCGTCTTCTATATGGCCTTTCGGAAGGGACCATGAGCAGCCTTTCTGGTTCACGACAATCACTCTGCCGTCTTTCACTATAACTCCGCCTGCGCTGTGTGTGTGTTTTGTAGGCATCATCTTCTGTTTTACAATGTTTTTTAGTCCGGATATTATTTTTATGATTCTTTTCTTATTTCTTGTCAGATAATCTGTCTTCACAAAAAAACCATCATAATTTATTTTGTTCCTGACTTTTCTTAATTCATCCAGAAAATAAATTTCTGATTGCAAAAATTCTGTTTTGCATGTTTTTTCTATATAATCTATAAGTGCTTTATGTGCGCCTTCTCCTTTTGTCTTGTATCCATCAAGCAGAAGAATAGAAGACATAAGCTCTTTTATTACCTCATAATATCCTTCTACAACAAGTGATGGATATTTTGAGTAGTCTGTGGCTGATATCATCTCTTGCCTTGTGTTTGCCATTTTCATCATTGATTTGGCTTTTTCTGTGTCTGGTGTTATCTCAATTAATCTTTCGTTCATTAAAACACCTTTAGGTATCCGCTTAAGATATCACCATTTATTATATTGTTTTTCAACTCTTCACTGAGTGTTCCGAAATTGTTGCAATAGAATATATTTATTTTTCTTTTTAATTGCTGTTCATACGGCTTTAAATTGAGTTTTGTTTCTTTACATAACAAGAATAGGTCTATGTCACTTTCTTTTATGTCTTCGCCTTTTGATGCTGAACCGAATAGGATTATTGTGTCGGGCATACATTTATCCTGTAGATATGTAAGCAGACCGGATTCTTGGATGTTAAATATCATGTCCATCTTTTTTAGGGATATGAAGTTTTCGCTTGCTCTGTTAGCCCAGTATACAGGGTAATGATGTATCCTGTGCTCTGATTTTAGGATCAGATCTTCTTTTTTAAGGTCGTCCAAGTACCTTTTTACTGATGTGGGCGCTAAATTCGTAGCTCTGCTGATTTCTCTTAGCTGAAAGCCCGCACCTTTTGGATTTGGGTCATCAAAAAATACTTTCAGGACTTTCCATCTGTTATATCTTTGTAACATATGTAATAATATTATTACATTTGTTATATAAATGTTACGGTGTTGTAAAAGTCAGCCAATACTATATCTTAAAAAACAGATGATTCCGCCAAGGCCGATAAGCTTGTCCCCTGCCTCATGCGTTGACCCTATGACCTCTACCTTTCCTGATGAGCTTTCCACAGATTTCAGTATTTCCTGCACATCTTCTTTTTTGACTATGCTGTCTGAGACAAGGATTTTCTCTACAGCGCCTGCTTTTGCCGCCTTTGCGACTTCTCCTATACCATATGTTACAAGATCTGATTCTTTCCCGAGTGCTTCCATGAATTTCTCAATCTCTTTTGTCTCTCTTGATATTTCTGAAGTTTTTATGATCTGGTCTATAAAACCGCGCTTTATGACTTCGTATACGCCAGTCTCGCCTGTGACTGATGAGACGCCTGTGACGCATTTTCCTTTCATGTTAGTGTTTTTTCCTATAATCCTCATGATGTTCTCTTTTGTGAATCCGGGTCCTGCGATTATTATCCTGTCATATCTTTTAACGTATTCTTCAAGCGACCTGATTATGTCTTTATAATAGCTTTTGCCTTCAGGTGTGCCGAACATTTTTCCCTGGTTCTCTGCCTTTATGGTGCCTAACATATTGACTTTGCTGTTCATAACCTCCCCAAAATCGGCTTTCCTTTCATCAAGCACCATGACAAGTATTTTTATCTTGACAGCCTTTACGCTTTTTTCAAGGCGCTCTATCTCATATCTTTTCCATTGCTTGGTTATAGATATGATGTCATTGGGGGTTATACGAAAGCTGTGGTACCCGAAGCTTATGTCATCCGGACCTTCAAGTATTTTGCCTTTCAGCCGCAGGGATTCTGTGACATCGTCAAATTCAACAGTCTCTACAGATATCTTGAGATACATGGGACGCTTCTCTTTCTTGTCTGATGTCTCAATAGTCCTTAAAGTCTTTGCCCCGACCACGTCACCTGCTGTTATCAGAAGTGACAGGTTCCACAGGTCATCTATGGTCTCCGGCTTTATCTTTGTCTCTTTTTTGAGATCTTTGGCGATTATCCTCATAATATATACCTTTTTTTCGCAAAAATTTAAAAACAGATGACAACAAATAATATATAGTGTCATATGTATTTATTATACAGGTAATATAAATGGTGAAAATTGTCAAGCCCGTTCCGACAGAGCCTTTCACATTTGTCTTTGCGGCAGCAGTGATAATATTCTTTACCCTGTTCCTTATGTTCGGGCAGGAGCCTCTATATGACGAGGATATACCATCTGATATTGATATATCAGAAAAAGGCGAAATAATATTCTCGGCAGAGTCGGCAAGTCTCCTGTCAAATAAGACACAGACGGCAAGGACAATTGATTTCGGTGATTTTGATGTGGGCTATACATCGCATGAACGGACTATACAGGAGATGGATTCGCTCCTGATAGAGAAAGGTGTATTCAGGTCATCGTCAAAAGAGTTCAGCTTTGACGGTTCAGGGATGGAAGGTGCAGTGCTTAAGTTTCAGGCCGGTGATTCTAATTATTACGGGAACCTGAGGATATATCTTAATGATGAGCTTATATTTGATGATATAACTTCTGCCGGTGCCAAGTATGCTATTGAATTCAATAATCCTCTTGATCATAATGTTGTCCGTATAGAGGCGCAGTCAAGCGGTGTTAAATTCTGGGCGCCGACAACATATATGCTTTCTAATGTAAGGCTGTCTGCCACTTCTTTTGACAATGTAGACAAGATGTTTTCATTTATGGTCTATGAGTATGAGATGAGAGGTTTTGATGCAGCATTGAGCTATGAGGTCGGTTCAGGATCTATAAGGCAGGGTGACCTGCACATAGAGATAAACGGCAATGATATAAATGATGAGTCAAAGCCAATGTTCGGCAGGATATACAAAGAGACATTTGACAGGGCTGACGGTGTCATAGCGGCAAAGCCGGATAGCAATTATATCCAGTTCAGCGCCGATAAGGACTCAAAATATGAGATACAGGATGCCCAGCTGACAATAACATATTTTGACACTGACAAGGCAGCAATCGCTGAATACACTCTTATGATTGATGAGGACACATATGATGATATGTATAATGAGACTATTGTTATTGAGTTCTATGCAGACAAGATATCTGAGGATGCATCTCTTGATATATATCTTAATGATGTCCTTTTTGAGCATGACACTGAGCTTTACGAGAACCTGATTGTTCTGTCGCAGGATGATTTCAGGCGGGGTAAGACTAATGTTCTTAAATTCTCTACATATGGTATCTATAAGCTTTCAGACATTGACATAAGGATTGTTGAAGATGATGGCTTTTTCCTTTTCTAGGGGCTTTTTGGTAAGATATATTAACTCGGTGTGACAATTATCTTTTGTCAGCTTTACTGCTGTCTCTTGATTAAAGGTTTTTTTGTATGGTTGTGACGAATGTTAATATAGAAGATCTTAAGAGACGAAGATACCGTATGATGAATGAGAAAAAAGTTCTTGAACGAAATATTAATGACATTAAAACTACGATGAGCCAGAAGAGGGCCCAGATAAATAATTTTGAGAGATATTATCCTGGCAATACTATTTCTATTAATGCAGCAAAAAAACAATTGAATCTCATGAATGAACAGCTTAATATAAAGAGTTACAGTTACAGGTTTAATAATAAGACAATAGGCGATATAGATCGTCAGATTTCTACTGAGATTCATAATTGTGAAAATCAGCAGAAAGAATTATCCAAAGCGATGGCAGATGCTCAAAAAGGAGATTTAAGCGAGGCGCAAGCAGAGAAGAAGTTTGTTAAGCGTTTCAGGAAACTTAGAGGACATGCAGGAAAATTGCACGGGCGTATGAAATCACTTAACTGGCTTATTATTCTTCTTTTCATCTCAGCGATTGTTGTTGATTATTATGGCTTTACCGGGAAGACATTCGGCGAATTGTCAACACCTTTTATTCTGGTGCCTTATATCTTTATAATACAATTTATATTTATCTTCTGGTTTTTCCTGGATTCAGATAATAATATGATTGGCACAACACTTCTTGTCCTTGCCTTTCTTTTCAATGTATATACCCCTTTCAGTATTTTTTTGTTTGGCTCATATTTTCCTCTGATGCTTTTGCTTGCCTTTATGAGGTATTATATGGGAGTGGAAATAAGATTTGGAAGTATATGGACTATAGTGATTCTTCTCATATTCTTTGCCGTTGTTTATTCGGCTGTTCCATTTTTGATTACTACTCTGCCTTCTATATTAGGTGTCAGTATTCCTTCTTAACTGGATGACTCTTCGCGAAGCCAGTATGATGCAATTGATTATGACTGGATATTAGATTCTATATAAGTTTCAGATGTGGATTTATATATTGATTATATATATGTGTATAACGGCATGTTTACCCTTTTCTGCCTTTAATGATGCAACTTATAGTCTCTGTTGATTTTTCTAAACAATATAAATAAAGAAGTTACAATATGTATGCATGGATAAATATATGGCAGCATTTATCTTTCTTGTTCTTGTCATTAGCGGCTGCACTGTTGTTGACCGCAACACTGGCGAAACATCAGATTCTACATCTGATGACGGCTCTTTGGATTCAGATACATCCACTTCATCTTCTTCATCAAACTCTTCATCTTCAATATATTCAGATATCATATGCTTTTTATATCCGCCTTCATGTCTTGGTTCTGTATATACGATTGATGATGACGGTATACCTGTTATATCTGACGGGACAGTCAATACGGTGGAGTATGCGCTTGCAAGGCCTGCGATAAGACAGTCTGCTTTAAATCAGGATCCCGGTGATGATATAACTACAAGATGGGTAGTTAAGAATGATGGCGATGAAACTATCTATACAGCGTTGTTTCTTATCAATGGCTCTCAGATTGATGGAAATCAAGGCGGGAAGATCTATCTTGACAGCAACTATAATTCATTTTCTGAAAAGGTTGATTATCCCGATGTTTCAATATCTAATGACTTTTTTTACTATCAATATGAGCCAGTATCCAGAAGCATGACCAGGACCGCAAAAGTTGTGTTTGATATACCTCAATGTTCTCTCGGGCAATTTAATGCACCTGTTTTTGTTTTATATAAACATGATATTAGATCCAGTATCATGTTGACCCTGGCTGATTTCAGTTGGTGGGAAGAATTGAATAATCAAGAACAGGACTCGAAAAAAATGCCTCAGAAATCATTATCTATATTCGGTCCTTTTTCATTATCTATATATCCTGATAATAATTTCCAGCCAATCATAATCAGTGATGGCGAGAAATTCGGAATCAATTTTAGATTGTCAAACAATGATAATGGTCGTGCGTCTATAAATAAGTTTGATATTTATATATCAAATAAATTAATCCCTCAGGATATGGGGACTTCCAGATGTGATCTTGAAGCAAATCTGTCAGCAACACCTCCCGGTGGCATGAATGCTTATACTTTGAAGCAAACGCTGCTTGATGAGATGAATTCTGTTGATATCTCTTATGATGACGGTTTTAAGGGTAGCGAGGAATACGATTGCTCTTTTGTATACGATCCGATTTATTTTGAGACTGATTTTGAGAAAGGCGGTTCTGTCCAGAGGTACATAAGCTTATATGTTGAGTATACATATGTCCATAATGGTATGTTTACTCTTTCCACAATAAATGATACTGGTTATATTGCCTGTTGATTTCATCTTAAATAATATAAACAAAGCATATACAATATATGTTATGAATAAGTGTATTGTAGCATGCATTTTTATTGTCTTTATCATCGGTGGCTGCACTGACGGTGATTCTGGCCCTAGTGGGACGACTGTTACCGGGAACAAGGAGACTCAGATTGTCGCATCTGATATTCTTTCAATAAACTTCTTCGGAGTGATACCTTCAAATCAGCTTTCTACAGACAGGCCTTTTATAGTCCATCTTGAGGTAGAAAATATCGGCAACAATCCTGTGACATTGCAGGTTGACAGCTCCGGAAGCTATGACGGCGATATGGTGATCTATGACTACTGCTCTGATATTTTTGAGATTGATTCATTTAAGATGAGTCCTTCGCATCCAGGAGATCCGGATGAGATTGAGATAAAACCCAAGACTATGCAATTTTTTGAGTGGAAGAGCAGAACACCGGACAGTGATATAATGTCTGGTGCAGGTGTGACATGCAATCTTTATATGCAGCTGTCCTATGATGCTGTAGCATCGACAAATGCCTATGTATATTTTGCTACACCTTTTGAGATACTCCGAAGTTTCTATACGCGTAAAAACATGTATCTTTTAGGAAGCAATCTTGCTACAGACGGTCCTTTGAAAATCAATATAATATCTGATTCACAGCAGCCGATAGCTATGGATAACAATGCCTGGACAGTATCGATAAATATAGAGAATGTTGGCGACGGCCTTGTGGATGTGAAGAATCTTAAGCTTGTGCTTCCTGATGAGATAGAGACTGCAGGCATAAACACTACTTCTGGAGTGGATATCTGCAATCTTGAGAAGGCAGAGAATCTTGAGATCTATAAGAAGAGTTCTAAGGTGATAACATGCATGTTCACACCGCCTGATGAGAAAGTCCTTATAGCGACAGCATATAAGATAAAAGCAGTTGCAGAGTATACATATACTATAAAAGACAGAGTTCAGCTTTCTGTAAAGCCGTTGGGTTGAGATTTATAACCAAAAACTATATATACAAGATATGTTTAATTATTGTTAATCGGTGATATTTATGTCTATTAAATCTAAAAGTAGATTTGTCGCTTATGCGATGGTCTTAATGACTCTTCTTGTGTTAGGATGCACAAGTTCTGATGGTTCAACAAGTTTTGCGTCATCAGATAAAGGTGTTGTCATCTCAGAATTCCAGTTTGATACGCCATCTGTATATCATAAAGAAGATGTCAACTTAAGGCTTGTACTTGAGAATCAGGGACAAAAGCAGGTAACTGGTCCAACTTCAGTATTTATATATGGACAGTCTGTATCATCAAGTGTTAAGCACTGGCAGCAGATAGGTGCTGTTCAGGTATCGCCCGGTACAATGGCTGACATAAACAGCGAATGGTCAATACCTAATACTGATTTCCTTCCGCCTCAGCCTGAGATGGGCGTTCCTGGCGGTGTAGCTACATTTGAAGCTCTTCTTAAGGCACCAGAACTTGAAGAAGGTGAATCAACTCCATATACATTCTTTACAAGGGTATGTTATCCTTACAAGACAAGTATGCTTGCTACGGTGACTTCATCTTCAAGAGATGAAATGAAGGTACAGCAGGATACAAGCGCGATTGAGAATATAAACACGGCAGGTCCTGTGCATGTAACGCTTGGAGGGCAGTCAAACATTATTGCAAGAGGTTCAACAATTCCGGTCATCTTCAAGATAGAGAATGTTGGCGGAGGATTTTCCACAGATATTGTAACTGGTTGCGCTGCTACGCCAGCTAGCACAGACAGGGACAAGGTTAAGGTCAGTATTGAAGTGGAGGGATTCCTTCTTGACGGCACAGCTCACACAATGTATGGCAATACTATAACTACAGACTGCACGCGAACAGTGAAACTGATTGGTGGAGAAGCTGAATTGAGATGCTCAATACCTATAGACCCAAACACACCTTCAAGAGAATATCACATAAGAGCTACAGCTGAATATAAATATTATATCGGCTCTGATTCACCGATAACTGTTGATTACATAATTCAGTGATCAGCTCTTATCTTTTTCTCTTTTTTCTTCTATTTTTTTAAAACATATTTAAACGCACAGTGATAAGAATATTTATGAGCTTCAGCCATTCTTTTAAAGTGTATCTTATTATTGCATCAATACTCTTATTTTCAGGCTGCGTTGATCCATCTACTTTAGGTTCGGGAATTTCCGGCTTTTCAGGATATGATACAGGTATAAAAGTATATTCTTTTGATTTTTCAAGAGACAAAACATATAGCGGACAGCCGTCCCTGCTCACTCTTGATATGCAGAACCTTGGGGCAATAGGTATTGAAGATGATATCTATATATACCTTTATGGTCTCAGCAGTGGGAAAAATGAGTGGTTTGATGATCTTTCAGACATAAGTTTAAGCGGAGCCAGCATGGCAGCAGGTGATCCGCGAGTGCTTATAATTGACAGCCTTATGGCGCCAATCAAAAGCCTTGATGCAAACGGTGAGTCTGCCCAGATAATATGGGTTCTTGATGCTCCGAATGACTTGCCTGAAGGTCAGGTATTCAAGTATTCTGCAGGTGTTCGTGTATGTTATCCTTATTCCACAACTTCAATAGCCAAGATTGAGGTTCTTGATGAAGAGGAATATCTTTCCCGTGACAGGGATGGGATGCTGAAGAAGCATACAATCATGATTGATACTACAGCAGGTCCTTTAGATGTCGTGATGACGACAGATCAACCTGTAATGCTGAGCGATACTGGTAACTTAACATTGAGAGTAAAGATAGTGGATCGCGGCGGCGGGACGATAACCACTCTTGACTGTTCTAATGCTTTTGACTGGGAAGATAATGCGCTTGACCTTTTCGCTCTTCATGATAAGGTAAGCGTCACTCTTGATAATAAGGAGTGTGACCTTGGGCTTCGCGACCTTTATTTCAGGGTTTCAGACTCCGGTTCGCCGACAGCAGATTTCCCAGTAGTATGCAATGTACCTTCACTTAATGTGCCTATGCGTATACTTGACCTTAAAATGAGGTTTGAGTACAACTATTTCATTGATAAGAGCACAGTCATCAGTGTTGAGGGTCTTGGGGAAGAATGAGTTAATAGAGATGTTATAGAAATAAAATGTTAAAAGAAAAAAAAGGAGGTAAAATGCCTCCTTAGATGTTATCCAAAATCTGCTTTATGTCGTCTTTCCTGTCTTCTCTGACCTTGCCTTTTTTCTTTGCAGGGGCGGCTTTCTTTTTAGGTGCAGGTGCTGCTTTTTTAGGAGCAGGCTTTGCTTTGACAGGAGCGGCCTTAGGCTTTTCTGCCTCTTTTTTTACTTCAGCCTTCTTCTCTGCGACAGGTTTAGGTTTTTCAGCCTCTTTCTTGGGTTCCTCTTTTTTCTCAACAGCTTTTGGCTTCTCAGCTTTTTTCTCCTCTTTTGCTTCTTCCTTTACTTCTTTTTTGTCTTCACCATCTTTCAGAAGTTCAGGGCCGAAGATTATGAGGAGGATTATTATTATGCCGATTATTATTGCTGTCAATATATTTGTCGGGAACTTTTTGTCCTCTTCCTCATCTGTCTTGTCATCTATAGGCTGTTCATCATCAGTTCCTGTTGTCACATCACCGGTTATCGGTGGAGTCACTATATCTTCAGACCTGAAGGAGAATTTGAGCTCTTTCTCTTCTATATTGCCCATATCTGACTCTATCGCCACCTTTATTGTGTATGTGCCTTCGGCTGTAGTATATTCAGGTGATACATAGACAAAAATTTCTGTTGATTTACCTGCTTTGATAGATACAGTCTCAGGGTTTATAGAGACCCATTTAGGACCTTCAACTGATGCTGTGTATTCTGCATCGAATTCGCCCTCATTCTTCACAGTCAGCGTGTAAAGGTAGCCGTTAAGCTCTTCTGCGAATATCGTGTCTGAATCGCTTGATACACTGATGCCGTAGCATGAGTCAAAATCTTCCATAGATACAGTGATTTCCTCAGATGCTTCTGCTCTTTTAGATTCTGCTGTTATGCTCACAGTTAAATCTTCTGTGTCGCCCTGTTCAGTATTGACCATAAGCAATACACTACCGCTGTTGCCTGCTTCAATTATCATTATGTTTTCAGACAGTGTCCCTTTGTCTGCGGATATTGTGTATGTGTCAGATTTCTTTCCTGTGTTTGCGACATCTATCTGGAAAGTTGCTGCTGCGCCGGGGCAGACATATTCTGTATCTTTGTCTGTTGATATCTCAACATCGTAGCACTGCTCAATTATTATCTTTCCGTATGCTTTGTCCTGAGCTTCTGTAGATCTTATGGTTACGATGTAGTCCATCTCTCCTATCTCAATGTTTTCTGTGGATATCTCAAGATATGTCTCAGCGAGCTTTTTGGATTCCAGTGTTATTTCATCATTCTTGAAATATGCATCTTCCATATCTGTTGAAAGCTCAAAAGTGCCTGTCTTGTAGCCTGTATTCTTTGAGATTATGACAATCTTTGCAGTGTCGCCTTTGCATATGCTTACTTCAGGAGGTATGTTGATAATAGCAATACCATAGCATGCACCTTCTGAAACAACTTCAATATCTGCACTGCCGGATGCATATGATGTTGTTGACTGTGCTGTTATTGTAACAGTATCTTCTCTTTTGGCGACAGGTATTGAAAGTGTTGCTGTCTTTTCCCTTCCGGATGCAATTGTTATTCTGCCTGCATCAAAATTTCCTGTTGATGCTGTCAGTATGAATGTTTCTTCTGTCTTTCCTGTGTTTGAGAATGTGATTTCTACTGTTTTTGTGTCGCCTATACATGTTTCAACAAGATCTGTCGCTGGTATAACTTCTATTCCATAGCATTTCATCACAACAAAATCAATGCTGTCCTCGTACTTGCCGGAATCTGATTCTGCTGTGACTGTTATTGTGTATTCTCCAGATTTAGCGTCAATCTTTGGTTTTATCCAAATAGGGAATGTCTTAGTCTCGCTACTATCAAGCGTTATCACGTCATTTCCTATAGTTACCCAATCGCTATTGGATGTTATAGTATATGTGTCTGTGTCAGAGCCGAGATTTTTCAGCGTAGCTGTTATCATCGTGTCTTCTACAGGACATGATGCTACATATTGCGCGTTCAGCTGAAAATCAGCATTATTTGACGCAGCCATGGCAGGCTGTGCTATGCTTAGCATTAATATCATGCTTAATGCGAAAATGAAGTATTTTATTGTTTTCATATATTTCACCACCGAATAGAGTTAAAATATATTTAATGTTTATAAACTTATAAATATTACTATTTTTTTCATGTTTTAGAACACGATATTGCTCCATGGCACAATATAGGCAGTTTCAGACACTGTGTTTGTCTCTTTCCTTAAGTTTCCTGCATCATGCACCTTTTTCAGCAGCGAGGCTGTCGGTCTTTCCATATCTGAAAGCTCAAGAGGCCTTACAGTCTTTTTTGTTATCCTGTGTGCTATTCCCATCATAAGCACAATCGCGAAGATTACGAGCAGTAATATGAACATGTCTGATGCAACAGGACTGAAAAACGGCTGTGAGACAGTCTCTTTAATGTAATCGTTCTCGCTGACAAAGACTGTGAGCGGTATCTCGCTTACGATTCTTTCCTCATTCCTGATATAGATTATTCCATAATATCTGCCCGGTTTTTCGTCAACGCTGAAATATAGAGAAAGTACCTTTGTCTGCTCCGGCTTTATAATTTCCGGCTGCGGTATGAATACTATCTCATTATCAAAAGTAGTGTCTATTGAAAATAGATGGTTTTTGTCCTCATGGTTTGTTATGGTGACTCTCACTATGTTGCTCTCATACTGGTTTACATCTATCTCCTTGTTACTTGCTTCGACTGTTATATAGCTGATCTTCTCCTCTTCAATCGTCTCTTTGTCTTCTTCTGTCTCAGGCTCTATGATTATAATCACAATATCTTTTTTAGGCTCAGGGGGTATTGTTTCAACAGGTTCCGGCTCTTCAGCGATGTTTACTATCCTGTGCTTTTTTGAGTCACCGACTGATGCTGTTATGACATGGTCGCCTGTCTTTGATATCTTAACAAATGTTGAGTAGTATCCGTTGACATCCGGGACGGTCGTCTTTTTTGCGATACCGTCTACAAATATACTTATCAGCTCATCTGTGGGATCCACATATCCGAATACCTGGATGTTCTCATTCACTGTCGCGTCTTTAGGGTATGCGTTCATCGTTATATCAATTATAGGTGTCTTTTCCTCTATGTCAAACTTTTTTGTCATGCTGTCTTCTGCCTTTATAATGCTTGTTCCCCTGTATATCCTTGCGACAATCTCTACTGTGTGCGTTCCTATATCCATATCTTCAGTGTCATGGCTGTATGTGTATGAATGTGTCTTTTCAGAATAATATCTTGTGATTTTCTTCTCAAGATAGCCGTCTATGTAGAAGCTTAGGGTCACTTTTGACTCGTCTTCAGGCGTTTCCACGTCAATATCGACAGTTATCTGAGCAGTTTCCCCTTCATATATCGTTTTAGGCGTGATGTCTATGTCTGATATGGATATGTCTGTGGCTGCGTATGCTGTTCCTGATATGAGTGCTAAGAATATAATTGCACTGATAATGATTTTTCTTATCATTTTCACCACTTGTGAACTATATATAAGCTCTTAATTTTATAAAGCTTTCTTTTGTCATAACTATTAGATAACAATAAAATAAGAAAAAGTTGAGGCCGTCATTTTGCCTTATTTTTTATAACAGCTGCTCTGATCGCTTCTCTTCTAAGGTAAATGATAATTATTATTAGCAATATCAGTAGATAAGTTATGGTACTGATGCTTACTTTTTCCCATGTGAGAAGGCCTGTAGGACTCTGTATAGTTTCGGGTTCTCCTTTGTCTTTAATATCTGCAGTGTATTCTTTGCTCATAGTGTATTCGTATACAAGAACATCTTTTGAGTATAATGTCTCGTTTCCCTGGACTATCGCGAAATTGTGCTTACCTTCTTCAAGATCTACCTTGTATTTTATCATGAAGCAGCTGTTTCCGTCAAGAGTTAGGGATTCTACGATATCAAAATCTATCATAAAGTCTATCGTGTCTGATTTAGGGTATATGAGGCAGCCTTTTATTGTGATTGTCTGGCCTATGTATGCAGTGTCCGGAAGGTCTATCTTTGAGACATATATTGTTCCGTTTTCAAAAGTTTCATCTGTCTTGTTCTCTATGATTGTGACTTCTACAGATGGTGTGCTTCCACTGCTTCTGCTACTACTGCTGCTGCTTCCGCAGTTAACATGGCATGTAGGATCATTAATGTTAAGGGGATCTGTTCCGTTGTCTATCTCCCAGCCGTCTGTGTACCCGTCCCCGTCCGTGTCAGGATTGTTAGGGTCTGTGCCGTGAAGGTATTCATCTGCATTTGAAAGCCCGTCATTGTCTGCGTCAAGAGCGCCGTCTTTCGGGTCTGTAGGGTTAAGGCCGTTGTCTGCTTCCCAGCCGTCAGGCATTGTGTCATTGTCTGTGTCATTGCTGTTCGGGTCTGTTCCAAGCAGGTATTCTTCATAGTTGTTCAGATTATCGCTGTCAGGGTCTTCAAGGTCATCTGTTATGTTGTCTGCATCAGAGTCATTGTTGTCCGGGTCAAGAAGATTGCCTGTCTGGTTATAATGGTTTTCCCAGTCTGTCGGCAACCTGTCTCCGTCAGGGTCGTTTGATTCATTTCCTATGAGAGTTGTTGTGTATGCTTCTTCACTTGTGTTGCCTTCATTGTATACGTTATCGACTGATTTCATGATGAAGTAATATGTTGTGTTTTCTGTAAGGCCTGTGATGTTTATCATGTTTATATCCGGTTGTGCTGTAGTTGTCGGGCTGTTGAAATTATATGTGTTTTCAATTGTGCTTGAATATATATTGTAGTATTTCACATCGTTTGATACTGAAGATATCCAGCTTAGCCTTATGGTGTTGTTTGAAAGTGCTATGGCTACAAGACCTGTCGGCGGCTCTGGTGCTGTCTCGTCATCAATTACTGTGTATTGCGCACTTGTGTCTGTCGCTGTGTTGTCTGAAGGGTCGCTTGCGATGACAGTCAGATTATGTGTGCCTAAAGTCTGGTTAGGTGATATGTCTCCTTCCCAGATATTGCCTGCTGTGTTTGTAAGCCGGATTTCATCAGCGTAAATTTCTAGGATTCCTGAATTGTCAGTCGCGTTAACTGTGACATGTATTAACTGAGTCTTCTTGAATATGTCATTGTTTAGGGTGATGCTGTTGATGACAGGAGGTTCTGTGTCTGTGGGTGAACCGTTTATCGGATTTACTGTTATTGTTACAGTTGCGATGTTGCTGTATTCCTGCCCGTCGTATGCCCTGTATGTGAATGAGTCTGGGCCGTTGTAGTTGTAGTCTGGTGTGTATGTTAGGAATGGTACTGTGCCTGAGATGATTCCGTTTGCCGGGTTTGATATTATTATGTGTTCTAATGAGTCGCCGTCAGCGTCTGTTGCGGTAAGAGTTATGCTTACCTGTGTGTCTTCATCTGTTGTCGCGGTTTTATCATATGCTACAGGTGCGTCGTTTACAGGATTGACAGTTATTGTGACTGTTGCTATATTGCTGTATTCCTGTCCGTCGTATGCTCTGTATGTGAATGAGTCCTGCCCGTTGTAGTCTGAGTTAGGTGTGTATATTACAGTATTTCCTGTGAGGCTTACACTTCCGTGTACCGGGTCTGAAACAATATAGTAAGTCAATGAATTACAGTCAACGTCTGTTGCGATCAGTGTTATGTCAACAGGTGTGTCTTCGTCTGTTTCTGTGGTTATGTCTTCTGTGACAGGAGCATCGTTATCTGAACCAACATCTATTGTTACAGTTGCTGTGTTGCTGTCTATAGTTCCGTCGTTTGCCTTGAATGTGAATGAGTCCTGTCCATTGTAATCAGTGTCAGGTGTGTAAGTCAGGTATGGTGCTGTGCCGGATAAAGTTCCGTGTGTCGGGTATGATACGACTGTATATGTAAGTGAGTCGCCGTCAATGTCTGTTGCGATAAGAGTTATGCTTACAGGTGTGTCTTCGTCTGTTGTTGCGGTTCCATCAAAAGCTACAGGTGCATCGTTTACCGGATTGACAGTTATTGTGACTGTCGCTGTGTTGCTGTAGTCTTCTCCATCGTATGCTCTGTATGTGAATACATCCGGTCCGTTATAGTTTAAGTCAGGTGTGTAAGTCAGGAATGGTGCAGTTCCGGATAAGGTTCCTTCAGATGGATAGGATGTGACTGTATATGTGAGTGAATCTCCGTCAGTGTCTGTTGCTATAAGGGTTATGCTTACAGGCGTGTCTTCATCTGTTGTTGCGGTTTCATTAAAGGCGATAGGTGCGTTGTTTACCGGATTGACAGTTATTGTGACAGTTGCGTTCGCTGTTTTTGTGCCATTGTAGAGCGCGTCCAATTCTATTTGGTAGTTACCCCACATTGCAGCTGTAATATTCCATACAAAAATATGCTCTGTAAGTGCAGGGACGTCAATGTCTTGTGCGAATGTACCGTTTGGTTCAAGGCCTGGCGGTACTGAGATTGCAATTGTGCCTATTGCGCTGTTTCCACCGCTGTTCTTTAGTATGGCTCTTACTATGAAATTGTTTCCCTGATCAACTTCTATTGATGATGTGACATCTATTGAAAGTATAGGGTTTGGGTTTATGCTTATGGTTGCTGTTATCGTGTTGTATGATGTTGCGCCCTGGTTGTCTGTGGCTGAGAAGATGACAGTATATGTGCCAGTCTGTGTGTATGCATGTGTCGGGTTCTGCTCTATGCTGTCTATTGTTCCGTCGTTGTCAAAGTCCCAGGTGTAAGACTCTATTGTTCCGTCAACATCTGTTGCTGTTCCAAGGAACTGGATATTTTCATCAATATATCCTGAATATGGACCGTTAGCATTTGCGACAGGTGCATCATTTATCGGATTGACAGTTATTGAGACTGTTGCGATGTTGCTGTATTCCTGTCCGTCGTATGCTCTGTATGTGAATGAGTCAGGTCCGTTGTAGTCTGTGTTAGGGGTGTATGTCGCTGTGTCTCCGGAAACTGTTGCGGTGCCTTCGTCTGGTCCTGACATTATCTTATATTCAAGACTGTCTCTATCAGTGTCTGTTGCTATGAGCGTTATCTGTTTCTGTGTGTCTTCGTCTGTTGCTGTATTTATGTCTTCTGCGACAGGTTTTTTGTTGATGCAGTTAATTATGATTGGGGGGCTGTCTGTGTCAATCGAGCTTGAGCATTGATTATCTATTACTTGAGTTGTTATGGTTGCATTGTATGTACCGTCTGCTGTCGGCGTCCATGTGAACTCTACATCCTGTGCTGTGTCCATATAAAGCGGCTGACCTGCGTCTCCGCTTTCTTTTGTGTAATCTTTAGTCCACGGGCTGTTTGCTACGGGTGTTGTGCCTTTAAATATCTTAAGAATCACGCGTGTGTCTACAGAGTAATAATCGTCTTTAAGGCTGTCCGGAGTGAAGCCAACGCTTGTGTTTGTATCTCTGAATGCGCTCTGTATTGTTGTATTTATTATGAGAGGAACTTTTGAACTTGCATTGATTGTGTCTGTGACGTGCTCTATTGTTGATGAACATTCTGCTTTTTTATTTAATGTTATTGAAACGGGTTTAGTTGGAGCACATTCCTGTACGCCTTCGGGGCAACGCCTGTCTGATATTCCCTCTTTTGGAAGATATCCGGGGCTTGTGAAAAACAGAGCGTAACCATGTATTGTTGCCAGTTCAGCCGGATATTTGACTATTAATTGCCCGTTTGCTGTTGAACTTGAAGGCAACTCGCCGCTGAAAGCCTTGTATGCAGTGCAGTTTTCGTCTAAACAGTCATATGCCAAAACATTGACATTATCAACATTGAAACTGTATGTGACTGTGTCATATGCTAAAGCTGAAGCTGAAAGAATTGCTAATGTAAATAATAGGGATAAGAGAACACTTCTTATCCTGCTTGAATTCTTCATCATTTTCATCATATCCTTATGATTATGGGATATAGTATGGCATTATTCAACAGATGCCGTCATCAAAATCATCGTCGCCGTCATCTGGTGGTAGGACTGGTGCTGTTTCGGAAGATCCACTGCCGCCACCGCCACTTGGGAAGAGGCTTGAATATTTATCAAGTAAATCATCAAGCTGGTGCCATGGTGAACGCGGGCTGTCAATATGGAGCATTCCGTCCTGGTGTTCCGGATCAAATCCGACACATATATATGAGTTATCGTTGCGGCCTACTTTTGTTGTCATGACAGTTCCGTTATCCGGGTCGCCAGTGGCAAAAGCTACAGGCGGTTCGTTGTTGTCAAATGGCTTGTCTTTAACAATATGAAATTCTTTTGATGTTCCTTCTTCACCGAAACTGCCTTTGATTGCATCTTCAAGAGTTATGTTCTCTTTTGTTAAAGTTGCGTCTATACCTGTTGTGGAGTCTGTCTCTTTGTCGGGTACAAGCTCTATTATGGAACCAGTTGGTCCTTTAGTCCAGTCCTCATTATAATAAATAACTTCTGGTTTATGGTCTGGCTCCATAGCTACATTTATCTTGTCACTGATTGAATATTCATTGACCAGCGTGTCTGCAGGGCCTGTCTTTTCGACGAGTTCATCAATGTTTTCTGGTGTTGGTGTATATACATCTTTTCCATCTTTGCCATATTCAACAAGAGGTCCTTCACCCAGCGTTTCGGCTACTGGAGAAGCATCTACTGCGACGTTTTGTGCATATATATCCTGAATTTCCTTAAGCCTTTCCTGAAGCTCTTCAGGTAAATTGCTAATTTCTGATGCATCTATACTATACACGCGTCTGAAAGCGTCTTCAAAATCCTCGGTTTGTGTGAAATCAGGATGTGTTATTATTTTTTCCCAGTTGTCTGCTATACTCAGGCCTGTTGTCAGGTCGCCTGTGTATATTTCTGCACCTGTTAAGCTGCCTGATGTTGATGCTTCGTTTAATACAACTGATGTCAGATTATCGATATCATAGAGAGAATCATTTAGGCCGGATGTATCCTGGGTTAGCATAGCGCCGACAGTTCTTGCTCCAAAAAGTCCAATAAGGCCAGCAAAATAAACCCTTTTTGGATTATCCAGAGCTTTTATCTTCAGGTTTTCTGCTGAAATATTTGGAACTATATCTTTTATAGTTGAAGCGGTATCTTTTACAGCAGAGTATACATTCTGTAATTTTTCAGCATAAGTTCTAGAACTTTCTTTATTGACACTGACTGGTTCAATACCTAGTATTGAGTCGTAGACTGTTCTGAAGGCTCTATTCTGGTCTTCTATATCTGCTTTAAGTTGAGCGCAGATTTTGTTCTGCTTTTTTTTCTTTAAGAACGACATAGTCTCGAGCTTTTCCATCGCACCCAGATATGTGTCTATCAAAACTTTATGTTCATCAGGGTCATAAACATTATTTGCTTTGTAACCGCTTTCTATGATATCATCTATACCATAACGAATAGCATCGTATTTCTGGGGCTTTGCGTTGCACCCTGTCATTTTATCCTTAATACCTTTCATAAAATTTATCATAATATCGCCCTTATTTTTACTTGTGGAGTGTTCTGATGGTTATTCATATTTTTTATATTTTTTCAAATAGCTATTATATATAATGTATATATAATTTTATAAGTATTATCTCCTGAATAGGAGTAATTTATAGTAATTAAATCTAACTGATTTCACAAAGTATACATTTTTTTCTTTTTTTATATGAATTTGAATAATATATAGTTATGAAAGAAGCGATGTTCTGGAA
>WTCA01000046.1 GCA_013138805.1 archaeon | reverse complement strand
TGTGCATGGCAGTGTCTTTTGTTTTTAAGTATGAGGCAATATGCCTGGGCAAAACCTTTATAAAATTATAGTTGCCATTTAAATTGTAATTTATTGCGCAGGCGGATTCTTGATTGTATATTTCATGTTCCTGTCGATGTGCATTATATTCTCTCGGCGATTGACTGCCGTTGGTTTTGAATTCCCGAAGCCAAAAAAATGGGGGAGTAAATATGGCTAAGAAAGATTTGAAAAAAGGTGAAGTGCCTAAACAGGGCGCTAAGGATGATGTCAAGGTTGCTACTAAAGGCAGGCCTGACGCAAAGCTTGCAAAAAACATTATACGTATCAAAGGTACGGATGTTGTTTCTGATAAGGCAGTAGGCATAGGGCTTGCAAGCATAACCGGTGTTGACTACAACCTGTCAAGGGCAGTGCTCTATGTTGCAGGGATAGACCATAATGCTAAAGTGGAAACTCTTACTGAGAAGGATATAGAGAAGATAGAGAACATTATAGATAATCCTGTAAAATCCGGCATTCCTTCATGGTATGTTAACAGGAGAAATGATTATGTTTCCGGTGAGGATAGGCATCTGACCGGTTCTGATATACGGCTTACGCTTCGTGATGATATAAACAGGCTCAGGAAAATCCGAGCCTATCGCGGAATAAGGCATGAGCTTGGCCTTCCTGTAAGGGGGCAGAGGACAAAGTCATCTTTTAGAAAGAGTGGCGTTGCCTCCAGGAAGAAAAAGTAGGTGATATGATATGGGAGATCCAAGACGTTCAAAAAAGGCATTCAGTCGACCTACAAGACCTTATGATAAGGATAGGATAACTGCTGAGAAAGTTCTCATGAATGATTTCGGCCTGAGGAGAAAAAATGAGATATATAGGGCTGAAGCTTTCATAAGGAATATCAAGAGGCGTGCCAGGATGATTATCGCATCTAAGGATGACGATGCAGAGAAGACTCTTCTTCAGAAAGTTGTGAAATATGGTATGATTGGTGAGAAAGAGGTGTCTATCGATACTATACTTGATTTTGATGTGAAAGCTTACCTTGAGCGCAGGCTTGAGACGCAGGTTGTCAGGAAAAAGCTTGCGAATTCATATCTTCAGGCAAGGCAGTTCATTGTTCATGGCCATATTTTTGTGGATGGTATAAAGGTGACTTCGCCTAAGTATATTGTCTGCCAGGATGAAGAGAATCTTATCTCTTTTAGTTCCAGGTCTGCTCTCGCTTCTTCTTTTGAGCATGCGCCAAAAAAGGTAAAAGAAAGGGTAATATCTGATCAGCGAGGCAGGTTTGGCCGAGGGCGTCCTTTCAATAGGAGAAGTGGTCCTCCATTCAACAGGCAAGGCGGTGCTCCATTTAACAGGCAAGGCGGTGCTCCGCCTGCAGGTGCAAAGCCTGCAACTACGGGAGGTGCTGATAAATGAATAAAGATACTGGAAAACCTCAGAAATGGGGGGTTGTGCATATATACAGCAGTTTCAATAATATCCTAATAACTCTTACAGACATCACTGGTGCGGAAACTCTTGCAAAGTGCAGTGGCGGCATGATGACAGACAGAGGCCGTGATCAGGCAGCTCCGTATGCATCTATGCAGGCTGCCCAGAGAGTTGCTCAGGAAGCGCGTGAGAAAGGTATAACCGGAGTTCATGTCAATGTGAGGGCTCCTGGCGGTAACAAGGCAAAGACACCTGGTAAAGGTGCTCAGCCAGCTATACGTGCGCTTATTAAAGGTGGCTTGAGAATTGGTAACATTAAGGATGTGACGCCTTTGCCTCATGATAAGACGCGAAAGAAAGGCGGAAGACGTGGAAGGAGGGTGTAGATATGAAACTTAAGATTATTGATAAGGACAGCAGCTCAATCAAAATAGAGATATCTGAGACAACACCTGCATTTGTGAATGCGTTGCGCAGGACGATAATGCAGAAGATACCTGTTCTTGCTATAGAGACTGTTGATTTCATAGACAACACATCTGCACTGTATGATGAGATAATTGCTCATCGTCTCGGCCTTATCCCTTTTGTGTTTGATCTGAAAAATTATGTGTCTAAAGATGAGTGTAAATGCAAGGGCAAAGGATGCTCTTCATGCGAGGTCAGGTTTGTCCTCAAGAAGAAAGGTCCGTGCAATGTCTATGCGAAAGACATGAAATCTACAGATCCTGATGTCAAGCCTGTAGAAGGCGATGTCTTGATTGTCAAGCTTTTGAAAGAACAGGCTATCGATTTAGAGGCAACGGCACAGATAGGTACAGCAAAACAGCATGCTAAATGGCAGAGTTCTATTGTTGGATTCAATTACTTTCCTACACTTAAAGTGGACAAGAAAAGGCTGAATGAAGCAAAGGCCTGTGTTGATGCATGTCCGTTAGGTCTTATAACCAAGGATCTCAAGCTGAAGGATCCGTATTCCTGCAATCTTTGCGGTGCATGCTCTGTTGCATGTCCTGATGGTGTTGTGACTATTGAGGGCGACAGTTCGCATATAATATTGTATATAGAATCTGTCTCCGGTCTGAGTCCGCAGGATATAATCAGGAAGTCACTTGAAATAATAGGAAATGATATTGGCGAGTTTGAAGAGGCATTTAAGAAGCAGGTTAAATAGGTATTGTGCAGGGGTCGCCAAGCCTGGTCAACGGCGCGGGACTTAAGATCCCGTGAGTCAGTCTCTTCGAGGGTTCAAAACCGAGGGGACTCCCTCGAGGCGTGAGCGACATTCACACTAAGGTGTGAAGTCACTTGTTCATTATCAAATTTAATGTGCGTCTGGGGTCTTCTTTGTGAAAATCCCTTCCCCTGCACTTTTTATTTTTTATGTCAATATTATGTCGATTGTTGATATTTTAATTTCTGATAAACACCTGCTTTATTCTGGTTCGACCGATTCTGTGGCTGATTTTATGTTTTTTATAGAATATACCGATAAGTTTATAAGTATTAACTACTAACTAGTTAAATCATAAAACTATAAATTATCATATCATTAACAAATAATTAAATAAAAAGGTGATTAATTTGTATAATCGAACGAAAAGACAGTTAATGAAAACATCTGCTTCAGCTAGTATTTTATGGGGTATATATGATATATATAATCTTGATTTAGGTTGGGGATTATCTAAAATTGGTGCAGGAGTGGGCGCTTATAGACTTGCCTCATTTTTATACTTCCCAGAAAATGATATTTATGATGGTCTTTGGGAAACTACCAGTAATGATGGAAATTCTGGATGGTAAAATACATTTATAAAGTTATTCCTTTAATTAATGCTGTTCAATGCTGTTTTTCTGGCATTGTCTCCTAGTACAGGCGTGTTTTTGCAATGCGTTTCTGCGCGAGGGAAACCAATAAGAGGAGGTTTAGAACATGACAATAAGAACAGGCCCTACAAATCCGATTACTGTCAGTCTCATAAGGGATTTGAAAAAGCTGGCCACAAAGGAAAATGCTAATATATGGAAAGATATCGCAAGATTTCTTGGCAAGTCATCCAGACAGAGACCAAGCGTAAATCTTGGAAAGCTTGAGAAATTCTATGACGGAAAGCTTGAGTTGATTGTTCCGGGCAAAGTGCTAGGTGATGGTGTGATAACAAAGCCTGTGAAATTCGCAGCTTTTTCATTATCGTCTTCAGCTGAAGACAAGCTGAGGTCTGCTAAAGGCAGCTTTACGACAATTTCAGAGCTTATGAAGAAGAATCCAAAGGGCAAGAACCTGAGGATTATCGTGTAGGTGATTATGATGATAATTGATGGTACTGATCTTATACTTGGAAGGATGGCGTCAGAAGTTGCTCAAAAGCTTCTTGCCGGTGATTCTGTTGTTATTGTAAATGCGGAGAAGGTTGTTATTTCCGGAAGCAAAGAGGCTGTTTTTGCAAAATACAAGAAAATGCGGGATTGCGGAGATGTATATAAAGGACCTTTTGTTTCAAGGATGCCTGACAGGCTTGTGCGAAGGACTGTAAGAGGTATGCTCCCAAGAAAGAAAGCGAAAGGAAAAGAGGCTTTCGGGAAACTGTCTGTTTATATAGGTGTGCCTGCTGCAGTGAAAGGCAAGCAGGAAAAGCTTGATGTCACAAAGGACAGGCTTAAGAACCAGAAATATATTACAGTCCTTGATCTTAGCAAGTGGCTGGGTGCGAAGGTGTAGAGTTATGAAGATTATAAATTCAGTAGGCAAAAGGAAGAATGCGGTCGCAAGAGCTGTTATAAAGAAAGGTAAAGGCACTTTTAGGATAAATAAGATACCTTTTGGACTTGTGCAGCCGGAGCTTTCAAGGCTGAGGCTTATTGAGCCTATAAGGCTTTCAAAATCTGTCGCTGACACGCTTGATATAGATATTGTGACAAACGGCGGAGGCACAACAGGAATGATTGATGCTGCAAGGCAGGCTGTCGCAAGAGGAATTGTTGCATGGACAGGAAGCGATGAGCTTAAGAGCACTTTTGTCGCATATGACCGAAATCTTATAGTGAATGATCCAAGAAGGAATGAGACAAGCAAAGAATCACATTCAAGCAAGGGTCCACGAAGGAAGAGGCAATCAAGCAAGAGATGATGTACCATGATAATACCAGTAAGATGCATGACATGCGGAACTGTCATTGGCAGCAAGTGGGAGAAATACAGAAAGCTTGTCGATGGCGGCAAGACGCCTAAAGATGCTCTTGATGAAGTCGGGCTGAAAAGGTACTGCTGCCGGAGTTTTATGTTGACACATGTTGACATTATTGACGAAGTGGCAAAATACAAGATTGTCAGCAAGAAATAGCTTTTTATATTTTATCCTTTTTATATATCTTGTGATAAGATTCATAAGTGCTCCCGTAGTGTAGACCGGCCAATCATTCTGGCCTTTCAAGCCAGTGACTCGGGTTCAAAACAAGGCGACTGCCTTGAGGCGTGAGTGGCGTTCATCCCTGTGGGATGAAGCCAATGTTTATTATCGAATTTAATATGCGTCTGTGGTCTCCTTTGTGAAATTCCCGGCGGGAGCATTATCCTTACATTTCAGATTGGCACCCGAACAAAGTGAGCGGTGTCATAGATGCTCTGGCTTTCTGAAGCCAGGCGGGAGCATTTTTATCATATCTCCAGGTTTTTGTGCAGGGGTTGCCAAGCCTGGTCAAAGGCGCTGGGCTTAGGACCCAGTCTTGTAGAAGTTCGAGGGTTCGAATCCCTTCCCCTGCATTTTCTTTGTTTTTTATTCCTGTTTTGCAGTATTTTCTGAAAAGGTTTTTAAATCTAGGCATCAATATATAATTTATGGGCTCTTTGGAACTTGTTTCTCATTCTTATTCTGATTTTGGGAGAAACGGAGATGAATTGGATTCTCTTGTAAAAAAAATCACTTTTAACGGAAGCGATGATTATTCATATCGGGACACGCTTTCTGATTTTAAGGAGACTATGAAGCTTGTCTTAAGGTCTTGTGATGTTCTTTACTGTTTTGATAACATTATTGATGTGGATGCGAGTTCCTATACTAATAATTTAAGATTTTTTAAAGAAAACAGCTCGTCATTGCGGTTCCGTATCCAGAATAACCCTTATGTGAAACCGACTTTTTATCTTAAGCAATTATATCAGTATAGGGGAATAAATATGGAAGACCTTAAGAATCTGTATGGTATAATTACTGTAGGTTTTCTTGAAGAATCTGCTAAAGAGCCTTCTATATTAATCTCTTATTTTGATGCTAATGATTTTGATGGAAGAAAAGATTATATACATACAGATGCGGCTGAATTTTTTGCAAAAGACTGGCGCAGAGCTCTTGGATATTTCTTTGATATGGATAAGGTGCCGCTGAATAGTGCAAAGTTGAAGACGAAAACATTTGATGAATTTTAATTCTGAGACATATCTTAAAATTATTGTGTTTTTCATGATATTTTTAACATTTATATAGATACTTTCATATAGTTTATTTAATATTCAAGCAAGTGATATCTTATGTGGCTTCAGATACGGATGTATGCGGTTATGGCAGTTCTTTTTGCCATAGTCTATGCTCTGCTTTCGCTGGCCGGGGCGTATATGGGTGTCGGGAGCTTTGTCTTTTATGCGGGTCTTGCGACTGTCATGATGCTTATCCAGTTTTTGGCAGGCCCGAAGATTGTTGAGTGGTCTATGAAAGTTAAATATGTGTCTGAGAAGGAGAATCCCAAACTGCACAGGATGGTTGAGGCGCTTGCAAGAGAAGCTAAGATACCTAAACCACGGATTGGAATTTCTGAGACAAATCTTCCCAATGCTTTTGCTTTCGGCAGGTGGAAATCTGACAGCCGTGTGTGCGTGACTCGCGGGATTCTTAACCTTCTTGATGATGATGAGCTTCGTGCTGTGCTTGGCCATGAGATATCTCATATCAAGAACAGGGATGTGCTTGTTATTACTCTTATCAGTGTCATACCTATGATTGCCTGGTATCTTGCGTGGAGCTTTATGTTTTCCGGCGGCCGTAACAGGGACAGCGGCAATACTATTGCAATAGGCATTGCGGCTTTCGGAATTTATATTCTTACCAACCTTCTTGTTCTTTATGCTTCCCGTGTTCGTGAGTATTATGCTGACCGCGGGAGTGTTGCGCTTGGCTCAAGGCCTAATCATCTGGCATCTGCTCTCTTTAAGCTTGTGTACGGCAGCGCTAAGACATCAAAAGATGACCTTAAGCAGGTTGAAGGCATGAAAGCGTTTTTTGCAAGCGACCCTTCCCGTGCTTCTTCTGAGATACGGGAGCTTAAGGAGCTTGACAAGGACATGAGCGGGCATATTGATGTTGATGAGCTGAGAGCTGTCAGGCGGAAGAAGCTTTCTGTATCCCGTTCCGGAAAGATGATGGAGATGCTCAGCACGCATCCGAATATGCTCAAGAGGATACATGCGCTTGCTGAGATGCAGTGATTGGTGTCTTTGTTATTTTTTACTTTGTTCAGTGGTAACCTTTGTTAAACTATATATATTTTTCAGTGTATTATTTTGTTATGGATATAATACCATTTAGGCTTCTGCCTAAGTTTATGAAGGATAAGAAAGCTGAAGAATTGAAGTCTCTGATTGTTTTTGTGATAAATCTTAAAAAGACCAAGGAAGTTTCATCTACTTATTTATTGTTGGAGTCTCCTGAGCTTTATCTGGATTTTGTCGATAAAGATGCAGAAGATTATGATTTTGTGCCTGTTTCTTCTTCTTATTCTGGTTATCCTGCAAATAGTTGGGATTATGATTTACTTGAAAGTATAGAAGGTAGTGTAAATAAGGACAGAAGGACTTTTGAAAAGCTTTTTAAAGGTGAAAAGTATCCTGAGGTAAAACTTTTTGAAGGTGGGGGTTATCCTGATATTGACAGTCTTTTAGCAAAAGAAGATCTTATTGCAGATGCCAAGGTGTTAGAAGCTGAAGTTGTGGTGGATGTGAAGCCTCAATATACTGATGCTTTCTTTAGGCATGCAGTCTATCTGGATGCGATTGCTTTGGTTCCGCGCAGTGAGTGTGGTTCTGGCTGATATTTTTATGTCTGTAAGGATAAGATTAAATTCTTAAGTTTTATCTGGTTTTTTAATCAACTATTTATGCTTTGGATGTTTAATGTTGTGTGTGCTTAAAATGCCAAGCAAGAAATTACCTAAGATTGATACCGAGCTGTGCATCGGCTGCGGTCATTGCATTATGGCATGTCCGTTGGGTGTCCTGAAACTTGAGAATAAAAAGTCAGTTGTTATTGCACCGGAAAAATGTGACAGTGAAGGACGATGTATTGCTGCATGTCCTATGCACGCTATTGCGCATCTGGAAGATAAGGAATATTAGACTTTTCTGTATAAATATTTTTATTATCTGTATATCATCATATCAAATTTTTCTTTTTTGCTTCATCCATAAGCGTTTCATATATATCTAATATTAGCTTGTTGTGCTCTACATGCTTTCTTTTGTAATTGTCTATCTCTGTGTATGTGTTGTTATGTATTTTCCAGGATTTCCCGCCTGAACAGAGGTTTTGAAGGATTGGCTGTACCTTGTCAAAGGATTTTACAATTTTTGCCTCGTGTGTTTCTGTATTTTCGTATTCTTCAAACAGCTGCCTGAATTCTCTGCAGAGGTCTTCAGGCAACTGAGAAAACAATTTTTCTGCTGCTTTTTCTTCGCGCTCTTTTTTTGTTTTTCTGCCTTCTTTGTCAAAGGCGTATGTGTCTCCTGCATAGATTTCTACAAGATCATGCATCAGTGCGAGTTTTAACATCTTCTCCATGTTTAAGTCTTTAGGGAGATCTTTTTTAAAAAGTAGGATGAACATTGCCAGATGCCAGGAATGTTCAGCATCGCTTTCTTTGCGCTCCTGTTCGGAGCAGAACATTTCTCTTTTCACTGTTTTGTATTTTTCAATCTCTTTCAGAAAAGAGAGTATGGTGTCTGTCCTGGTTTTCATATAAGTAACTGGAATGCAATCAATAAAAAGTTATCTTAAAAAGGGTTTTGATACTGAAAATTGAGTGTTATGGTGCTTATTTTACTAGATTTGTCTGGTTTATCTGTTTCTTTAGCAATCAAAACGCTTAAAAAACTATCATTTTAATATTTATCATTGTGGTGAGGGTGAGCTAGCTGGTTATGCTTGAAGACTGTGGATCTTCAAACCCGGGTTCAAACGAGGGGACTCCCTCGAGGCGTGAGCGACATTCACACCTGACGGTGTGAAGTCACTTGTTCATTATTGAATTTGATTTGCGTCGTGGGTCTCTTCTGAAAATCCCGGCCCTTGCCCTTTTTTTTGTGATGTTCTATAATTTTTTATTAATTATTAATTGTTTTTGTATTGTTACGCTGTTGCACTTTCTAGTAGTGTACGCAATCCTACAATAACCTTTATAAAGATTTGGAATATATAAATTGTATTCAACTTGAACATATTCATTTGCGTACAAATCCGTGCGTAAAACTTGTTTTCGTTTGTCTATACTGATATAGGCTGTTTATTTGAACTCAAGCGTCTTTTCGGGCGCAGTGAAGGTTCTTCAAAGGTCTCTCTCAGATACAATGTTGGCTTGTCAATGATGAGCCAGAAGAAGGTGAATCTTTGTTGGCTTCGTTAATTCCGGTTGATCCTGCCGGAGGATGCTGCTATTAGGATTCGATTTAACCATGCGAGTCACTGGTCCTCGTGGCCAGGGCGAACTGCCGAGTAACATGTGGTTAATCTGCCCTTGAGTCTGGAATAATCTCGGGAAACTGAGGATAATGCCGGATATGAGATTTGGTCTGGAACGATATTTCTCTTAAAGCTTCGGCGCTCAAGGATGAGACTGCACTGGATTAGGTTGATGTTAGGGTAAAGTCCTACCATGCCTATAATCCATAGGGGCCGTGAGAGCGGGAGCCCCCGGACGGGTTCTGAGACACTAACCCGGGCCCTACGGGGCGCAGCAGGTGCGAAACCTCCACAATGTACGAAAGTGCGATGGGGGAATCCTAAGTGCTGGCGCAATGCGTCAGCTTTTCTCGAGTCTAAATCGCTTGAGGAATAAGTGGTGGGTAAGACCGCTGCCAGCCGCCGCGGTAATAGCGGCGCCACAAGTGGCATCCATTTATATTGGGTTTAAAGCATCCGTAGCCGGCCTGATAAGTCTACTGTGAAATCCTATAGAAAACTATAGGGCGTGCGGTAGAAACTATTACGGCTTGGGACCAGGAGAGGTCAGAGGTACTCCTAGGGTAGCGGTAAAATGCTGTAATCCTAGGGGGACCACCTGTGGCGAAGGCGTCTGACTGGAATGGATCCGACGGTGAGGGATGAAAGCTAGGGGAGCGACCCGGATTAGATACCCGGTTAGTCCTAGCTGTAAACGATGCTCACTTGGTATT
>WTCA01000018.1 GCA_013138805.1 archaeon | reverse complement strand
TCAGGTTAAACCTCAAAGAAGATATCATGGATTTCGTGAATTCAGGAAAACTGGTCATCGGCATCTGCAACGGCTTCCAGGTCCTTGTAAACCTTGGCCTTCTTCCGGGATTTAGGGAAGATAAAGGAAAAAGACAGGCCGCCCTAACACACAACACATCAGCGAGATACGAATGCAGATGGGTCAATCTCAAGTCATACTCAAAAAGTTGCATATTCACAAAAGATATAGACAGGATGCATCTCCCTGTAGCTCACGGCGAAGGCAATTTCTTTGCTGAACCTGAAACACTGGACAGGCTCAACGAGAACGGCCAGATAGTTTTCAGATACTGCGACAGTGACGGCAACCCGGTCTACGGAAAGTTTCCTGATAACCCCAACGGCTCCATGCAGGACATCGCAGGCATCTGCGACGTGACAGGACGGGTGCTTGGAATGATGCCGCATCCTGAAAGGGCTATATACAATATCAGTTACCCCCAGTACCCAAAGATCAAAGAGCTTATGAAAAGAGAAGGCAAGACACTGGAGAAGATAAACCCTATCGCATTCACGATATTCAGAAACGCAGTGAATTACGCTAAAGAGAATCTTTGAAGATAAGAGTGATATTTATGGAAGAAAAAGAGAAGACATACAAGGAAAAGATAAAAGACAGCCTTGGCCATGTTCTTGAAAATGGCTTCATTCCTGAGTTCGGGATTCACAGGCAGGGCAAGGTAAGAGATATTCATTTCACCAGCGACAAGATGGGAAGCCCGATTATCATGGTATCCTCAGACAGGGTTTCAGCTTTTGATATAGTTCTTCCAAGATGCATTCCCTTCAAGGGCGAGGTCCTGAACCTTATAAGTCAGTGGGCATTCAAAAAAACAGAAGACATAGTGCCTAACGCACTGATAGAAAGCCCCGACTCCAACATGGTCGTCCAGAAAATGCTCAACCGCATAGATTTTGAATGCGTCGTAAGAGGCTTTGTCTGGGGCTCTCTCGCAGCAGATTATGAAAAAGGCAAAAGAGACATCTGCGGCATAAAATTCCCTGACGACATATTAAGATACCAGAAACTTCCGGAACCTATATTTACTCCCGCCACCAAGATGGACTCAGGCCATGACGAGAATGTCAGCTTTGAATACATGGCAGAAAAGATTGGAAAAGAGCTTGCAGAAAAGATAAAAGATATATCAGTCAAACTTTACATGCGGGGCATGGAGCTTGCTCTTGAAAAAGGCCTTGTCTTCATAGACACCAAATACGAGTTCGGCCTTGACGATAAAGGAAACATCATCCTTATAGATGAAGCGAACACACCGGACTCATCACGGTTCTGCACAGTTGACGAGTACAGGAAATCTGAGCAGATAGCAAAAGAGATGGCATCAGGCCAATATAAAGATGTCTCAGATCTTATATCAAAACAGCCTGAACTAAAGATACACGAGCTTTCAAAACAGTTCGTGAGGGATGTCCTTATAGAAGCAGGCCACAGTGATGACAATCCGATGACATCAATGACAGATGACCAGATTATAGAGACATCCTTCAGATACATATCACTATATGAGAAACTCACAGGCGAGACTTTCACATTCCCTGAGACTATGATCAATCCGAAATTGAGGCTTGCAGGAAACATAGCTGCAAGCGGTATAGGCAAAGGATGCTGCGCAGTCATCATGGCAGGCTCTGACAGCGATGCACCACATATAAAAAAGATTGCAGATGCACTTGAAAAATACCAGATACCTCACACAGTAAGGATATGTTCCGCACACAAGCAGCCGGAAGACTGTCAAAAAATGATAGAATATTACAATTCAAGCGTTGAACCAATCCTCATCATCGCAGTTGCAGGCGGCACTGACGCCCTGTCAGGCATAGCATCATTCCACTCGGCCCACCCGGTCATAAGCTGTGCCCCCGACAAAGAAGAATATGAATCATGCCTGAAAAACCCGCCCGGAAGCTCAAACGCACTGATACTGAGGCCGGACAATGCCGCAAGATTTGCTGCCCAGTATTTCAGCTTCATCAACAAGGACATAAGAAAGAGCTTTGAGAAATCAAAGCAGTCAAAGATAAGCTCACTGAAGGAAGCTGATGAGAAGGCGCAATCAAAAAAATTGTTTTAGTCTGAAAAGGTATTTCTAATGCAAAACCCGACATCACTTGAAAGAATAGGAGTCTCAGCCGAAGATATGGAGAATATAGAGGTATCTCCGGAAAAATTTTCAGAAATGTATGCCATAACACCAATAGAAGGACGATACAAAAGACATGTCAAAAACCTCAGCAACCTCATATCAGAATTTGAATGGACAAGAAGAAGAATATGGGTAGAAATAGAATATGCCATAAAACTCTCGGAATTCCTCAACAGCTCAGGCACAGATAAAAGAATAATAGTCAAAAGGTTTTCAGAAGACGAGAAAAAGCTTCTGCGCTCCCTTTACTATAAATTCTCGCCGAAAGATTTCCTTCAGATACAGCTGCTTGACAGAAAGACAAAGCATGATGTCGTCGCCATGGTCCGCTGGATAGACTACAAGCTTTCACAACACAATATTACAATTGAAGAAGCCATACACTTCGCAAGAACATCAGCAGACATCAACTCAAATGTATATGCAACAATTGTAAGAGACATCTTTGAGAAAGAATACCTGCCCCTTCTCTTAAAGCTCCAGAACACATTGATCACTTTCGCAAAAAGCTACAATTCAGTATTTTCAGGCCAGACGCACGGCCAGTTCGCAGAATACACCACATTAAAAAAGGTCTTCGCAAACCATGTAGACGCCCTCACACAGGCAATGTCGCCTTTCATAAGACAGGAAGAAAAAGGCGCATCAAAGCTCAGGATGACAGGCAAGCTCGGAGGCGCGATAGGCAACAACAGCGACATAAAAGGAGCCTACCCTGACCTTGACTGGGACAGCTTCAACAAAGACTTCATAGAGAACACATTAAGCCTAAAATTCCTTGACATGTGCGACCAGGACGAGTTCAACATACAATACTCAGAATTCTTCGACATCTTGACAAGAATAAATGATGTGATAATCAAGTTCTCGGAAGACTTCTGGGAATACTGCAGCCGCGGAGTCTTCAGGAAAAAAGTCACAGCATCAGAGTCAGGATCATCTGTCATGGCCCAGAAGACCAATCCATGGCGGCTTGAAGGCGGCTGGGAATATCTCGCAGATGTAGACTTCAACAGATACCACAACCTGACAAAATACAAGCGCCAGGGCGACCTCAGAAGATCAATAAGAAAAAGAACAATCGGCGAACCGTTCGCAAAAATAATCATCGCATTCGAGAGGATAATCTCAGAGCTTGACCTATACGAGCCGGACACAGGATTCCTGATAAAAGAGGCAAACGAGAACATATCCATGTCGTCCGCCTACATCCAGACAGTCCTGAAACGGGAAGGGATGTCTGATGCATACGACCTGCTGAAAAAAATAAGCATGGGACAAAGACCTGACATAAAGATGTACTACAGTTTCATAGACAGCCTGAAAGAACAAGGCAGGATAACACCTGAAGTATGCGAAGAGATAAAGCAGGGCATGCTTCCGGAAAACAACACAGGCGATGCCGACATGCTTGCAGACAGGGCGATAGTAAGGGCAGAGGAACAGATAGAAAAGATAAGTAGTTTATATGATAACAATAATTGATGTGATCTTATGGCTGATAAAGAAACAATAACATATGCTGCTTCCGGCGTAAATATAGAGCTTGGCGATGATGCTTCAAAGATATTATATAACGCATCAAAAGCGACATGGGAAAACAGGAAAAATCAGTTAGGAGAAGTCATAGTCCCATATGACGATTTTTCAGGGATACGGTATATTAATGTTAGCAATCTACCAAACGGTACAGTCATGAACCTTGGCTTTGACGGGGTGGGAACCAAAATAGAGGTTGCAGAAAGGATGAACAACTACACAACAATCGCATATGACCTTTTTGCCATGGTCTGCGACGACGCAATTGTCCGCGGAGCTGAACCCGTAATCCTGGGATCTGTCCTTGATGTGAACTCGCTTGGAAAAGATGATATAAGCCATATTGAAAAGTTACGCCAGCTTGCAGAAGGCTATATAAATGCTGCAAAAACTGCAAATGTCGCTGTAGTAAACGGCGAGCTTGCAGAACTTGGTGAAAGAGTTGGCGGATATGGAGATTTCAACAGCAATTGGTGCGCAGGACTTGTCTGGTTTGCAAATAAAGACAGGCTTTTCACCGGCAAAGAAATTGAAGCAGGAGACTATTGCATCGGATTATATGAACCGGGATTCCGCTCAAACGGCCTTTCCCTTGTAAGAAAGACTTTCAGCACAGCCTACGGCGATGAGTGGCATAATGTAGACTTCAAGGAAAAAAAGCTTGGCGACTGGGTTCTCACACCATCAACAATATACTCAGCATGCGTCTGCTCAATGTTCGGCGGCTTTGACAGGGAGCCAAGAGTAGATCTGCACGGGGTGTCGCATATAACAGGTGGCGGTCTTCCAGGAAAGCTTGACCGCGTATTGAAACCATCAGGATTAGGTGCAGATATAGACAGCCCCTTTACTCCTGGAGAAGTACTCCTTCACTGTCAGGAAAAAGGCAACATACCAGATAAAGAAGCATACAGAACATGGAACATGGGCCAGGGCATGGTCGTAATCACCCCGGAACCTAAAGAGGCGATAAAGATAGCACAGGAGTTCGGCATCGAAGCCCGGATAATAGGAAAAGTCACAGAAGAGAAAGGCATCAGGATAAAGAGCAAAGGGTTCTTCAGCGAAGGTGAGGAGTTGGAGTATAATACAGGAAAGTAATAAAAAGTTTAAATCATTATTTTTATTATGATTTCTTCGTCCGATATTGATGCAATAAATATAGACAAAATGTTATCAAACAATAAAAAAAGAAACGCATTATTAGATGAAAATGGTTATTCATTGCATTACCCTTTCGGAAAATGGAATGTATTTACTTCTTCTCTTGAAATCAACTATACTGAAAATGACCAAAAAATTATTGAAGACAACAACCTGATAAAGATATTGGACGGTTCTTTGAAGGTTTCAGAAAAGGATTGTAAAATAATAAGAGAATGGTACTCATTAAGTGCTTACAGGTGTACACATGAAGCACACAAGATAGATAAAAAGATAGATGAAGCAGATAAAAAAGGACAATTTGGCGAAGTAGAAATGTTAAAAAATATTTCTAAAAACCTGATTTCAGAGCTAATTGACTACCCTAAAGAACGCAAAAAAAAACAGCTTGCTCACAAGTACAATGAATCTTCCAAAGAGAGGATAAATGAATTATACAATATTTTAAATAACACCCCTGTTGAAAAAACCAGGATGGGTTCTGTCATCATAGAGACAACTGAAAGCGAAGTAAAAGCTGAAATAGAAAAAAGTGCATATATAAAAAGCAATGGTTTTTTTGAAGACATAAGTAATGCTTATGATGTCATAAAAAATATACGGGGTTACATAAAGGATATACCAGGTGAGAATCTATATTATACAGATCTAAGAATTACTGCCGAAAGCAAAACAGATCTCACGATTAACAGCAAAAACATTAGTTTAACAGCAGACATAATAAGAGATGATTTTAAGGATTATTTTTTTGTTTCAATATTTGCAAAGCCTATCAATTATGAGATTCCTGAGCTTTTAAAAAGGCTCGAGACCGAAATCCCGTCATGTGGAATCATATCTCAGGAAAAAGAGAAATCTATAAAATTGAGTTATAAGGATTCTATTATTGTTTTTGCTCCGGATTATGAAAAATTAAAGAATCAGATGATATTTTTTGGAGAACCCGATACCCTAAAACAAGCAATCCCTGAAGTCCTTTCTGCAATTTTATGAAAACATACAAATATTATTATTACTAAAAAGGAACGTTTATAAAGTTAAAATGATTTAGATAAGAAATGGAAGATCCTGATAAGAAAATATATACAATGATATCTTTTTTATACAAATTAGACCAGGGCAATGGAGTATTTCCAGATGTACTTATCCATAACATGAAAACAATTACAGGAATCAATATAAGCGACAAGGACTTTGAACATTTTCTGAGGGCAGATATTTTAACCACCGGACATGATATAGAGAAAAGACCAACAGTTCTGCTTTCATCAGGAGCGCAAAGCTATTTAGACAACATTGATAAAGCATGGTTAAATATTCCGGAAATGAGAGCAGCCTTTAATGATGCATCAGCAAAAATGGATACGCCTTACAGCCATAGACGTAGTGCAAAAAAAACAAAAAAAGAAGAAGGTAATACAAAATTAAAAAATTCGAATGACCCTGTCGCAAAATTGCTTTTATATGATCATACTACATATAATAAAGCCAAGTTTATCAAAGAATATATACATTACCTTGATCAAGAGATAATTACTTCTTCTGATATTTTAAATATCAATACTGACATAACTAATTCGGATGACGGCTCATGCCCTATATGCGAAGAGCTGTATGAAAAGCTTAAGGACGGCAAAAAATGGCACATTGAACATAAACACTTTCTTAAGTCATTGTCAGAAGAACTATATGTTTTCCATGAAAAAAATAAAGAATATTATCTTAAAACAATAAAGGATTCTTCCGGCCAGAGAACAGTTCTCGTAGAAGTCGGAAAAGGTGAAGTCCAATTTCCAGAAAAAACAAGCATCCGACGCTC
>WTCA01000008.1 GCA_013138805.1 archaeon | reverse complement strand
GGTCTATCTTCAATAAGACTATATTTCATATCCCTATCAAGTACTTCTCCTGTCTGTATATCTCTAACAGTTGAAATTTTCATGTATGATTTAGACATCTTCTTCACCTATCCCTAATATCAATTTTATAAGCATCTGCCCTATCTTTCTCAAGCATATATTTAGCTTCAATCTCTTTTCTTGACATTCCACAATTAAGCTGACTGATACAATAATCATAATATGTATCAAATGATAACGGATTATCAAAACTATAACCTAACCATTCATTACACGCACCATACCATGTACTTGCTATCCTGTTGGCTCTATCTTTCCGTTCAAAGGTATTCTGGATGTTTAATTTTGCAATATCCCCACACACTCTTGCCTGTGCCTGTCCAATACCATCAATAGCACCAGCTATTGCCTGTTCAAAATATGACCTCACCATCGGGTCATCATCCTGAACACTTGCAGATGCGTTGGTAACAGCCCTACCTTTCTGACTTATATATGTCTCAACCCGTAATCTTGCATACCCTGTCCCCACTCAAATCACCCACTTTTAGTTTTTTAAATACTTATAAGTGATATATACAACTTTATAAAACTTTGTATATAGGCAAAACACCGAAACATATACAAATGTTATTGTGCAGAACCAACACGTGCACAATGATGAATGTAGTTTTTGTACAAAGCCAGTACAGCCACAGGACATGATTTAGGACAGGGATTGAGTATTGACATTCAGACGAAGATTGTGTGCCAAGACAACAGGTAAGCATCCCGCCAGCATGATGCATCCCTGAAAGGCGCAGGTATGCATGGCACCATAGATACAGACACATACCATGCGCCAGAGCTGTCACACATCCTGTCTCCCTGCATCATCCAGACCTGAGACATCGGGATGAAACTGACGATGTCCCAGACTGGCTGAGCCAGACAGACCTCAGTCTCTAAAAAGGCAGTCTGGACAACAGCCGAGATACAGGTAACAAGACATGAGACATCTCTGAGGCATGGCAGTCGTATCAGACGCCTTGCATCCCTGACCTTTACAGGTAATGATATCATGCCGGCATGACAGGACACCAGCCGATATCTTCATCCACAGGTCAATATCTCATATTCCTGATTTCCCTCTGTCACTTCTTTTTATCTTGGTCTAGGTACTGTCTTGATTTAGGTTTTGATTTTGGTAATGGTACCACTCCGCTCATGTCACTGATCACATTGGTAATGCTACTATGTGGATCTAGCACTATCTTAGAGCTGTTCATCAAAGATCTCTCAGTCGTCTCAAGCTTCTTGAATAACTGTGCCTCATTCCTAAAATTAGTCTGTATAGACTGGTTCACGACCTTGATCTTCTCAGCTTCAGCATGTGCAATCTCTCTTATAGCCTTCGCAGTACCCTCAGCCTCAAGTATGGCTGACTGCTTGATGCCCTCAGCCCTCTTTATGTCCGCTCGTTTCTCACCGTCAGCTTTCGTCTCCGTAGCCGTGGCAAAATCTTTGGCAGAGACCATATCCTTCTCAGCCTTGACGACCTTATTCATAGACTCCTGAACATCTGCAGGAGGCTCGATCCTCTGTAGCTCGACATGGATTATGTCGATACCCCATGTGTTAGTGTGCTTGTCAAGTTCAGTCTCAAGCTTCTTATTCAGTTTTATCCTCTCACTGTTAGCCGAGCTGAGTGTCATCTGACCTATAACGTCTCTCAGTGTCGTCCTTGCCAAGGACACGATCTGACTTCGATAGTCATCCGCCTTATATATAGCCTTGTACGAATCTTTGACCTTATAATACACGACCGCATCAACATCTGCGTTAAGGTCATCTTTCGTAATGATCTTCTGCGGTTCTATATCTACCATGTTCTCAGTTATGTTGACCTTTATCATCCTTTCCACAATAGGTATTATCCAATGAAAACCCTCTTCAGCAGAACATTTATATTTACCCAGCCTCTCGATATGTCCCTGCTCAACAGGTCTTACGATCCGTATCCCTGACCATACCAGAGCTAGTACCAGCATAACTACTACAATTTCGATTATTGCCATACATCTTCACCATATTAATTTATTGATATCATTATCTCAACAGATTCAGTATCGTATCTTTCTCAAGAGCTTCAGGTGACAGGTCAATGTCACAGCATTCCTTGTCATCCACCATGATGCATCCTGCACTGACCAGCATGTCATTGAGACATATGCTGTCATGATAGAAACTGAATATATACTTAAGACTATCATCGACAAAGGCATCATTGGATGCAGATCTCTTGTCGCCCAAGTCACTCTCACAGAAATAGAACCTGCAATCTTCCGGTGTAGTGACAACCAGCCCTATGATCCTCTGTATCCTGTCAATGACAGACCTGCACACGCTCAGGACATTGTTAGGATCGACCATATAATTTTTGGTCAGGTCATCCACCTTCTCCTGAGCGACCAGTATCTTGAAAGGTACAGGTATATCTTTATCGTAGTTGAAGTAGTTGAGCATGACGATGCAAGCCTTATCTTCCTGTCTCTTGACATAGAACAGCTCAGATGAACCGTTTGGCTTAGGTGCAGTCGTCAGGTCACCAGAAAATAATATGTTCCTGTCATCAGACTTATACGTTGAGTCCCAGCCGATCTTGCCCATATCAAGACCTATCAGAGACAGGTCTAGGTCTATGGTCTTGTTCTCTGCATCATACCAATGAATGCCAAACACCATATCTTTAGGTACAATGATATAAGAACCGGACGGATAATTGCCGGTAAACTGTTTCTCAGATGCAGGGAGCGTATACCTGACATGGTCTGGTATGTACACTTTCTTGCCTGACACATTCTTTGCCATGTCTTTAGTCAGGGATGCCAGCACCTTATCCAGTACACGGCTGGCTTCCTTCTTCTCATCAAACTTGAACTTGGTAGCATAACCCCTACCGTTCCTGACCTTATACAGTATCGTATCCACGTCCATAGTCCTGTACTTCAACGCATATGCCAACCTGATCTTCCTGAATGCATTGACCTTGCCCAGCTCAGTATCCAGTCTGGCATCATCTATCTTGACCTTGTTCTTGATGTTGCAGGTGATGTCATTAAGGTAGTCATGTCTCATAGGGACATGATGTTTCCGTGCCAGCCTTCGTATCCTGTTGATGACATATCTCAGTCCCTTATCAGTCCTGAACGCAAGGAACAGTGGCTTGAACCTGTAGAAGATCTCAGCCAACCGTTCCAGACCGACCTGACCTTCATATCTCATGACCAACCTGTATAACTGAGTCTTATTAGGATATTCCACACCTTTCACGTCAGTGATAGTCATGTCGGTCTCAGCCGTGTATGACCTGATCTTGTCGATGGACATCTTATCCTTGATCAACAACGTGCTGTCAGTGGCTATGTATACCATGCACCTCAGAAATTCAACTGGGTCTTCAGGCAGGATGTCCATATGTTCATACATGGCTATCCTGACCTCCTTGTTCTTGATGCCCAGTATCTCATCATTGTCCATACCGACAAGCTTGACCACGTCCACCGCATCTAAGATGGTCTCCTCATTCAACGCAATCCCTGACCTGATCAGTCCGGTCACCTTCTCTTTAAGCTCGACCATGGTATATCCATGGATGATGACCAGATTCAGGTCTGATACCTCAAGATCCGGTATGTCCAGCTTCTCGGCAGGGATATATACCGACGCCTCATTGAAGATACCCAGTTCCTTAAAACCATAAGTGGTCAGGTAATGTATGACCTGTTCCAAAAAAAGCTGTTCCATGCTGGCATCCCTGACCTTGACCCATGACTTATGGAACGAACTGTTCATCTGCCCTGCAGACAGCCCCAGCTCAGCATCCACAACGTCTATGAGCTTGACCAGCTCAGTCTCAGGATATGCCTTGATGACTTCGGGAGCAAATATGAAACCTTTGGCTATGGTCTTGTCCCATAGATTATCCTGTCCTCCAGCCCTGACCCCTGCATCTTTTATGGGCAAGCCCTTGAACAACCGGATAGTGGATTTCATAATATCATTTCTCTATTATCTTAAACTGCTGTAAGTTACGTTCATTGAACTCTTTGATTGATGCCCTAGCCAATCTCAATAGCTCATTACTTCGCATCTCATCGAAATTTATTGCAATCTTTACATTTCTCATGACTCTCTCATCCTTCTATATTGTATATTCAAAAATTCCGCAGACTTAGACTATACTTTCTCACATCCTCCTATATAGATGTTATTGGAATACTGTAAGTCTTAGTTTTCTTCACATGAATAATATATCAAGTACCTACTTTTAAAGGGATGCTGAATATTATGTCAACATCTTTTTTGATTGATTCATGCGTCTGTTTCGGGTTCATATACCATACATTGTGAACAGGTAATCATACATCCGCAGGGTCTACCACCTTCCCTATTGTCGCCAATACACATTACTGTATGATAATTCCTTATGTCCATATATGATATGAATGTTAATCATGAATCTGGGGCGAAGAGTATATAGGATCAGATCACTCTGATGACATAGGAACTCTCTCTGCCCCCTATCAATATTATCGGCGAGGTGTAGTTATTTAGCAATTTAAATTTGTATAGGAACACCAGTTGCCGACCATAATAGTGACCGGACTAACTTTATAAAGGTTAGGATTTATCTATGTCAATGACCATAGGCGATGTTGATGTCACGTTTCCTGACAACATCCTGAACGACTCTCTGAGAATGGAATGCTGACCTGTCATTGGGTGTCTCTTCAAGACATTTAGGACATACTATAGTATCCACTTTCCGTGAAGTGAACCACTGGTTCTTGCAGTGGGCACACATTACTTTCCATACCATCATAATCGCAACCAGTTCATTGATCGTGCCAAGTCTTCATGTGACGCTTGTACGTCCATTCCTGAGCGAACCTGTAAGTCTTCTTATGCTGTGAACATTTCCCACAGGTAAACTTAGTCCTTCCCTTATGTCTTTTTGTTGCCATATTAATCAGTCTCAAAATAACAGTTACATCACAGTTACATTTTATTGCCTAAATATATCAATATCAAGCGTCATAGTTACATCATAGTTACATGTATAGTCAGCCTATATGACCTATCCTCAGTTACATCTGTCTGACCAGTGCATCGCACAGACCGAACATCCTGTACCACTGTATGTAGTTGTGATCCTTCTTGTAGTCCAGCATCTCTTCCACATGCTCCCAAGACCGTATGATGCACATGTCCTTGGCGTCGGACATCTTTACCATAAAACCATACAAGGGTATCTTGCTGTCCTTGATGGCATCCAGTCTAAGGTCTACATGGTTCTTTAAGTTTACATGAAACCTGCCGAACCTGTCCGTCCTACCCCCTCTATTCCGTACAGAGCATGACTTGACCTCGATCAGGCATACATGGTTGTCTATGTCATATGACCTGTTGACCCGCCTACCTGACAATAGGTCAGCAAAGAACTGTTCATGGTCATAAGGCTCATTCTTGGTCATCATAATTCAGTCTCTCCCTTGAACCAATCTTGGATACGATGCCTGTTCTCTTTAAGTATCTCTTTCTTCAACTTATCCAGCTCTATGCTACAGTCTTTGCACAGGTCGATATATCTATGGTCATCACAATCATGCTCTTCAAACTGAAACTCACCAGTCTTCCCGTCATAGCCATTCAGGTCTCTAGCCATAGCCACAATCTTATGGCACCTATCACATCTAAACTTTCGCATATCATCCACCGCATATATCATCCTGACATCTCTGGCACAGACCGCTGATGGCATACTCTCTCTTGCTCAGCTCATCCCTGAACCTGCCTATCTTTGCATCACAGATGGGACATATCTTATCTTCGATCTTCTTGATGGTCTCAGGAAAGATGGCTTCAACTATGTCTCTGTTCATCAGATATCACGTCTTATACTTTCCATTCATTGTCACAGTCCAAACATCTATAGCCTATAGTATATAGATCATAATAGTCCCAACAGTCTGTCACATTATCGCTTCCACATTTAGGGCATTCCATATTCTTCATCTTCTTTTTTTTGTGCTCTCCAACTTTATATTCCGTTCAAGATCAAAACCGATACCACAGATTGGACACCTGTATATCGTGTTCTCTCTGTTGACGCATAGCATGGCAGACTTACATCCTCGGCACACCATGTATCCTTCAGGTGTCCTGTAATAGTTCAGCATACGCTCACTCATCCTCTTCCCCATCCTCATCCTCATCCTCTTCCTCATAGTCACAGTCTTTTGCATAACATTTATCTAGATGCAGAGGCATGGGTGCACCGCACTCAGGACATTGCATACAGTCTAACCCTTTTATTGCATTGCGTTGCTTATATTTTTTAGTCTTTAATTTCATAGGTCTATAACCTTTACATATTCTATTGATCATTTTTCAGGCATATGCTTCACCATCTCATCAACCAGCATGGTCTCATTGATATCCAGATTGATAGACGCAATATCCACATGAACTCCAGTCATGATATTCATCATGATCTCAGCCAGCATATGATGTGACATGAAGACACCGAACAGGCATCCTGCAATGAACCCTATAACTATTGTAAATATAATGATACCTGATGTGACCGCAATGATGATCTTTGTCTCACTGTCCATGATCCTCACCATTGTTACAGAAGTCACAGATGCAGTCCTCGACAGATGTCACCTTGCCGAAGAAGTCTACGTCCCGCAACTGACCGCAGACATGACACATCAGATATCTCTCATATTCATTGCCTACTGTTATCTTAGACAAGAACTCCAGACAACTATCGCACATCCTGATATCCAGCTCTTTAGGATCTGTGAGTAGCCGGTCACAGTTAGAGCATCTATCCACAGCCCTATCGTACAGGCATTCCTCACATCCTATCTTATCACCGTCAGTGGTCACATATTCAGACTTACCGCAGATAGGACAATCCATATCCCATACACCTCCATAGAGACCTATCTCAATGCCTTGGATAGCGTCTGTCACCGCACCGACAGGGATGTCCCTGATAGTGTCAGGTGATATGTTACGTCTCCAGCCTACCCTGAGATCTATCCAGCTCAGTTCAATGCATTCAGTTACCCTAAGCTGGTGATACCCTATGATCTTAGCCTCTCTCACTGACATTGCGATAACACCTACACCTGTGTCATCCCCATCCACACAGACAAAATAAGCTCTCTTGATCCCTGACATGATATCAATCCTTTCCTTTCTCAGCCTATTTGGGTCTCCATTCCCCGCACCAGTGTTCACTGCTCACCTGCATGGATTTAGGATACCTGTTGCACCAGAGATATAGCCGGTTCTGGGCTTTATCACTGCTATCTTCAAACATGCAGTCCTTACATTTATTTTGTGTCGTCGTCATCGTCATGTCATCATCTATGACATCAGCCAAAGGTTGTAAAGCCCGTACCTTGATTGCCCCGATATCTATGGATTCCTGAATCTTCTCTGAAAATTTATTGATATCATACAATATTGATTCTTCAGATGCAGTATATGTATATTCAGCAGAGACACCAGCAAACTCAATCATGTTCTTAAGAGCTATCAACTGTCTGCTCTCATTTTCACCAGCCAGTACCCTGACTATATTAGGTCTGCCCTTATCTATCTCTGCTTTCATATTATCTTACCTATATATCTATTTTGCCACAATAAGGGCATACCTTAATTATAGTCTTATCATTATAACAAGCCATATTCTCCTTTATCACCACTATGTTTTTGCATCTTCGACATATTATCTTTTTAACTTTTTCCATATGTATGATTTCTTCAAATAACTCTTTGAAATCTATTTCTTCAAGATCTGAAATTGTCTGAATAATGTCAGAGACCCTATGATTATAATCAGGTAATGTTTCATCTTTCGGTATTAACAATCTAATCTGTTCACCAAAATTCTTACTTATCTCTGTGAACTTGTCATTGACAGAGTCAAAGATCCAACCATTCATTTCAAGAAATTTCTTGAGATTATCAAATTTAATCAGCACCATGTATTTCACCTACGTTTGATATAACCTATCATTCAATTTCTTTGCTTCATCCTTAAAAGCACTCAAACTTATTTTATTTACATATAACTTTTGAATCAATAACATGAGTTCTCCATCATAAATATATTTTCCTTGTCTTGTACTTATATCTATTTTTTCATTCATAATTATCACAGTCAATTATGATGCTGGTAGGAATCGAACCTACAAATGATGCGTTTTCATTCACGATAATCACTGTGTACTTTAGTGTAGTTACGCTTTACTACTTCCGCACTGCGTCGCCTTTATGCTTCTCACACTTGCGCCCTCAACACCATGTATCTCACCTTATAGATAGCTCAAGCGCCTGACTCTCTCAGTGGCAGACCGCAGTTATCACAGCGATCGTTAGCTTCCCAGCTTTCCTGTCCGCATGGCATACCACAGCTGTCGCAGGTGCATGTCTCAATAGTATCTTTCATCAGTCCCATATCATTCATCCCATATATTATCCTAAACATCATCTTTGATCTTAGCTGTCCATCAACCTCTGCTCTGACATATCACAGTATGCACGGCTTATGTCTATCCCGATGAAATGTCTTGATAGATGCTTACAGGCAACAGCAGTCCAACCTGTACCTATGCAGTTATCAAGGACTATATCCCCTACATCAGTATACGTGCTTATCAGGTACTCTGCAAGACGTACAGGTTTCTCGGTGGGATGCAACGCCTTGCTAGGATGTGATTTAGGTATGCTGATTATACTGACTGGATATTTAGACGTCGACCCTGCCCTACTATCATCAACCATGTCAAAGTGTCCATAATTATTATTCTTATGTTCTTTGTCCATGTAACTTATGCCTTTTGAGTGCAGTGGCTTACCAGCCATGAACTGCGGATTGTACTTGCCTAATCTTTTGTAGAATACCAACAGATGCTCATGCTTCCTCAGTGGCATACGGTTAGAGTTCAAGAAACCAGATGTCAGATGCTTATCCCATATCAGGTCATACCTAAAATATCTACGGTTGCCATTGATCAGATCCAGTGTATATGGAAATTGAGACGTAAGGACAATGATGCCCTTGTCTTTTATTATCCTGAGATATTGAGTCCATAACAAGGTAAGGTCTAAGGTCTTATCTTCTCTGTTCTGAGTGACACCATAAGGCAGGTCACACAGTATCATGTCAATGGATCTATCAGGAATCTCTTTCATGACATCTAAGCAATCACCACAGATTATCTTATCCTTGAAACCATCAATCGTCTTCATCATCCATACCACATAACCATAAGACAGCAGACTATATTTTACATCCCGTCTACCATAGGATGTAGAATAAATTAGCTACAAGCCAATAGCCAGCCACCTTGACCTATGACAGTCAAAGCGACACCAAAACAGTATCCTTATTCATCTTCTGCTTTTATTCTACCTTTATCATCCAACTCAAAACCAAGTGTCGTATTCACATTATTATTCCTACGAAGTTTTCCATCTTTTGTAAGTGATATCAAATTTCCGTGATCTATAGGATTTCCATTTTCATCCACAGCAATGACTTTTATCTCTAGCCCGCCATCAGATTTAATAAGTCTTAATATGACAGGTTCTTCTTCAGCACTTAAATCTTCAAATATCTTAAGGTTTATATCAATCTACCATCCTTTTCTACTTACATATTACATCTTTCTATGTATTTTATTATGACATTTTCTACAGACCCAAATGACATCCAAAGGTTTTGAATAATCTTCATGATGTCCATGAATCATGCGTTTATCATCTGTTTTAAAATCACATAGCGTACAATTATTTGGTTTATCTTTAGTTCCTGATTTTACTGCATTATGTAACTTTTTCATAGCTTTTTCATGTAATGGTCTTCTCAGTCTTGCTATCTTTTGATAATGATAAGTATCTTTACTTATTCCACATTTCCAATTAGGATTTTTATTTCCGACCTGTTCTGTTTTTAATATACTTTCATTCCAAGATTTTAAATTTAATCTTCTTGCACAAAGTTGACTACAACATTTTCGTATTCTATCTTTTCTATTTTTTTTGTCTTCAAATTCTTTTCTACAGTAAATACAAGTAACTGTTTTTGATTTATTATTCATACAAATCATTTATTCTTTGCATTATCTATTCCACTCTTAACACTATAAGACATAAAAAAAATAAAAAAAAAGATATGAGAGATCATAGGTCTCTCAGCTTGATGGTGCTCCTGCCATTACCTTCAGCCCGTTCCTTGGCTTTATCAAGTATGCTGTCGACCATGTCTGACAGCCCGTCAAACACTTCGGCAGATACACGGACACCATTGTCATGTCCCCATTCAGTTATGTTTTTCTTGACTACATAGCTCATCTATATCACCCATTGTCATCCATTCAAAAAAAAAAGTGAGAGAAGTGAGATGATACCTCTTTCATAAAGATACCAGCCCCCTTCAGACCTCACTCAAAAGGTAAGCCACTCCATACCGTTCTTGTCAGTAGCCTTAGTTACCTGTAGCTCTTTACCGACAAGGTCGTTATAGTGCTCTACCTTCATCCTCTTCAGGAGCGGTGTCAGCTTGGATTTTTCAGTCCACCCTATCTTAGACTCATCATCCTTATCTGTCGTCAGGTTAAACAGTGCAGATGCCCTGAGTTCGATGTCGCCCTCTTTACCAAGAACGTCAGATACAACCTTTATGAAGTACCCGAACTCGCCCTTATGTTCAGTGACTGCCTCTATCTTAGTCATCTTTCCGACATATGGAGAGATGTCAATAGACTTCCCTTCCACCACACCGGTGTTTTCCAAAGTTACATCTTCAGTTGCCATTTCATTTTCACGTCCGTCTTATTCTTTGTTCCTCACCCACAATGCTTGCAGGATTTATGAGGAGACCATGATACTTGATATGTCAGCTATCAGCTCTCCAGCTCGACAGGTATGAAGAACATAGGTACCTCTCCATACCTGTTGACATCTACTACATTCTTGTTGATCAGTGCAGTCAGCCTAGTGCTTATCAACTTGTCTGAGTACCTGTTCAGGTACACCAGCCCCAATATGTTCGTATAAGTCATAGGCGACCTTTTCAGGCTGGATACCAATACATGCTCGATGTACGCATCAACCTTTTCAGGGCTGTTCATCTTATCCTGCACAGCCTCATCCAATCTGGATCCTTCCTTTATGACCTTGCCACTGCCTGCCACTGCAGATGACATCACAGGCACCAGCTCAGATGTCATCTGTGCCATCCGTTCACATACCTTCTGACCGAATGCAGTTATGCCTCTTGAGTATATCGGTGGCAATATGGTATTATCACCATCATATGCACCTTTCATGAGAGAGTACGGAAATTCTGCACCGTCTACAACTATGTCTGAAACAAGGTTCTGCCTGAATACCTTAGACACTGCCTGCCTTGATATCTTCATGTCAGATGCATATGTCTCTATCCTAGTTGATGACGTTGCATACACTCCTTCCAGATGCTTGCGTTGCGTCTTGGTCATCAATGATATGATACCATCTATGATATCATTGTCTATATCTTCACCTGCCTTGATGGTATATATCCTATTGGCAATTATTATCTCTTCAAACAGCTGATGTACTGACCGGATATCTGCATTGTCGAGAATAACCTTTACCCTACCATCCTCGAACCTGACCCTGCCGTTCAGTATGGCTGACGCAACCACATACTTCAAGAACGTGATATGCTTGGTGCTGTTCAGGATAGCGTAATCTATCAGGGCACCATAATCATCTGTCAGGCTGTCCACAGTCCTGTCCATCAGATCAAAGTCTATGTCTTCCACAGATATATCCTCAGGCTTGACCGTCCAAGCGATGACCAGCAGGTCACGGTAATACCTGATGAAGTCCCTTGACGTCGCACTGTCTTTCCGTTTATGTTTCTTGCCCGTGAATATAAAAGGATAGAACATATCAAACCTGCGTATGTCCGGCGTGGACAGTGCACCTGCCTTTTCCTGCTTTGATGACCCTATATCTTTCATGGCAGATATGTAAGACCCATACCCACCCATATTCTTACGCAGGTTGTACGCCAACATTATCCTAGTCCGTGCAGGCAGGTCTCCTGACAGCATCTTCCTGATCTGGATGACTCCCTTGGTGAAACATTCCCGCATCTTGCTTATGAACCCTCTCATCTGCTGTCCGCCGTCAACCAGCAGTATAGCCTTATTAGCCTTTGTCAGTGCACCTTCCGTTATGTACGCACCGGTCGGGCTGGTGGTATCTATACCACCCGTTATCCCTACCATGGTAGCTGTCTCACCGCTCATGAGCTGTCCATTGGTATCTTTCAGGAACCGTAGCTCATACGCCTCCAGCAATGATGACTTAGCTGTCCCACCGTCACCGTAGAACACGCAGAAACCTCTGCCGTCATTGTTGATGACCGACACTGACCCTTTCTCACGGTTAGGCAACGTATCGACAGTCAGACCGCAGAGCAGTATCATTACCTTAGGCACCCTGAGGTCATATAACTGCGTCTCAAACAATGAGTCTAGCCTGTCTATGGTAAAGTCCGCATTCTCAGACAGCACCTTAGATCTCTTATCTTTCAATGCCTTGACAAAATCATTGTCTTGAATGACCTTATATACCCTATTCTTACTGGTAATCTTATGTATCATAAAAGCGTTCATGCCATTATACCTGCAAGGCACCACATCCATGTCAGCCTTGAACCCTCTCAAGAAATTGAACACGTCATCCCCGACCTGCCCTCTGGCACACCTGTGACCTGACACGACAGATGACGGACACAGTGCCAGCACCTTGCTGGACGCTGAAGACTCACTATCCAGCTCAACCATGAACCTATACAGCACGTCTGTATCAGTATCACTGCTGATCAACTGCTTATAATATTTAAGCCTTGACGTGCTCTTCAAGGTCTCATCAGCCTGACATGAACAGACATCATCCACATATACCTTGGCAGGGACAGTCTTGGGCACCTTGACTGTCTTATCCACCTCAGACGCTTTCACGACATTGACATGTCTCATAGCGCTCTTATACTGCTTAGCCAGTGAAAGGAGCGTATTCTTATCATCTGAGTTATCTATCACCAGATGTGCCTTGCCACAGCTGGCACACACATATTCACCTATGATGCATGATGATGACAGGTCAGATATGCTGATGACCATCCCAGATTTCTTACAGCTGTCCTCAGACTTGAATGCGCTGAACTTACTGCTGATAAGATATCTGCCCATAGTCACCAACTCTTAGTATATATCCTGCATTCAGGATACAGCCTGCTATCCTCCTGCTCATTGCACATGTCATCCGCCTTGACAAGGTCAGACATCTCATCAAATTTAGGGTTCAGGAACGACATGTGATACTGTACCATGACCTGATACAACTGATGTGTCTCCATAGACCTTATGGTATGCAACAATACCCTATATATGTTGATGAGCGTCCTGTACCCAGAATCTCCGAAAGTGAACCTGTACAATGGTCTGCTGTCATAGGTGACAGTGACCGACAGCGTGTCCTTGCCCATGATATCCTGTGTGGACAGGAACAGCGATGACTTGCAGGACAGGCACAGCCATCCTGAATGAAGCCTTGACGGTGGCAGGTCAGTACCGATGATCTGCCTGTACCTTGCCAGACCGTTATAGTCACGGATCTTAGATGTCAGTCCACCGCAGACCGGACACCTGATACTGTCCTTGATACGAAACGTACCCTGCTTATATCTTGTGACATACTTTTCAAGCTTGCTGACCTCTTCAAGCATAGCCATAGGATTATCTAATTTCCATATCTTTGCCACAGTCTCAGAAAGCATAGGATTTATTGAGCCAAGAAGATATATAAAAGTATATGGTATCTAGATTTAGATACAGGTGCCTAACTTTTCAGGTGCGAGTGCTAGCTGTTTATAAGCATTGCCGTGATACAGAATATATGATGTATGATCATCTCTTACTGACAAACTTTCTGATATCTTTAAGTGCATCTGCCTTGACATCATCATCCCACATTTTCATAATGTATACCATGAAATTAGTATCAGAATTATACTGTACATATCTCTTGAACTGCTCTGTCGAAAGGTTAGACATAGCCTTATCAAATTCATCGGCTATCTTATCCTTGTCATCAACTAAGTCCAGATGTTCAGCTGACGGTATGTCCTGATCAGGAAACATCCTTCTAAGATCTGCGATTGCATCTTTCTTGGTATCTGGATCCCAGTCATCCATCATCTCTACATACCCATCAAGATCGAACCATGTAAATGTGTATGCCCAGAGTTCATCATCAGACATCTTATCCAGATAATGGTCAAATGTCTGACAGCTCCTGACCTTAACTGGCAATTTAGATACATTGATAGGTATGGCTCTCCTTGATGTGCCCTTACCTTTGGTGATAAATTTTGTTGCCATAAATATCATCTCTTTCGTCTGTTGAACCTAGCCAGTGCAAGCTTGTAATAGCTCTTATCTGAATATAGCTCATTCACCTTAAATTTCAGTGCAAGCTCAAGAAATGCCTTATCATCCATACCCTCAATGATCGCATCTGCAAGATCATCCACATTCTGTTCATCATACAGCTCAGACATCTCAGAATAATAGTCCTTATCATCTTTCAACGCTATAGTTAATCTATACTGAACATACGTTTCTTTATCAGACAGATCCATGATATCTAGGAGCAGTTGTGCAAGGTTTTCGATGGTCATGGTAGGTATAGCCTTAGACCTGCGGACAGCCAAGCTGTCATCTTTTAGAGGAATGACCTTTCTCCCTGCCCCTCTGCCTTTAGTTATGAATCCCATAATACTATGACCACTCCTTTAATATAAGAAGATCTCAATCCTTTATAAGATAGCATCACATCAACATGACCTGCCTTGAATCCAGACTGCGTATGAACTGCTCATTCACCTTGAGCGATGCCTTAGCCAACGCATCCTGAATAGGATTAAGAGTGTGCTTGACCTTATGATACTTTTTCAGGCTCTTCAAGAAATTATGTTTCATGGATACCCTATGATACGCCCTTGCATACGGGTTGAGCATAGGATATATCTTCTGGGTGCCGTATAGCCTGACCTGTTTCTGTTTCCTGTTGATCTCGTCTATCTCTTTCTTTGACAGAGGAAAATGCGGATATCTGGCTTCTATCTCCTGCTGTATCGCCTGAAAGTCTCGCCTTGTGGGAAACTGATACCTCCGTCTCTGGACAGGCACAGGCTTTGACTTTGATATGGGTATGACTCTCCTTGCTTTGCCAGTCCCTTTGGTTATGAACCTTGTAGTCATGCAATCATCCCTCATTCTTGATATACTGCCATCCCATACATCATATTTTTCAGGTCATGATTATGTACATTTCCTATCAGAATAGGATATGTATAGCTGGTATCAATGATCGAGTATATCTCGCTATCCTCTCCTCGCCCCCAGCCATCATAACCTGATACCCTACCGACCACAATACCTTTACCTGTAAGTTTATTGCCAGTATATCGACCTATATTTCCTTCATGTACCCTCAGGTCAGGAACATCTGCTGACTTGACCTGCACTATCGGATATCTTCGCCTAACATCTTTCAGAGTAGCCATGACTTTCCGTCTCTGCCTATCAGTCCTGAATACCATATCTATATCAACCAGACCTATAACTTATGCGAATAAGACCCCGTGGTAGCCAGTGCAGGTATCCATCCTTCATGCCTGAAATCATAGGTCAGCCTTCCGTGATCGATATACCTGTCAGTCACGATTATCTTATACGGCTTGCCGGAGTCTTCATGGGTGAGAGTGATCTTATCTCCCACGTTCACATCTTTCTTGGACAGGGCTTCCCTGAGCAGGGGCGGTCTCTTGGACACCACCTCTTCTTTTGCCTCTGCCTGAGTCTCCATCTGGCTCATTATGTCCTGCGCCTTAGCCTCTCCGAGATACCCTAACCTGCCCTTGTCTTTCAGCTTGACCATGACAGCCTTTCTCTGCCTGTCTGACTTGAAGAACATATCATATCACCGATTTAACTTGACCATAACAGCTTTCGTACCTCAAGTATAAGTTGTATCTACAATCTCAAGATCATAAGGATATTTTGGATTATACTTCAACTGATATTTCTGGATCTGTAATATCCTTCTCAAAGGCTTTGTTATCAGAATATTCACATATGCTATATCGCCTTTAGCAAAACTGCCATCCATCATAGCTATCTTACCTGACACCGGCTTACCTTCAATATCACTGAAAGCTATACTATCTCCAACCTTTTTCTTAGTAAGTACATCAGGCGATAACACCTTCAATAATGTAGGATGTGTCTTAGCCAGTTCCTTACTAGGCTTTACATACTTGACCCTCTTATGCGTAGTCATCATCTGTCTTAATGTATGTAGCTTGCTCATGACAGCCTTTCGCTGTCTATCTGATTGGAATGCCATATAACATCAACTACCCAAGAATTGTATTCCCCTCTTTATAAGTCAACATGAGACCCACCCCATCTCCCTGTCCCAGCGATCCATGAGAAGAGATAGAGACAGGTGCCAGCAGACATATGTGAGATTGCCGGCACCGATATCTGCCGGTGTCCGAGGCAGGAAAGGTACAGGGTATGATTGGCAGACCTTCTATTTAAGTCTGCCCTCCCACAGCCCCCCCAGCCCCACCGTCCGTACAGCCTGTCTGAGAGCCTGTCACCCTATGTCCCGACCTCTGGCATCTTCCGTCATGAAGTCTTCCCTGCGGATCCCTGAGCCACCTTCCCGCCGTCCCAGAGTCCCTGTGTGCTGTATGCTGTCCTGATCCCCTGCTGTCCTGCTGTCTGGATGCCCTGTACCCATGACCTGTATCTCTGTGACCGTACCCGATGCCGTGAATATTTATGGTTGCCGTTCCCGATGTCCTGTTTTCCTGCCATATCCCTGCATAGAAAACCTGTTGCCGTACCTGATATCTGCATGGTGTACGTTTTCCGTGCCTGATATTGGTTCAAAAAAGGTATGCTGTCATCGATATCACCCTATTCTGCTGTCTCTGATAGTGTTTGTTGCGTCCGGAAAATAGCCGATGGCGATAATGCCTGTAATTGCTTATGCTGATATCGTTATTGCCCTATAAGGGTGTATCATGTTGCCTGTCTCCTGTAAACTTTGGAACTGTCTGTAAACCAAACCGATAACTGTTTTCGATAGCGGGAGAGCTTGGAGTTGTCAAGTTGCCAAGGTTGTCACAAAATCAGTATATAAGATATTCCATATTTTCAAATATTTCTATAATATATAT
>WTCA01000085.1 GCA_013138805.1 archaeon | reverse complement strand
CCAAGAAGATTGATGAGCTTCTGAAAGTCTTCAAGTCCAAGAAGGTGCACATGGCTATCGTTGTGGATGAGTATGGAGGCGTTGCAGGTCTTGTTACTTTAGAGGATCTTTTAGAGGAGCTTGTCGGTGAGATATATGATGAGACAGATGTGTCCAAGAACATGATACGAAAGATTGATAAGAAGACATTTTTGGTGGATGGTGAGGCTGAGATTGAAGATGTGGAGACGAGGCTTAAGGTGAAGTTTGCTTTTGATGATTCTGATTTTGAGACTATAAGCGGGCTTGTACTTCATGTTTTAGGAAGGGTGCCTTCTGAAGGTGAAGATGTTGTTCTTGATAAGATGTCTATCCATGTTGAGAAGATGGACAGGCAGAAGATTGTATCTCTTAAGGTTGTGAAGAAGTAGGTTATCTCTTCTTGATATCGTTCGTGCTCCACATGCTGCCGCAGTCAGGGCACAGGTATCCGCCGTACATCTTGATGTGATCCATGTACTTCATCTCAAATGAGCCGCATTTCGGGCATAATGGCGTTTTTTGGTTTTGCATGAAAGTGTTATTGTTGCGAAAGGCTTTTATTTGTTTTGGGTGTTTTTGAGATATAATATTTAAATCATTCTGAATATTTATCTGTCATGAAAGGCATTACCTATGTTCTCTTGTCGCAGATATGTTTTGCGCTGATAGGTGTATTTACCAAATATATATCTCCTTCAGTCGATACTTTTACTATTGTCTTCTTTAGGGTCTCTATAGCTGCCATATTTTTCCTTATACTTGCCGCTGCCACAAAAAATATCAGGCAGCTGTCGCTGAAGAGGGAAGATATCAGGCCTTTCTTTTTTCTCGGGGTGATGGTAGCGTTCAATTTTGTCTTCTTTATTGCAGCGTTTTCATATACCTCTATCGTAGAGGTTGGCCTTTTATGTTCTGTGACGCCTATCTTTGTATATCTGATGGCTTCAAAAGTGCTTAAGGAGAAGATAACATCTATGGGGGTTGTTGCGCTCGCCATTGTTATTGTAGGCATATACCTTATGAATTCTACAGGATTTGAAAGTTCACATCTTATGGGCAATATATTTGTATTATTGAGCTGTGTCTTTGCGGCAGGACAGGTTACTTATACAAAGCTTGAAGAGCGGGACCATACATCTTTAGATACAGTGTTTTGGCCAATGCTTGTCGCATCTATATTTATGTCTCCTGCATTGGTCGGTTTCAGTTTTTCGTCTGTGCCTTTGAATATATATATGTGGATAGTTCTGTTAGGCGTGGTCGCTACAGGATTTTCATATCTCTTTTTTGCCAAGGCTTTGGAACATCTTGAGGCGGGCAAGTATTCTATAATGAGTGTCATAGCTTTTCCTTTGATATCAATTATTTTCGGTGTCGGGCTTTTCGGTGAGCATCTGACAGCTTCTATGATATATGGCGGGTCGCTCCTGATGCTGTCTGCTGTGATTGTGCATTATGAGAAGTCTCCGCTTTTGAATGCCGGGTTTGTGAGGATGATGAATCAGAAGCTTTTAAGGATTCTTTTAGGCTTGAGGCTGAAGAAATATTAGAGTCCTAGAAAGAACATAATTGTCGGCAGTATCAGGCAGCCCATCAGCATTGATCTTCTTACTCCTATCTGTTGCGTGTATATTCCTAAAGATGTTGATGCGGTCAGAAGGATAAGGCCGTATATGCCTGTGAATATTATTGTCATCATTGTGAGCAGGAGCATTATTGCTATGCCTGTCTTTTTGTAGTCTATCTTTTCTATGATTATTGTTGCTACCTTTCCTATATCCAGAGTGAGAACTGCTGCAAGACCGGCCGACAGGAATGCTATGCCTATGAATATCTGCAGGGTGTCTTTTGTTATTGTCCCTATTATTGCGTCAACTGCTATGGCGACGCCTGACCTTGCGTTGCCTATCAGGTATATGGCAAGGAATGACAGGATGATGTCTATCGTGCCTATTGTCCCTACCGCTATTATGAAGTTTTTTGCTCCTTTCATCTTTCCCAGATGTTGGACAAGCATTGCTGACTGGGAAGAGCCGAGGCCGGGGATGATGCCTGCGACAAGGCCTCCTGCGAATCCTGCGGCTGAGCTTTTGAATGTGCCTTTCAGGCGTATTTTTATGTCTGTCTTCTGTTTCGGGATTTTGCTTATGTTTCCGAAGCTCATCATCAGATTGCTCATTCCGAAGAGGCCTGCGAACAGAGGGAACATTATGTAGTTTGAGTTTATCATGTAGGATTTGAATGTGATGGTGCCTAACAGTCCGGAAATGATGAAAATAAAAAGTGATGCTCTTCTCTTTGTGCCTTTAAGGATTATGAATGTTATTGCTATTATGAGAAGGTATGGTATAAGGGGTTTGATTGCTGCGTATGCAGGTGTTATGAAATTTGCTATTGTCAACAGGAAAAAGATTAGGATGACCATGCCGAAAAGGCCGCCGATGACTGACAGGGCGAGGGCTTCGTATCCTTTTCCTTTGAACAGCATCTTGTGAGTGGGTAAGACTGTAAGGGCTGTTGCGGGGTCAGGGACGCCGAAGAAGATGGACGGGATGAAGTCAAGGAAGGAGTGGGCTGTGCTCATAGCTATTATGAAGCAGCTGAGGAGAAGCGGGTCTATATCGTTTGTGCGGTAGATGCCTAATGCGAGGATAGCTATCGTGTTTATGTGAAGTCCTGGTATGAGTCCTGTGATGATTCCTGCAAGGATGCCTGCTATTGCGAAAAGGATGATTGAGTCTAGCATGGATTGGTTTTGTTATGAGTTCAGGTTATTGTTTGTTGGGCACTGTGGGTGGTGTCTTGATGAAACAGAATACATTTAAAACTTCCTTTCCATCTTAGATGTAAGTGATTGTTATGATGCCGGGAATGAATCCTAAACAGATGAAGAGCATGATGAAGCAGATGGGCATGCAGATGGTTGAGATTGATGCTACTGAGGTTGTTATCAAGTGCGCTGATAAAGAGATTGTCATCTCAAACCCACAGGTGTCAAAAGTCAAGGCGATGGGCAATGAAACATTCCAGATAGTCGGCGAGGTGTCTGAGAGGTCGCCTGAGGCTGAGAAGTTTACTGATGAGGATATCAAGATGGTCGCTGAGCAGGGTGAGGTTTCAGAAGATGATGCCAGGACTGCTCTTGAAGAGACTGACGGTGATATTGCCGAGGCGATAATGAAGGTTAAAGAGTAGAAGGTTTGTTTCTTTTTGTTTTTTTGATATTGCTGTTTTTCTAAACATTTTTAAGTTTTCAGACATAATTATGTTTATATTTGAGTGGTGATATGTGTGGATGTGTCTGAGGCTGGGAAAATTATATCTGCGATGTTTGGTCAGAAAGAAATTAAAATCGTATCTGAATATGATGAACAAATGAAAGAACTTGATGATGCAAGATACAGAATTGAAAAAGAATATGATTTTCTTGAAGACATGCTCGCTTCATATAATATCAATTCAAAGAATTCCCTTCTTCTTTTGAGGAAAAATCCTATATATACTATGGCTTCCGCAGAGATTGATAACATATTATCTGTGGATCCTCTTTTGAATATGAGAGTTTCAGTTGGCGGATTGTATGCTGAATTTAGAGAGGTTCGGAGTGGTTCGGTTCATCTGGTTCTAAAGGATGAATTAACTTTTGCTGAGGACTATGACCTGTCTCCGTCTATCCCTGCTTTTGAAGGCAAACCTGAAGAGGATATAAGGCCAGATTCTGAAAAGTATTCGCCACTGAGATTGGACAGCAAAAGAGATGTGACGCTGCTGCCTTTTTTGGATGAGACCTTTTCGTATATAAATGGGTTATCTTGTAATATTGAGGATATGCTTGAGAGCATGAATGTTTGTAATTTAGAGTATGAACTTGATGAGCGCAAGAGAAGTGAGGTGTTTAAGAATATAAATGCAACCGCAGAAAGATATCATTCTTCGCTTGAAGATGTGTATCTACATGAAGGGGAAGTCCATATCAAGCTGAGCGGTGATTTCTCAGAGAGCAACAAGTTTTTAGAACAATATATGCCTGAAGGTAAAGGTTCATTCAATCCTGTGTTTTTCATGGAGCCCGAGTATGAGAGTGGACTTTATGTAGTCAGGTCGTCTGAGCTTATTTCTGTCGGGGTTCCTGATTCAGATTCTATTTTAGTACTTGCATGATATTGCTGTAATCAATGCCTTATAGGTGTCTTAGGTATAGATGATATCTCACACTTCTCCAGAAGCCTCTTTTCTTCATACTTCTGAGGCGTCTTGTGTACTCTGTTCTTATATTTTCATAGTTTCTTGTGCTTGCGTGAAAATCTGAATCTGAGTGTGATGAATCTGATAGGAATCTTTTATATCCAAAGAAGGGAGGTGTATATCTTTTTTTCTTGCCGAGGTACATTTTTTCTATATCTTCAAAAGGGCGGTCAGAAAGTGAAGATGTTTGAGGTCGTCTTTCTTCATGTCTCTGATCATCGTCCGGGATCTTATTCACCTTAGCTTTCTCTTGACCATCTTTGTCCTTACAAAGTCTTCTCTTGACCTTTCAGCAAGCTTTGATATTATTGATGATCTGGCTTTTTCCAGTGACGGTATCATGAAATCTTCCAGAGCTGTTACTTTTCTTCTTGTCTTTGAGATTTCTTTTTTTAGTATTCCTGAGTTTGTCTCTGCCTCGCCGACCTTGATGGCTTTCGGGACTGATGCTTCAAAAAGAGATGCTGCATCGTCAAGGTGATGGTTTGAGTCTGTAATATTGTAGCCTCTTTCCAGTATTTCTCTTGAGTAGTCGGGCGTGTTGATCTTTAACAGGTTGACACCCATTATCTTCTTTTCGCTGATGTTGAGTTCCGGTGCTCCTGTGACTGACGCGCCGAGATATCGTGTCTCTATATGACCCAGTGTTGCCTGTGCATCGCCCAGAGATTCGAATGCTTCTACCAGTTTCTGTTCCATGTCCTTCCTTTTTGCGTCCATATCTTTTGACATCGAAAAGAATTCCAGTATCAATGCTTCGTTCTTTTCTTCAAGAAGGTCATGGCCTTTTATGCTCAGGTCAAGTGTCTCTTTCAGCATCTTAAGATGCGTCCTTGTAGGTTTTATGTCTTCATTCATCATGTGTATCGTACCAATATTTTTCTATCATGTCTTTATCAATCTTTGTGAGCTCTTCTTTTGGGAGTATCATGAGAAGCTTCCAGGCCAGATTGAGAGTTTCTTTAATGCTTCTTCTCTTTTTCTGGCTGATGAACTGTTCTTCAAGGGATGATGCGAACTTCAGGTATCTCTTGTCTATGTCTGAGAGGGCGTCCTCGCCTATTATTGATTTGAGCTGTTCCAGTTTCTTTCCTTTTGAATAGAAAGCGTATATCTGGTTTGATACCTGCCTGTGATCCTCTCTTGTCAAGTGCAGGCCTATGCCGTGGTGCATCATCCTTGACAGGGACGGGATTATGTTTATCGGCGGGAAGATACCTTTCCTGTGATATGCGGGCGACAGCATTATCTGCCCTTCTGTTATGTATCCTGTCAGGTCCGGTATGGGGTGGGTTATGTCTCCTTCAGGCATGGTCAGTATAGGTATCTGGGTTATTGATCCTTCCTTTCCTTTTATCCTTCCTGTCCTTTCGTATATTGATGCGAGGTCTGAGTACAGGTATGGAGGATAGCCTCTCCTGCTTGGGACTTCCTCTTTTGATGCTGATATCTCTCTTAATGCGTTGGCGTAGTTTGTCATGTCCGAGAGGATTACGACGACATTCCTGTCGTGTTCCCAGGCAAAGTATTCTGCTGCTGTGAGAGCTGCTCTTGGCGTGACTATTCTTTCAATTACCGGGTCGCTTGCAAGGTTTGCGAACACTATGATGTTTTCCAGGGCGCCTGTCTTCTCAAACTCTGTTATGAAGTAGTTGAGCTCGTCGTTTGTGACGCCGATGGCTGCGAATATTACAAGGTCTGACTTTATGTTTTTTGCTATGCCTGCGGCAAGCTGGTTGTGAGGTACGCCGCTCTCTGAGAATATGGGCAGTTTCTGGCCTCTGATAAGACTTAAAAGTCCGTCAATTGCTGAGAACCCTGTCTCTATGAACGCTTTCGGGACATCTCTTGAGTATGGGTTTATAGGCATGCCGTTTATGTCTATCCTTTTTTCAGGTATGAGTTTCATGTTTTTTGGGCGGCCTAACCCGTCAAAGATTCCGCCCACCATATCTTTTGATACGCCGATGGTGAAGCCTTTGCCGAGGAACCTGACCTTTGTATCTTTTATGCCTATGCCTGCGGTGCCTTCAAAGACTTCTATGACTGCTGTGTCACCTTTCAGTTCCAGTACCTGGCCTGTTCTTTCAGTGCCGTCTTTTAGTATGACTGTGACAAGCTCTCTGTAGCCGACATCTTTTATGCCTTCGACTACTATCAGAGGCCCTGTTATCTTTGATAATGTCTGGTATTCTTTCAATCTATTCACCATGATTGATCTCTAATAATCCGTCTAGGTCTATTGCGTCTTTCTTTCCTAATAAGCATTCCTCAATCTCTCTTTCCAGTATTCCGAACTCTTCCTTCTCTTCTGTCTTCATCCGGGATATTTTTTCTATGAGTTTTTGGTTGAGGATATCTTCCAGGGTATTGTCGTGCTCTATCGCTATCATGCCCATGTCATAGTAGATGGCAAAGCATCTTAGCATGCTATACTGTTTTTTGAAGGAGCAGTACATGTCTGTCTTGTGGTATGCGCTCTGCTGGAGGAAATTTTCCCTGAACAGTTCTGAGACTTTAAGGAGGAACTTGTCTCTGTCTTCCAGTCCTTCATAGCCTACCAGCCTTACTATCTTTTCAAGCTCTCTTTCTTTCTG
>WTCA01000100.1 GCA_013138805.1 archaeon | reverse complement strand
GCCCCGATAAGGACATTACTCTCAATCACAGAATTCCGCACAAAAGAATTATTGCCGATAACACAGTTGTCACCGATATAGCAGGGTCCTTTTATTACAGCATTCTCAAAAACTCTCGTATTTTCGCCGATATGGACAGATCCTTCTATCTTAGCAGATTTGTCAATCTTTGCAGACTTGGATATGTGCGGTTTCATGCTGGAGAACAGGATATCTGAAACATTGAAAAGATCCCATGGATACTTCATTGTCGGCGTCCCTTTATCAGTAATCACAATTCTTGCATCATTCTCGCTCATGTAAAGCTTCAAAGCATCCTCAAAAGCATACTGGTGCACCTTGACGCGCCTGTAATAATCAAAGAAGTCCTTTGGCAGGAAATATATTCCTACAAGCCTTATATCAGAAGGCTCCTCGCCCTTGGCAGGCTTTTCTATAAGGTCAACAACCTTATCGCTGACTTTCTTGTCAAGCACAACAATGCCGTAATTCCAAGGCATATCTGTCTTTTTTCCGAGAAGCACCTTTCCGGCACCGGTATCCTGCAATTTGCTTCGCATATCATCAAGGAACTCTGAAACCTCAAAACTGTTTGCGTTAAGGACAAAAAAAGAACTATCTATATATTTTTCCGCCGCAAGGACAGCGTCGCCCATGCCTTTCGCTTCTTTCTGTACTACATATCGTATATTGACACCTGAAGATGAGCCGTCACCAAGAGCATCTTTAATATTTGAGCCTGGACTTTGCACTACAATAATGTCTGTTATGCCTGCTTTTTTCAGGTTCTCAACAGTCCTCTCAATAATTGTCTTTCCAAAGATAGATATCATGCACTTATGCATACCATCAGATAAAGGTCTGAACCTTGAACATTCGCCTGCCGCTAAAAGTACTGCTTGCATCTAATAACACCTAAACATTAATTGCTGAATAAATCTTTAAATGTATATTCAGACCCCTCATCCGCAAAATATAGCATATCATATCAAAATCCATTTAAATTCCCAATATTATTACACCCAATATCATCAGGACAACCCCAAACAGCTTGTTTCCTATATTTTTCTCATTAAGGACATAATAAGCAAGTATCACAACAACAATGCTGTATGTCCTTCTTATCGGGACATATATAGAGACATCCACCATCTGCAACGCAAGCATCTGAAGATAAAAAGAAAGCGCCTCAAAAAATCCTGCAAAAAATATCAGGGACGGAGCCTTCCTGATTGTTTCAAGACCAAGACTAAGCTTTCTTGTTGAGATGATATACACTGTGAGCATGACAAAGATTATCCAGTACAGCATGACAGAAAACATCCCCGCATCAAGCGCAAAAAGTACATATTTATCTATAATATGGCCGACAGACATGGCAAGCATTGTCAAAAAAGCCCATTTGACGCCGTTATTAAGCAAAAGCTTCTTCAATGAATGATGTGGCTTCCTTATGTTTTCAAGAGCGATAGCACCAATAAAAATAAGAGATATTCCTGCAATCTTTTGCAGCGTTATAACCTCTCCCAAAAACAGGGCAGAAAGAAGCAGGACAAGAACAGGTGCAAAGTTTTTTATGGATGCTATCAGCGAGATATCTGCATTCTTATAAGATTTAGATGCCCACAACGCCGCAGCAGAATAGACTACTCCTGCAACAAAAATATAAGGATAAAGAGAAGGGGAGATAATTACGGAAAAATCAAAAAGGGGGAGTAAACAAAAAGCGGCAACGCCCATCAGGCTCCAGGTGACAACAGCCACATCCCTGTCATCAACTGCTATCTTATTCAAGACTACAGCAATCCCAATCGCAACAACACTCAATAACGCATATATCTGCCACATTTTACAAAACACCGCAAAAAAAACATATCAACTATGATTAAACAAAAGTTATCATATGTCTTTTTAAAGCTTAATCAACAAAATTTTCAAAATCAATCTTTAAGTAATTATAAAAATATTTATAAATAACACTGTACATAATCAATGATATGTACTATATCTGGAACAGCGAGAAGAACACGATAATCCCCACAAAGATACTAAAAGCCCACAGCGCGGCAAATGTTCTGGGGCATCCGATACGTTCTGTGATACTGGAAATGCTGTCCAAGCAGAACCTGTACCCTATGCAGATAGCGGAAGCCCTTAAGATACACGAGCAGAAAGTATATTATCACATGAACATACTTAAAAAAGAAGGGTTCATAGATGCTGAAGACATAAGATTACCCGGGGCTGCGAAACAGTATTCCTTGAAAAAGACCGCATACTCATTCATCCCGAAATATATTGATCCAAAACACAGGGAAATGTCAATCCACGACTACATAGCACCACCGGAGATGCTAAAACCTTTTGTAGATAAAGGAAAGATAAACTGCAGGATAATTGTCGGCTCACCCATGCCGCACGGAAAGCTCAACAGGACAGAGAGGTGCGGCCACCTGGCAGGCGACATCGCAGCAATGCTTGGAAAATACGGATCAAAAGATGGCAGGCTGACATATGTTGACACAGATGTTGATAACCTTAAAGGCAATCTGATAATAATCTCAGGATTCTATGTAAACACTGTAGAAAAAGAGGTCAACAGCGCACTACCTATAAAACTTAACGAAAGCGGCACAAAAATAATATCAACAATATCAGGTGACGAATTTTCAGAACCGGAAACAGGATTCATCGTAAAAACAAAAAACCCGTTTGATAAAAAATATGATATCATTGTTCTTGCAGGGATAGAGATGAACGGAACAATAGCAGCAGTCCAGGCATTCACAAAATACTTCTCAAGGATAGAAAAAGGCAACAAGCTTGACAGGAACATCAAAGCCAAAGTTGTTCAGGGTATAGAGAAAAAAGGCAGGATTGAAGATGTAATGTTCCTGGAATAATAAAAAAATTTAAAATATCATTTGTCCTTAATCTCATCCTCAACAATCTTCACATATTTATCCAGAAACCCATCCCTTGTCTTCTCATCAACAGCTTCAGAAGTTATCCTGATGATAGGTGTAGTATTTGAAGCCCTGACCAGTACCCACCCGTCATCAAGATCAACACGGACACCGTCAAGCGTATTCACTTTATCATACTGATCGCCGAATTTTTCCTTAAGTTTTTCAATCACGCCAAACTTGACATCATCAGGACAATCAACAGAGACTCTCTTTTTTGGAAAGATAGGAAACTCATCAACAATATCTGAAAGTTTCCGGCCTGTCTTAGACAGTATCTCAGCAATTTTCAGAGGGACAACAATTGCATCATCAAACGGAAAATATTTAGGCATCACAAAATGCAAAGCGTTTTCCTCCCCAAGCAATGCGCCCTTCTCTTTTGCCTTCTGCATCATGAAAGTATGCCCGACAGGAATCCTGACAATTTCTATACCAAGGCTTCCAAGCTGCCTTTCAATAGCCATGGAACACTCCACATTTACAATCATAGTGCCTTTTTTACCTGAAAATATATCTTTTGCAAGCACAAATGCTATCTGGTCAGAATTAAGTATCCTGCCTCTGTCATCCGCAATGCCTACCCTGTCGCCGTCGCCGTCAAAAGCTGCACCGAAAGCAGAACCGCATTCAAGCACTTTTTTTCTCATCTTTTCAAGATTTTCAACCTCAACATCAGCACCTCTTTCCGGAAAAGACGAGTCCACCTTATCAAAAATAACAGTCTCCATTATATTTTCAGTAGACGAGAAGACTTTCGGAGCAGATAGGCATGTGCTTCCGTTGCCGCAGTCAACGACAAGATTGACCGGCTTTTCAACCGAAAATCGCCCGGAAAGGCAATTGACATACTCTTCTGTCATGTCAACAGTCTCAACAGTGCCAGCAGCATCAGGTCTAACAAAATTACCCTCAGCAACAATACGGCCTATCTCTTTATTATCTTCCTCAAAATAACCGACACAATCCTTATCATAGAACTTGATACCGTTCCACCCAGGAGGATTATGCGATGCTGTGATATAGACAGTCACATCTTTTTTAAGCTTCCAGCCGGAAAAAAGAGTAACACCGAAAGAGGTTATGCCTGCATTTGCAACATTCAGCCCGCCTTTTGTAGCGCCGCGTATGAAAGCATCAAGAAGCGCAGGGCTTGACGCCCTTATGTCAGCACCGACAAGAACATTGTTCCCTCTACCTTTTCTTTTCATAAGATCAGCAAGAGAAAGACCAATCTTCTCCATGATATCATCAGTCAGATTCTTGCCATAGATGCCCCTGACATCATAAGCCCTAAAAATAGACATATCCATAAGATTACACCAATATTATTAACAATAACATATAAGTGCTAAGGAAATATAAATCTTTTCTCGACTACTTCACTGTCACGCTTTTGGCAAGATTCCGGGGACGGTCAGGATTGCAGCCGCGAAGGATTGCAAGATAATATGAAAGCACCTGTATAGGTATTATATCTGTAATAGGAGACGCATGACCAACATCCGGCACCTTGATGAAATAATCAAAGATTTCATTTTCCTCATCAGACACCCCGATAATATAGCCGCCTCTTGACTTTATTTCCATCGCATTGCTCAATATCTCTTTTCGGGTCTCATCATTCGGGACAAAGACTATACATGGCGTCCCTTCCTCTATAAGAGCGATAGGCCCATGTTTCAAAGTGCCTCCTGCAAATCCCTCAGCATGTATGTAAGATACTTCCTTTATCTTAAGAGCCGCTTCAAGAGCAGTAGAATAGCTCTGGCCTCTCCCTATGACATACAGATGTTCTTTATCTTTCAAAGAAGACGCAAGCTCAACAGTACTCAGAAGCGTTTTAGGATCTGTAAGATCGCCCACATGATCTGCGACAGATTTCAGAAGATCCTTGCCCTCACTAAGCTTTCCCACACAGGCATAAGCCAAAAGGGTAAGGATTGCTAACTGTGATGTATAGCTTTTGGTCGACAGGACACATATTTCAGGTCCTGCATTCATAAGAAGCGTATGGTCTGAATTCCTCATGAGAGACGAGCCCATCACATTGACGATAGACAGTATCTTGACACCTTTCTTCTTTGCCACCTTTACAGCATCAAGAACATCAGCAGTCTCCCCTGACTGGGATACAGTTATCATAAGTGTCTGGGGTGTAAGAAAATGCTCATAGTTGGGAAACTCGGAAGAATCAACAATATTTATATGTTTTCTGGCAATCTTTGAAAATGTATATGACGCAGAGAGAGCCGCATTATAAGAGGATCCGGATGCGATGAAGAAAGTCCCGTAAGACTCATTTATTGCATCAGCAATTCCCTGCAGCACCTTATCATCCTGATGTATAGCTTTGGTTATCGTCTCTTTCTGCTCTGATATTTCTTTGAGCATATAGTGCTTAAAATCCCCTTTCTTTGCCTGCTCCACATTCCAGTCAAGGACCTGTACCTTTTTATCTATAATATCTCCTGTGATTGAGCAACGCACCTCAAAGCTTCCGTTGAAGACTGCCATCTCATAATTTTCAAGATATATAACCTTATTCGTATGATTGATGAAGGCAGGAGAATCGCTCGCCACAAAATGCTCGTCGTCACCGACACCGACGACAATCGGGGAATCCTTGCGGGCGCAGATCATTGTTTCAGAATCTTTATGGATGCTGACTATAGCATAAGTGCCTTCAAGAAAAGATAATGTTTTTCTGAACGCATCTTCAAAAGAACAGCCATCTTTCATGAAGTCTTCTATAAGAAGAGGTATTACCTCAGTATCTGTCTCAGATCTGAAGACATATCCTTTTTTCTTCAGTTGCTCTTTAAGTGCCTGGTAATTATCAATAATCCCGTTATGGACCACAGAGATGCAGCCGTCAGAAGACATATGCGGATGAGAGTTATCTTCTGTGACTTTTCCATGGGTTGCCCACCTTGTATGGCCAATGCCTACTGTACCGCTCCCGAGATTATTGATTGTATCAGCATCACAGATCATGCCCACTTCTTTCACGACAGCAATTGAAGGGTTGCCTACAACAGCAACACCCCAGGAATCATATCCTCTGTATTCAAGCGTCTTGAGGCTGTCAATTATAACACTACTGGCTTGCCTTTTACCTTTATAGCCAACAATTCCGCACATAGTTTACCAGACCCATAATAATAATAATAATAATAAAACAATATATTTCAAATACACCTTTACATTGAAGCAATGCAGATATAAAAAGGTTTTTCAAAAACAAGTGAAAGTATTATAAATCATTTTATAATTCAATATATAAACTGAACAAAAGATTTATAAAGAAATAGACAATATATATAAAATAAAGTTATATATTATAAACAATTTAATAATAACATTATAACTTAAATTATAAATGGTTCGATTCAGATGGCGCAGATAATAAAAGAGATAAACGGAAAATTCTTCGCAAAAAACGCGATACTTGTAAATAAACCTGAAAAACTAAAGGGGCTGCTGAATAACACACGATGGGATATATTGAAGCTCCTTGCAGAGAAGCCGAGATACCCGGCAGAGATAGCAAAAGAGCTTGGCCTGCATGAGCAGAAAGTATATTACCATATAAAACAGCTGGAAGCGAACGGACAGATAGAAGTGAAGACCAAAAAAGAGTTTGGCGGCACGATAGCGAAATATTACACTGTAACAAACCACGCCTTTGCCCTCGAGCTTCCTTCAGGTGACATGAAGCTTGCCGATTTTCCCATGAGAAATGAATCAGATAAGCTGAAATCATTCCTTTTCCCTTTCATCAACAACGGAAACCTTAACTCAAACATAGTTGTAGGATCTCCTGACCCTCATGGGCTTCATCAGGTAAGGGCAAGAGATGGCCATTATGCTATAGATCTGGCACTTTTCCTCGGCCAGATGGTGACGATGCCAAAGAAGTTCACAACAATCCTTGACATAGATATAAAATCACAGAAAAAGTATGACAGCAATCTTGTCGTAGTCGGCGGGCCTCTCACGAACCTGATAACAGGTGACATAAACAACTATATCCCTGTAAAATTCAGGATAGACAACTTCCCTTTCAGAGGCATGACATCGCAGAAGACAGGAAAGGTATATGACGAGGACAACATAGGCATGATAGCCAAGATAGTCAACCCGAAGAATACTGACAAGAGCATCCTTATTCTTGCGGGCAACAGGTTCAGCGGCACAGAGGCAGCAGTCCTTGCACTGACGAGATTTACAGAAACAGTTCTTGAGAACTACAATGGCGAAGACAACTGGGCATGTGTTATAGAAGGCCTTGACATAGACGGTGACGGTAAGGTTGATAGTGTACGGGTTTTGGAGTGAAAAGTACCTTGCAGACCACTTATCAATAATATCCAGAACCAGATAATTCCAAGATAATACACTTGCTTTCCTGCATAGCAAACTAAACAGTTCCAATAAATCTATTCACCCACCCAAATCAGCTTTTGATGCTCTTATTTTACACTAAAACTCAAATTTCAACAATTAACAATCTGCAAAATATCTTCACCATACTTTGTAATTTTAGCAGGCCCAAGACCATATATCCTTTCAAGCTCATCAGAAGTCTTCGGTAACCTCTGTGCTATTTCCAGCAAGGTTCTGTCTTGCATTATACAATAAGCAGGAAGCCCCATCTCTCCGGCAAGAGAACTTCTCCAGCTTTTAAGCTTCTTCATCAAATCCCCTGATAATTTAGATATATCAACATTTATTTTTCCCGAAGTTATAGGCTGCAGTCCCCCTTTTTCATCTCCCATCATCTCAAGCATGCTTTTTGTTATAAAATACGTCGGTTTTTTACCAGTGTATGTCAAATACAGGCTCTCCTTTGCCCTGCTCATCGCAACATAAAATAATCTTCTTTCCTCTTCTTCTTTGTCATATTCCTCAACTTTAACCATATCGACTACAGGATGTTCACTGCCCTTGCACGGAAAATAAGAAGCGTTGCACCCTATGATAAAAACAACTTTTGCTTCCATACCCTTGATTGCATGAATAGTTGCAAGCGTTATATCATTCATCTTGGCTTTACTGCTTTTTTTCATTTCATCGCTTCTTACAATATGTTTTATTCCTGCAAGCTTCATCCTCTGGGACATTTCATTCAACTGCCTGTTAACTCTTGCGAGCACAAATATTTCATTTCCCGGCAAATCTAAGGCTATTATTTTTTGCAGCACAAATGCAAGCTCTGCATCTTCTGAACTAAATTTCAGAAAATTTATGTCTTTTTCTCCTTCAATGACCGATTCCAAATCTACCAGCCCCATACCCTTGATTGAATTATTTGTCAACTCAACCAAATGCTTTGTTGACCTGTAATTCTTTGACAATGTGATTATCTCACAATCCTTATATTTATCCTCGAAATTCAGTATATATCTTATATCAGACCCCCTCCAACCATATATTGACTGCCTTGGGTCGCCCACGCAAAATAAATTAGGAGAATCAAGAATATCGATAAGTTTTATCTGTGTTGAATTGACATCCTGATACTCATCTACAAGAATATGATCAAATTCAGGTATCAATCCTGTGTGCTTTTCAAACAGCTTTATCGCATCAACCAGCTGATCTGCAAAATCACGCATGCCATATTTTCTCATATATGCTTCAATGTAATTACAGACACCAAATACAAGATCTGCACTTTTTTTATGGCCATTATCAACAGTTTCAAAAGATAAGTCCCTTAGCAATCTGTTCTTGAACTTGTAATAATCCCTGATAAAGAAGCAATCATTCATAAATATATTCTGAAGCTGATCTGTAGTTTTTCCTTGTTTTTGGGTATGGCTGAAATATATATCTATTGCCTGGTCCGGTGCTATATTCATACTCAAAAGCGCCTTGTTGACCATCACGATCTTATCCCTATAATTAATAACCCTGACAGATTTATCATAGATCCAGTTATTGTGGCGCCTTAAAGTCTTTTCGCAAAAAGAATTGAATGTTTCAACATTAAGTTCATCTATATGCTCAAGCCGTCTCATCATTTCAGCTCTTGCTTTCCTGGTAAATGTTATTGCCAGTATCTTTTTCGGATCAACGGAACAGTGCTTAACCAGAGATTCTATTCTTTTTGTCAGCACTGTAGTTTTTCCTGAACCTGCCCCTGCAAGGCACAATATATGCTTGTTATCACTTATGATTGCTTTTTTCTGCTCATCATTGAAATGGCCAAGAAACTCAGCGAACTTTTCAAACAGAACCCTGTCCTTTGCTGTTATTTGCGTCCGGGTTTCCTTAAAGTTGAAGGACAGCTTTTTTTTATACAAAACAGGATTGCTTATTTCTTTTCCCCCTTTCTCAGTCAATTTCAGAACTTTCCAGAACTTCTTGTTACCGATAAAATCGATACCAATCATATCATTCAGGATAAGATTATCTATCATCGCATTCAGCTCTTCCTTATCATAAGCAAGAACCCCGAAATTTTCTTTTGAAGCCAAAGAGTTCCGGACTATGGACTTATTGCTTTCATCCCCGCGAAGAAAATCTACCAATAGTTTTTTCCCGACAGCAAAAGATATCTCATCCAGCGCCTTCAACACAAACAGATAATCCAATTCTTTTCCTCTATTAGCCATGGATAATAAATAAGCTTACATATATAAAATAGTATTTGCTTGTGTGATTTTTCTCTTACATAATTTTTCAATAGTACAAAAGCCGCAGTCCCTATGCTTACAAGATTCACTGAAATTATTCTTAAGAATTACAACGGCAAAGACAATTGGGCGTGCGTTGCTGAAGGTTTGAACATCGACGGCGACGGAAGGGTGGATAGTGTTAAGGTGTTAGAATAAAGAGACAACATTCATAGCAGAATCTTATATATTTTTATTGATAAAAATCGTTGCTAAACTCAATAAATTTGAAGTCCTTAAAAAGTAGAAGAGGGCAGTTTTCTTATATTTAAGCTAATCTTACAGTGTGATTAAATTCATGATGTTTGCAATCATATTTATTATCTTTTAATGTGTTAATAACCCATTCAGAAAATTTATTTTTCATTTGATTGTAAAATTCATTTTCTTTTGACTTTTCAATTGCTACAACTGGTTCTGGACAAAAGACCTTGATTAACATTTGTTTCCCTTTGTAGTTTTCAAAGAATTCTACATCAAGAATTTTATAGTATTCACTTAATCCGCTTTTATGTACTAAACCATACTTAAACCTTTTTTGATACTGTTTTGTTAACATAGGTTTAACCAAGAATTTAAAAGTCAAGCCAGCTGGAACTATCATTTCTTCTTTCTTAAAAAATTTTTTAAGATTTTCCACAAACATCTTCATAAATAACAATTATTGCGTATTTATATAAATTTTTGGATTTAGAAAACTGCCCTTTAATGTACTTTACATATGAAAACGAAAACTACACCCAAATTTACCAAAGGCAAACATCAGTTAATCACATACAGTTAAGTTCAATTTTTGGATTAAATTTAGCCACCAACCCAAACCCCCCACTAACTCAACCTTTTCCTCTTCTCTTTCTCAGTCTCAGCCAAATAATTATCATTTGTACTTATACTTCGGCCAATCTTTCTTTCCGCATCTTTTCGCGCATTTCCTGCAACATCACCGCCCTCTTTTGCAGCAGCCTTGCATTCTTCAAGATGCTTTGAATCCTTGCTCCTTGTAATCTCTGTAGTTACACCCTCACCAAGCATTGTAAAAATCAGCTCCATATCATTCATATGGTCTCTTAAATTAGCTTTTGATTGTTTTGGTAAGTTTTTATGTTGTTTATATTCATTTGGAGTCATTCCAAATGTCGCTTTAGAAATCTCAGCCGTCAAAATCGCAAAATCTTTTTGTTTTTCAATACCTCTTTGTTTCCATTCATCTGTCAACTCATCCCTTACAGCAATACCCCTTACTCTCTTTTCAATCCAAGGATCAGAATAACCTTTTTGCCTAAACATCTCTTTCATTCGTTTTTGGGCAAGTTCAGGATCTTCTATCTCTAGAACCCTTTCATAACCGACCCGTGCCAGCCACAGCTTAAAAGGTTCTGCTTTAGGAGAAGGAATAGACTGGATAATACGAAAGAGACCTTCCGTGTTAGCACAGTTCATTTTTTGTTTTCCGCCAACAGTATCAACTAAAAGGGTATGTACAATCTGTACCCACCCATTTTCTAATTCTAAGTCCCGCTGTTTCATCCGCTGAATATACTGTTTTGGATCTTTGGAATCTATTAATGCCAGAACAACATCTTCAACTACAAACCACCATTCATCTTTAAACCAAGTTCTTCGTATATTCTTATCTTCAAACACAACCAGAGCATTCTTTTCATCCATTACATCTCACAATAGTTATGAGTTTCTCAGAATTTATATACCTACCTAATATACCATGCCGCTATACCCCTTTTTTAATAGCACCATACCACTAGAAAAAACAACTACCTATCAACCAAAGACACTATACTTTTTATCCTTAAATCAGACATATACAGACCAGATTTTACTCTAAAACCCAAAAAAACATCTCACTCCCTATCACAGATAAGCTCCATAAACTCATCTTTTGACTCAGTCTTCTTAATCTCCTCAATCTTGACCACAGCCACACCGCCCACATTAAGCACATTGGACCTACTCACAATCACAAAACGTGGAACCTCGCAGAAATCGCTCAAATTCTTAAGATTCTCAACCTTGCGAAAATTTAAAGAACCGCCACCAATATCACACATAAGAAAAGCACCATCATCCTTAAGTATAATGCTTGCAGGCGCAGTATGAAAAACAAAATCAGAATACCCTATACGCGAAGTCAGCTTTGTCACGCTCTCCTCAAATTCTGTCTTCTTCTGAACCTTAAACGAGATATCAAAAGAAAATATGTCAACAGGCAGGCGTATATCTCTGCTGAAGAATGACTCTATGACAGACGCCACATCTACGCTTGTCTTTCCTGTCTTCTCAGCAAGATATACTGTCTTTTTTGACAGCCCGAGAGTCTCAGCCATCTTTCTAAAAGACATGCCGGACTCATTTCTCATTTCCTTAAGATTATATGTATCTAAATTCACTGTATTTTTCCCTTTCTTTGACAGTATGTAAGGCATGACAAGATCAAGAGAATTCAGAAAAGTCTCCGGATGGACAACAGGTATCTCAAAACGCTCATAGACATAACCCTCACAGACACTGAAGTTCCTGCCCTGAAAACCGCATATCACAGGAGAAGCAAGAAGCACAGAAGCCATCTTTTTAAGGTCTTCTGCCTGCGAATAAGAGAAGCTGTCTATATTATTCAGCACCTTTATAAGAAGAAAGTCGCCGTCTTTCTTGGCAAGGATATCAAAACAGTAGCGTTCAAACTGCATGATATCAAAACCTCTGTCACGAAGACGTTGGCATAGGTGCTCCACTATATGTTTTTGCATATTAGCTCCCGCAATATATATAAAATTATATGTCAAATCTCTTAAATGTTGCTAAACTTTATATTGGTTTTGCAACAGTTTTTAAGTGTGGGCTCGTAGCTCAGCCTGGTTGGAGCGCCGGTCTTATATGGCCACGTTTCGTAAATTCGGAGCTTGCTTTCCATAGCTTAGGTCTTGGAGAGCCGGAAGTCGAGGGTTCAAACCCCTTCGAGCCCACTTTTTATTTCTTTTATCTTTCAACATTACAATAGATACAAACAGTCACCCGACCGAAGGGAATGGTGACTCTGATGCTCTGGCTTTCTGAAGCCAGATTGTAAACCCCTTCGAGCCCACTTTTTTTATTCAGAAGAGAATTCAAACAATCACAGACAGATTCCTTTCACTTCTTTGTATTTTTGCCGGCATGCCTGCCCTTAAGGCGACTGCCATACAAAAAAGCAGACAGAAGCACCAGAACAACAACAGCCAGATTACTTATGCCAGGAACACTCCTACTGAAAACACTCCCAGATGCCGCAGGATTGATACATACATCCATAGACTCAACATCAAACTCGCCGAAAGATGTCGTAGCTTTCACCTTAAGATTATCAATACCATTAAAACATCCAACTGTACCGCCAAGAACACGCAGGCTTATAAACTTCTGCTCATACGGCGCAAAGGATATCTCTATCCTGTTACGCATCTCATCATTCTTATGTGTCGAGAACCATGACCAATACCGAAGGTTTGATGTGCTTTCAAGAGTTATTGTGAAAGTGTCCTCAAAATCATTCCTGTTCCTTACAGACACAGCAACATCAGCGACATCGCCAAGTTCAATAGTAAGCGGATTCAGGCCAGCATAAGTAACATCCGGCTCGTAAGATGTATAAGGTGCACCTTCACAGCATTTTATGACCTTACCACCTCCATAATCAACCCATTGATTATAAGGCTGTCCATCACAGACCGCTATTGCTGCCGCATCATAAAAATCGCAGCCATTCCTGCCGTCACAGGCAGAATGACATACAAGGTCTGTACTATTGGTACAATAATCTGTGCATATAAGAGGAGTGCATGTGTTTAATACGCAGATATTATCAACCAGACATTCAGAATCAAACATGCAGTCATACAGGATATCAAAGAGGATAGGATCTGTATTATTCATAACCCCATTAGAATCATTGCAATAGAAGACAACCTCATAACTTCCTTTATACACTGTATCATTGAGAAAATAGAATGTATCTGATGGACCGGCAGTCATTGTCACATTTGCCGAGCCATTGAGACTGTATCCGCACCAGTCAACACCTGAAGAATCTGTGGCTGTGACATTAAAAAGAACAATCTGTGTAGTATAAATAGGATTTAAAGGAGAGTTTACAATTATCTGGGAACCTGTTGTATCAACAGTAAAATATACAAAATCTGTAGTATTGGTATTTGACGAAAGGTCTGTGCATCTGAAACGTATCGAATGCGGACCGTCAGTAATGGAAACATCCAACCTATAGAAATGAATATCGCTGTCGTTTAACATACCAACATAAGGCGCACCATCAAGAGAATAACTGCATGATAATCCTGGTTCATCAAGAGTGACATTGAACCAGGGCAAAGAAGTATATGTATCATTCAATGGAGATTGTACTGTTATCTGGGGACCTGTTGTATCAACAGTAAAATATTCAGTGCTTGAGGTCTTCATGGTGGATGAAAGGTCTGTGCAGTTGAAAAATATCGAATGCTGCCCATCACCCAGAACAGGACTCTGTATATAGAAATGAGTATTGCTATCATTCGGCATTGCCAGCATAGGTCCTCCATTAAGCGAATAGCCGCACCATAACCCCTGTGAACTGAGCGAAACATTGAACCAGGGCTTAGAATCATATGTAGCATTTAAAGGAGACTCAATAGTTATAACAAAAGTGTTAAGGATATAAGAGAAGACAGTCACATCTGACATGTCAACATTTCCCACCGAATCTGTGCAGCGAAATATCACAGAATACTGCCCCTCAGCAAGAGTTTCAGAATTATAGAAATGAGTTGGAGTATCATTTGCCATTGGTTTATAAACATATTTCTCTGCACCGACAACCACATCCGGTTCTATAGGTAAATATTTTTGTATTCTTATATCATCAACCCACAGGTCCTGAGGATGATCTCCCATATTGCACCAGCCACAGGAGTAATCATGTGTCAATATCCTTAAACGGAATGTCTTTCCGGAAAACGGACTGATATCACGGGTAAATTCCTGCCAGCTCCCGATAATCGCAGGCGGAGTATACGGAAGTCCTGTTTCAGGATGTGTCGGACTGCCGCAAGAATTAGCGATCCTGTGGGCGCATGCAAGCCAGAGATAAGTCTGGCCCGAGTTACATACTTTAGGGCCGTATCCATATGTATCCCGCTCTATAACAAAACCTCTGTTACTTGCCCAATTAGCACCCCAGCCCCTTATCGCAAATGTTATAGATATATTTGCAGTCGTAAAAGGAAGTGTAATCTCTTTCATAAGGCCGGCATCACCACAAAATCCACTGCCGCCAGTATCAATAAAACTGCCATATGGTGCAGTGTAATATGATGTGGATTGCGGATTCATGCTTGCCATGTTGTCTGCTGCAGTACATGTGCCTGTACAGCCCCCGGTTATCCGGTTCTGGTATGATGTAAAAGTGCTGCCTGAAAAATCATCAAAGAAATCAAATGTCTCAGTCCCATCACTCTTAGAATCTACACCGGCATTCCCATAATACATATATAAATATCCGTTCGACATCTGTGCCACATACGGCATCCTGACCCAGATGCTAGCTTTTTCTCCAACAGAGTCCCATGACTCTATCCAGAATGATGCATTCTCCTCAGCACCCGATATTCCGTTTATCCATGTAAATCTGGTATCATTACCATCTAAATTGGCTTTATAGAAGTCAAAGTTGGACGATGTCAAATCGACAAGTATCTGGTAATCTGTAAGATTGTCAGGGTTAACCGTATTGTTGACTATAATTTCCCTGCGATAAGACCATGGAACAGCCCAGGATGGTCTGGTATCTTCATAAGTTCCTACGATTGCTTTTGGTTCGGTTGAAACGTATTGATTCTGATAAAAAGTATCTGATTGTATTGTTATCTGATTTTCTGTATCTGAAGCGCCAAAACTATTTGTAGTCGGCCTTCCAGTTATACGCAGCCATCCGGCAGGACTGTTCTTATATGTCGACTGTGTAATTGTCCTTTTCAATACACTGTCTACATATACAGACCAGGTAGTTCCATCAAAAATTATGCCTATATCGTATTCAGTCCCCGTGTTCATAGCACCTATATTTTTGCTGTATGCTGTATTTCTTATAGTTAAATAAGTCCAGGGTTGTACACCGTCATAGATATACATTGTATTACCATATCGGAACATTGAAAAAATCATATTATTTTCTTCAGTATAGACATCAAAAAAATACACAGAACGATCCAAAAAAGAACCTGGATTGTTAAATAAAGTAAATTTCGTTGTAAAATTCATAACAAAAATATCCTGTGCATTTGTATAATTGAAACGAATCCCATTATATCCTGTACTCCATTGACCACCACCCCAACTGCTCCTGTCAGACTCAACTATAAATGAATAAGGTGTCTGGATAGAGGGAATTGCGCTGTATGCTGTCTGATTAAACCAAAAATCTTCACTGATTGAAGAAAAATTGCTTTCAGAACTCGCAGACGGGTTCCCGTAATACATATAAAGATCAGTAATGGAACCGGATGCAATAAACGGAACCTTGACCCAGACAGATGCTTTCTCCCCAACAGAATCCCATGACTCAATCCAGAATGATGCACTCTCTTCGGCTCCTGATATATCATTCAACCATATGAATCTTATGTCACTGCCATCTGAATTGGCCTTTGAAAAATCGAAATTTGAAGAAGTTAGACTAATCAGTACCTGATAATCGACAAGATTCTCTGTATTCAATATATTGCTGACAACAATGTTTTTTTTATATATCCATAATGGAAACGATGAAGAATTGCGCAAATCATATTCGCAATAATCTCCGGCCACATTCAAAGTAACATTGAACCAGACAGACCCAGTGTTATATGTCTTGTTCTCAGGAGATTCTATTGTTATGTTCAATGCTCCTGCGCCTATTATCAAAGTCCTTGTCTCTGTCTGGTTGAGGTTGCCTGCCAGGTCCTGTGCGTAGGCTGTGTAGTTGTAGGTGCCGTCGGCGAGGTTGGTGAAGTTGGTCTCTAATCTATAAAGTCCTGCGTTATAGGAAGCGTTGATTTCTTCGGAGGTGAGGGCGCGGTTGAAGATGCGGACTTCGTCTATTGTGCCGTTGAAATATCTTGTAGTTTCTTGCCTATTTCCAATCCATACATCATTATCATTAATATTAATTGAATCTGTTTTTATCTCTTGGGCCGAGTAAGACTCTTCGATTCCATTTACAAACAAATGAATTAATTGGTCTCCATTTTTATCCCATGTGCTAACTATATGATACCATTTATTGGCTTCAATAATAGTACCATTTGCATGTGAATAATTATAGGTAGTTCCATCAGAAGAGCCTAAAAAAAGTGCAATATAATTATCACTAACATCAAAATAATAGGATCTTTTATTATCTGTAGAATATTTCGCCACAACAGCGTATCTTACGATTTCCCCTCTTTTTATCCACGCTGAGATTGTAATTGCATCAGTAATATCCAAGGAAGAGGTATCACTTATGTCAATATAATCATCAACCCCATCAAAATACAGGGCAGAGCCGAATTTGCCGGTTGTATATATTGGACAATCACCAATCAGACATATCCCATCATTTCCATAACTGCTCCAATCTCTAAAAAATGTTGTGCTCTCTCCGGATTCCTGATTGAACCTCCACCAGCCGACAAGAGACCTGTTCCAGTCAATGAAAGCAGTAATATCACCTGCATCAATTGTTGTGACATTAACAGATACATAATCCTCATTTATAATTTCATTATCATCAGGTGTAGGATCCACAAAATAAATCTCGGTAGGAATAGCATATACTGTAACCATTAACAAAGAGAAAATCAAAGGCAAGTACAAATAAGTTCGTTTCATTTCAAACCCAACATAATAATTCAAGCAATAAAAGACATATATACACATATACCTTATAAAATATAATTAGTTCTAGTATAAATATAAACATAATAACTCAAAAACGATTATTTAGGATAAAAAACATCTTAAAAAAGCATATAGATAAACAGACCCATAATAAATCAAAAATTATTCAAAAGCTTCTGGCCTTTCTTATCAGATATCGGCTCAGGCATATCAGTAGCATCGCTATCATTCCTTTCACTCCCATCCACACCCTTAAGCTTCAGAGCAGTCTTTTTCCCGACAATCTTCTCAAGAACAGAGACATCCCCCTTTCGCACATCAGAAGCCGACCTGAACCCCTTATCATAAAGAGCACGGGCACGCACCCGTCCTATACCTTTCACAGCAACAAGCTTCAAAAGCTCTGAAGGCACCCCATGCTTCATCTGCAGTCTCAATCTCTTCACAGCCTTATAGACATCTTTCAGCTCAAAAAGCTTGGAAAACTCTTCAATAGAATATAAAAGCCAGTCAGCATTGTCAAGCTTTATCTTAAGCTCCCCGGGAGTGACAGAATAATGCTTGACTATAAAATCCTCAGTGTTCTCCTTTATCCAGGAATCAAAAAGAAGCGCAGTCTTGACAGTATCAAGAAACC
>WTCA01000047.1 GCA_013138805.1 archaeon | reverse complement strand
CCTGTGATTGACTATAACAAATGTATAAGATGCTACTGCTGCGGCGAGATATGCCCGTCAAAGGCGATTGTTTCTAAAAAGACTCTTTTTGGGAAGGTCTTGAGGTTATAGATTCCATGAAGAATATTTTTTATTAACAGATTTCAGGAATTGTCCAGTATCTGACAAATCAATATCTGGATCCTGCTTTGCTTTACCAAATATTTTTGGTATATTTTCGTATCCGTATTCATCTCCAAGCGTCTTTATGATATATGCGCCAAGATCATGACTTGGAATACCTACCTCTTTTATGTCTTCATGTGCGCTTGTGACATAAGAAGAAAGATTGTCCGGTATGTTTTCTTCAAGACCTGATTTCACTTCTTCATAATTGTTTGTGTTTATGCCCTGAAGATGCAGATTACCTATTTTTGCATGAATCTCCAGCTCTTCCGGTGACGGAGGCACTTTAGTTGCATAACACGCTGCATAATCAAATGCTTCATCAACACCGGGATCAATTTGTATATTATCCGGCGTTTCATAATCCACTCCAAAATCTGCTATAGCATGTCCTATTTCTGAGCTGAATCGTTTTTTTTCATCTTTTTCTTCTCCTTTATTTGTATATATAGTTCCTGCGTTTTTTTCCATTTTGTGTCTTGATCCTACATAAAAAGCCTTATGGCTTGGAAAGTTATAGTTAAATTCATCATGACCTGTACGATTTTTAAGCCCTTTAATTTCAGATTCCAGAATTTTCAATTCGCAATCTTGCATATCTTTTCTTAAAGCACTATCTTTTTCAACCTGTTCAAAATCAGTTTTACTTACAATTTCGGCACTATATAGGTCTTTAAGCCTGTTTTTAATATTACAAAAAAGAGCACTGTCCTCCGGAGATTTGGTCAGTCCTGCCTCGTGAGCCAGACTATTGATAATTCTATGAGTTGAGAACGCGTGCGGTGCCTCTTCTTCAAGTTTAGATATAACATCATATGCAGAAACGTTTTCTTTTTCCTTAAAACCTGCAATTATTTCATTTGCCTTTTTTTCATGCTCCTGCTGTGTCTTATGATGTTTCAGTTTCCATTCTGTGTAATTGAGATCTTCTTTTAGCTCTTTTTGTTCGTCATAAAAGGCGTACATCTCTTTTTTAAGATCTACAATATCTGTTGTTTCTATAATTGCTTCTGCCATTTCATCAGGCAAGCCCATAGCATCTGTGATTTCATGTGTGTATCCTCTTAGTTTTTGCTTCATATCAGGATTATTCAATCTGCCAAGACCTAAAAAAACCAGTACAGTTAAACTTACTAAAAGGATAACTTCCAAAATCATAAAATATAATTATATTTTTTTGTTTAAATAATCAAATCGTTTTTTGATGATTATGTATTGTTATTAGTTTATTTGCAGGATTGAGAAATAGTATATAAAAGAAAAAAGAAAATAGTCCCGCCAGGATTTTCAGGAAAAGGCTCCTTCGCGTTTTGGTTGTTATTAATGATCATGATGGCTGGCTTCACACAATAGGTGTGAATGCCGCCTACGCCTCGAGGGAGTCCCCTCGTTTTGAACTTGGGTACCCGGTTCCAAAGACCGGAATGATTGGCCGCTACACCACGGGACTGCATTGTTTACAGTAATTGGTGACGGTAATTTTTAAAAAGATTTGGTGTTTTTACGCTTTTGGGAAGATTTATAAGGTTTTATGTGTTATTGTTATCACTTAATTTGCATCAATCTGTGCATTGATTATATATTAATTAAGATAAATCGTAATGTTGTTTCGAAATCAATAGATATGTGATATTATGGAATCTGAGAACATTGATTCAATTGTAAGGGCTTTTAAGAATACTGTTGAACAGCTTTTTCTTGTTTCTGATGGTATGGACAGACCTTATGTTGATGTGATTGATGAATCTGTTATATATACTCTTGGTTCTTCTGCTGCTAGCTTTTATGATGCCGGCGGATATAATATTGCTCAATATCTTGATCCTGAGCAAAAAGAAGCACTGGTTGATGCGGCAGTAAAGTCAGGTCTTTTTAGTGTTGTCAAGCCTTACTCTTCGGATGATGCTGATGATATCAATTTTTCTTCGGATGAAGACTGGAATGTGGCTGTCGGTGAAGATAGTTTTAATCTTTATAATAAGATAGTATCTCACAGTTCTCTTACTGGTGGCAGGTATAAGCCAGATAGGGAATCTTACGGTTCAATCTATGTATATGAGTTTATGGACTGGCTTCATCTTTTTAATCGGTCGGATAAGAAAAACTATGAGAAACTTGAAGAAGCGATATATGAGGGAGCTATTGATTTGATAGATAATCAAAAAAAACAAGTTTTGGATGATTTTTTTAATAGTTCTGTGGCTGTACCTGGCCATAAAAGATATATGGAAAGAGTGTATTTTGAGATTCAGAAAGAGAGGATAAAGAAGAATGGTTTTGATGATGAGGTTTATAAGAACCTGAGATTTTTTGATAAATACTTTAAGGTTTATTCAGGTGGAAGTAAAGATTTATATGATACTGCGATTGGAAATCTTTCCACTCTTGTGATACCAGATAATAATCATCTGTTCATTCCGTCTTTGAGAAATATCTATAAGTATTTTGGGGATTTTCCCAAGACAATGAGAACAATTTTGGATGTATATATATCAAAAAAGCTTAAGGCGGATATGTCCGGACCGGAAGATGTTATTGACATGTTTACTGCACTTGGAGTACGCAGCAATATACATGATAATGGATATGAGGATAGTGCTGTGTCCTGTCTTTTAGAGGAACCGTTTGATAATCTGGATAATCTTATTGAGATTCTTGAACAGAGTAAAGGTTCAGTTGAACTGCCTGAGAAAATCAAGGAGCGCATGATTGAAAATCTTGAATATTATCAATTAATGAAAAATTCAGATGAAGGAATAATGACAAAATATACATCTTTTGATGTAATTGAAGATTATCAGCGTGCATACCGTGCTTTTTTTGGTGATGAGTTTGATTTTATGCTGGGTGTAGATTCTGCTGTAAAATCTTTGGAGAAAAAATGTTGGAGAGGGGGATATGTTAATTCTTGGGATAGTATTGAGCCGTTGACTGAGGATATGTCTCCTGACATGAAGATACATTTTTGGCATGAGGTTTTTGAGAAAATGGAGGGCAGATTCTATAATGAATTAGGAAGAGGGGATTTTGATGCTATTCCTTTTTTGAATGAAGTTATGGGTCAGGATGCTGAACCTTTAAAAGAAGCACTTCAGGAACATTATGCGGATTCGGTTGGTGCAACTATAGATTTTTATCAATATACAGACCCTGTTTTTCTTTTACTGGTGAATAATTATCGTCTTGTATGTGAAGAGTATCCTGAGCGTTTTATAAAAGGTTTTCAGAGGAATATAGGCGGTATGATTGATTGGTTTATATCTGAAGAAGATAGGTTGGAAAATTATGTAAATATTCAATCTGATGCAGAAAGAATAAACGATGCACTTCTGTTATTAGGCAAGCCTGCGCTTAAGCTTTTGCCGGAATTGGGTGAAAAGGTAGACGGTCTTTCTGAAGTTGATCCTGAATTGAGCAAAAAGCTGATTCCTCAGGAATGGGTTCCTGAAAAGAAAGTTGTTGAAGCGGTCAGTTAAGGTGTTTGAGAAACAGTCTCTTATATTTTTAAAACAGCATTTACCTTAGATTTTTAAAGTTTTGACTACTATGGGGATAATATGGAAACTACATTGCTTCTACAGTCAGGCATTGATGCTGATTCAGATGTTTCTGGTAATTTCAATAATATAATAAATGAAATAACATCAGTTATAGACAATAATCTTGTCTCAGATTCCCGGGCAGAAAGATTTGATTATGGTAAAAGAGAGGAAGTATACAGGCTTTGCGGGCTGGTTGCGCAATTATATGAAAGCAAAGATGATGAAAGTGTCGCAGACTGTCTTGAGCAGAAATATAAAGATTTTCTTGTTGATGGCCTGCTTTATCTTGTGAAAGGCGATTCTTTTGAGAAGACCCTGTTCTCAAAGTTTGATTTCTCTGAACATCTTGCGGAAGCTAATGGTAAGGATGTAGATATCTATAAGATGATAAAGACTTCCTGCGGGACTTTTGAGTTTGATAAATTTGAAAATGCGGTGTTTTCTCATGAGATACTGCATTTCTTTGGGCTAAACAATCCTCAGGATACCAGGAACAATGCAAGAATCGTCAATAATATGTATAATTCCATGATGCAATCTATGATTGAATCGAGAGGCATGCTGCCGGAAGATATGGCATATTTCCTCGCAAGTTCTGTTTCTGTAGTATTTGGTTCCAAAAAGAAAAAAAAGATGTTTGAGACTTATATCAAGAAGCAGAAAGATGTAATAGATGCATTTGGCTTTTCATGTGATATTGTGTCACAGCTGCAGGATTTTGAGACTAAAATAGGGGAATTCTATGATGAACAGAAAAATGATATCTATAAGTCTGCAAAATCATCTCTTGGGAATAGGCTGAGTTCTGACACTTTTATGAATGATTTTTACAGTTTATGTGAATATTTCGGCAAAATGCCAAGGAAGCCGAAAGGTGTTCTGAAGAGTTATATATTAGAATCGCTGTCAGAGAAAAGCTTGTCTTCCAGCGATGTCTTTAATCTGCTTGTGGCTCAGGAAACTTATATGAGACTGAACAGCGACAAGAAAGATAAATCAGGATTTAACAGTTTTCTGTCTGAGGCATTCAGCAATCCTGAGTTTGATAATGTATTAGATTTGGTATATAGAGATAAAGATAATTCCAGTAATGGCGGTGTTAAATATCTTGTGTCTGATGAAGGCATAAGCCTGGAGCAGAAGATGATTGAGCAGGCAGGAAATCTCTTTGGAAAAACAAGCGATTCTTCTTATGATATATTTAAAAATTACAATAAGATATTTAGACTGATATATAGGAATGATAGTCTGGCGAAACATCTTAAGAAACAAGTCGTAGATTCTGTGATAAGGACAAAGGATGAAGAGGCTGAAATAATCTTTGATAAGAAGACCAGGATTCCTGTATATATTAATTCATGGGATTCTATGGCTTCAAAGATTAAAGCGCTCAAAGATGTATTCGGGATTGATCTTGCAGGGGATATAAAAAACAGCAGGGATCTGAGCAATATCACTGAAATGTCCAGATTCCAGAATAAGATTATAGGGAGAATCAAGTTTGAGATAGGGCAGGGCAATGAGGAAGGCATATCTTTTTGGGAAGATGTCATGGGCGGTAAAAATATTGTTCAATTTAATACAGGATCTAAGAAATTTTAGTCTAAATCCTTTTTCTTTAGATTTTTAAAGTTTTAATTACTATTTAGGATAATATGAGTAGCGATACAGAGTTATTGGCTATATCTCAAGAAGAAGCTGCGCTTAAATCCAGTGATATTGTCAATGCTGTAAAACTTTATGTGGATCAGCTTTATCTTGGGAAAAATGAGGCAAATATAGTTTTAGCTGATAAGATTGATGAGCAGAATATCTATGATATTGCGGTCAATGCAGCACTTTTCTATAAGATGGAAAAGGACAGGACCATTGCCGGCTGTCTTGACCAGTTCCAGAGAAACGGGTTAGTCGATGCTGCGCTTTCTTCCAGTCTTTTTAAACATTTTTATTCATTTTATAACTTTGTTGATATTACGGGTGTTGAATCCAGTGCATATCAGGAGATAAGATCGTCATGCTTAGATCTAAAAGATAAGAGTGCTGACGGAAGAATCTATATTTATGAATTCCTGCACTACCTGGGGCTTATAGATATTGAAGATGCCAGAAACTATGGAAAGATAAGAGAGGCTTTATATGAAGATATTATCAGTTCACTGGCAGATTCCGGAAATGAAATAAATAAGGAAATCAAGCGTTTTTTTGAAAACTCTCCATTGATAGAATTTACGGAAGAACAGAAAGAGGAAATCATTAATCTTTATATAGATAAGCAGAATATCTCGATAGAAAGATGGGGCTTTAAAAACCTATTTTTAAAACAGCTGGTTGATTTTGAGCAACATTATGAGATAAATCCTTCAGGAAAAAAGAGATTGTATAATTCTGCCAATAATGCCTTAAGAAAAGAGCGAGACTCAGACACTCTGAATAATTTTATTTATTATTTCAAGAACATCTGCAAATATTTTGGCAATATGCCTAAGAAAGCGGAAAAAAATCTGATGCATTATATTGTAAACTTGATGTCGGAGGATTATTTAGATTCAAGAGATATTACCAGATTTCTTTTGGCGCAGGAAACATACAAGGATATTAGCAGTGACAGGCCTTTAGATAAATTGTTTTTGCTTGATGTGGAAGAGGATATAGGTATTGATGCTTTGATTGGCCTGATTTCGAAAAGAGATAGAAGCGATGGAAATGGAAAATATCTGCTTTCTGCAAAAACACATAAGGCAGATATAGATGTCAGACAGAGAATGATCAACCAGGCAATGTATATAATGGGTGAAGCAATCTATAGCAAGTCTACGGTTGATGGAAAAACAGTTCTGGAAGATTATATTAAAGCTTTTGATATTTTCTTTGATAAGGGGGATCTGAAAGAGCCTCTTAAAAATGTTGTTATTGATTATTCTGTAAACGAAAGCAAGATAAAAAAAGTTCATGGAATAGAGGAAACACACTATGTCAATAGTTGGGATACAGTTCTGGCCAGGATGACAAAACTGAAAGACATTTTTGGCATTGATTTGGTAGATAAGACTGAGCCGATTGAAGATCGTCAGTTTGATGCAGTCTATTTTCAGAATAGTGTCAAAAGAAGGATTTTATCTGAGCTGGAAGGAGGAGATGTTGACGGCATATTTTTTTGGAAGGATAACATGGGCTTTGATGATGTATCAGACTTTGAAAATAAGTTTTTGAAATTTTATAATTCAGCTGAAAAAGATTATGGAGAGAATAGATCAGATGGCTTTTTGTATCTCGCAAAAAAGTACGAGCGTGTATTCGGGAAGTATCCTGATGAGTTTTTTGGAGGTTTCCAGGATAAGATGGTAAATGTATTAAACTCCCTAATTTTATGTGAAACAGATGAGACATTTATTCCTGTAAAAGAGAGATATATTGCTATACATTCTATTTTATCAGACCTTGGCGAGGCTGATGTTGAGCTTCTTCCTGTTCTTAAGGCGAAAATTTCAGAAATCAATAAGAATCATCCGGCATTGTCTGAAGAAGAAATACCTGAAATATTTAGAGATCTTTGATTCTTTTTTCAGATCAGTTCAGATGCTTCAGGAAAAGCTCTTTGCATCTCTCTTTTGCCTTTCCTCTGTATTCTTCATGACAGAGGAACGATACTTTCCAGTCCTGCCATCTCTGGCGCATGAGGGATCGGGAAAGGGGTGATATGTCTCTTAGATTATTTATTGTCCCGTCATATCTTAGAATATTTATATTCTCTATACCTTTAGGATAGTTCATTATATTTATTATCAGATATCCTTCAGGGATTCCAAGTTCTCTCGCCATTGAATCTTCTATTCTCTTGTGTTGGGCGCAGTTGTCTTTTATCTCAAGGCATCGTGATACATGCTCGGCACTCAGGTCATTTTTACTGATTCGGGAAGCTGTCTTGAATATCTGTCTTTTGTCTATCATGTCTATTATGTCTTTTGTGTAGCCGTCCTGCTGGCGCAGTATGCTCTGGAAGTCAATCTCATCTATCTTCAGAAGCTTTGTTATGTTAAGGGATCTCCTGTCCATGGCGTCAAGAGCTCTGAACACCATCCTTTCTGCTGTCTTTTTTGTTGGGTAATCATAGACTGCAGAGAACATCATGAAACGTGCAAGTATGACTGATTCTATTGTTCTTAACCCTTTCTCCTGGAATGCGAAAGTCCCGTCTTTTATTGTTGATATGTGCATGAGGCGGCTTAAGTCTATGACTCCGTAAGCTACGCCTGTGAAATAGGAATCTCTTACAAGGTAATCCATCTTGTCAACATCTACACCGGATGACAGGATTTTTCCATATTTTCCATTACCGAGTATCATCGCCTTTACTGCGCCTGTGTCTATCCCATATTCTTCAAGTATGTCTGAAAGATCATTATCTATTATGTCTGCTGCGTTCCTTTCGTGCAGATGGCCTATGCCGTTTGAAAGGACTCTCTCCAATGTGTGTGAGAAAGGCAGGTGGCCGATATCGTGCAGAAGCCCTGAAACACGGATAAGGCTTAGATCCTGCTGATTAAGATTGAGCGCGTGACCGACCTTTCCTGCAAGGTGCATTGTGCCAAGGCAATGCTCGTATCTTGTGTGCGTCGCTGAAGGGTATACAAGGTCTGAAAGGCCTAATTGCCTTATGTTTCTTAGTCTCTGGAACTGGGGTGAGTCTATCAGCTTTATCTCAAGTTCCGAGCATTCTATGTCGCCGTGGACTGCATCTTTTATTATCTTTATCATTATCACCTTAGATATGTGTTATTTTGGGTTTTAAGGTTTTTAAATTGAAGCCTATTTTCTTTTCAGCTCACCGATATAATAGTCTTTAAGAAGATCTTTTGCATTGCCTGAATGGGGTGTGCCTGAGCCCATAGGCCGTGTCCTGAAAAGGTCTGTTGCGTCAGTGCCGCAGCCCTGAAGGATTGCTGTGCCTCCCGGGTGTGATATTATGTAATCTGTGGCATTGTAGACTTTTTCGTCAATCAGGAGCCAGCAGTCGTTCTCTGTGCTGTGTTCTGCGATTTCTTCAAGGGTGTATGTGTCTTTATTGTCTGATCTATTATCTGTTTGCAGTTGGGTGCAGCCGCTGATGATTATTGCTGATATTATGATGGCAAATATTATTGCTTTTTTCATCTGTTTTATTTGGCTTTTTGTGTTTTTATAGGTTTGGAAATGTTAGTTTATTTGGTGAATTTTATTATTATTTAATAATAGATAAGTATATAAAGATGTGTTAACTACAATATTGTAGTACATAACGGTTGTGTGGTGATTTTTTATGTCGAAAGCGCTTAGCGGGCCTGTAAAGGATTGTATGATGACAAAAACAGGCGGAATAATACCTTTTAAAAAAAAGGAAGGTGTTGTATCTTGTACAGATGGCAATTCTTGTGGTTTTGTTGAAGGAACATCTGTTTTTGATATAAAGTATTTTGATGATAGTAATATTGTATTATATTTTGTGAACCCGTTGATAGATACTATTTCTTCAAGGCAGAGGACAAGACTTGCCTCAAAAAATAATGTATGGCTGTTTTCTCCTAATAAAGGTAAAGATAACGAAACATTATCGGAACATATATATCTTAACAGCCTTTGGGATGCCTATTCAAAAAGAATTAGTGATGATGTAGATGCAAGATACAATGTCTATAACTCAACATATATCCTATTGGAAAAGCAAGGACAGCTTGTAGGTGCAGCTCTATATCGTAATCCAATGCATGGAACATTTTATGCTGATATGTTTATAGGCATGTTTAGCGATATCTCAGATGATATTTTGATAGATGAAGTAAGTGAGATTATAAAGAGTGAACTTTTATCTGTTGCTCAGAGATTTAAAAATCAAAGATATGGTCCGTTAGATGTTGAATTGAGCATGTTTGATAGTTATAAAAAGAAAGAAATTTTATATGAGCAGACATTATCTTAATTTTCTTTTTCTATTTTGTTTAGATGTTATTGCATTATTCATAGCTATTATTTGTGAGATTTAAAAGAACAGCATTTTGATCTATTCCATACTGAGTTCAGCTTTATAATTTTTGCTATACTATAATATTATATGCAAGATAAAGCTGTTTCTCATTGTCTATGGACAAAAGATATAGAATCCTCGGGATGGAAACCTATCTTAAGGCCTGGTTCTTTTGGAGATAAGAGAGACGATATATTCAGGAGCTATGATGTTGCATATGGCGCGGATAACTGGGGGATTGGTTGGATCTGGAATGGTAAAATAATTCCTTATGATAAAGTATGCAAATTATATGAAGATGCATATCTTGCTGATTCTTTTAATAGATATAATATATGGGAAGAGCTAAGATCCATTGCATATGATGTCTATGATGACAATAAATCCAATGTGGAATCCGGCCGTGATTACACAGTTCAGGAGACCGATTCTACACATATACAGGACATTGCTGTAAGGAATGTGTTTTTTAGGCGAGGGTGGGATTTTGAAGGAGATAAGCTTGTCCAGATAAGAAGCTCTAGTGAAGATGTAGGGAAATATCTTTCTCCGGGAAAGGTTCCGTTCCATAAACCCGAATGTCTTGTAGGCCATATTGATGGGTGGTGGGATAAAGGTTCTGTTGAAGCGATGTATCAGGCACATAAGGTGTTAGTTGTAAGCCCTGAAGTTAGTCCTGAAACATTAAAAGATTCGAACAGTATTGATTATCAAAGTTATATTCAATTGTCTGATTTAGTGAAAAAGTCAAAAGTATTGTGATAGTTCTGTTTGGTTTTATAATATGTTATCATATATAGGTTTATACTGTAATAGTGGAGATATTTTTGCTAAAACAATATCAAATAAAAATATAAAGTTTGTAAATATCAGTTATTGATAATGTTATAGTGGTATCATGAGTTTAGTGATTGATGTATCTATTTTAAGATAATGTGTGATGTTTATGAAATCTTGTGTTGTTGGGGTATCTGGAGTAACTCATGATGATATCATAGAAGAAGATGTCAGGAGCACTTATAATGAAATTGTTGATAATTCTTTTAATTTTTCTTCACCTTATATTTTAGTATTAGGATATGAGGCTGCAAAATTTTATCAGAACCAGAACGGAGATAAAAGATATGTTGCTGATATTATTGAGCCTTCCAAGAGAGATAAGCTTATATCATCTGCTGTTGATGCCTGGATTTTTTCAAGCTATTCTGATTCTAAAGGCTGGCTTATAGAAATTGACAGTACATACTATAACCTATGCAGTAAGGTAAAGCAATCCTGCGGATTGAGCGGCCCTTCTGATGAGATATCCATTATTGAATTTCTCAATTATCTTGGACTTGTAAATCCTGATGATACTGATAATATTGATAATTACAGGCAGATAAGAAACATAGTATTTCTTGAAATTCAATCTTTACCATGTTATATAGATTCGGATAATTTTCGTCAGTTGAATAATTTTCTAAGGAGTGAAATACCAATAGAGTTTTTGCCTGATGAGATTAATCGCCTTACTGAAATTTTTATAGATGTATATAAAGATCGGATAAGTGAAGAAGGCCTGAATAAAGAAATCCTTGATGAGATATCTGTTTTTGAGAAACGTTTCGGTGAGTTTGATACTGCCCAGAAAATGAATTGTGCAAAGATACAACTTTATATCTGCTGGGAATGATTAATAATGATGAATTATCATCGTTCATTACTAATTTAGATGCTATCAGGGAATATTCCGGCGGCTTACCGAAAGGATCCAAAAAGTTTTTGAAGAAGTATGTTGAAAAACAGCTCTTAAAAGATACGCTTAAATCTGAAGAGATAAAAGAGATGCATAA
>WTCA01000049.1 GCA_013138805.1 archaeon | reverse complement strand
CTGGGCACAGATCAATTCATCGGTGCCATCATCTGCTGCGGACTCATTAGTCACATTCTCTTCATCAGGAGACACAGCTAAAGGAAAGCTGCCGCTGATGCTTGGAGAAGTTCCATCAGAAGATCCGCCACTGCCGGCAGAAGTCACAGTAAGAGTAAAGCTGTCTGATGCAGGATCTGTTGTCGCAGAATCTGCTTTCACAGTCATATCATAAGTTCCTACTGAAGGTGCTGTAAATATCCAGCTGACTGCCTGAGAACTCTGTGCAGATATGCTGCTTATTGACTTGCCGGATAAAAGCCCCGTGCTTGACATTTCTGTAATTGTTATCGAATTAACATCCTTGTTCCCTATATTTGTCACAGTCAGTATTATTACGACACTGCTTCCGACTGTAGCGGATGAATCACCGGACAAAGTTGCAGTTATCGCATAAGACTCGATTGTGACAGCAGTTGTGTCCTGATATACATTTGACCCGTCATTGAAGTTCCATGTGACTGTCCTTTCAGAAGGATTGGAGTCGCATGCGGTGCTCAAAGCATCAAAGCTGAATGTCGCGGACGGATTTGCCTGTGTCAGGGATGCAGATTCCTTCGATGTCGTGATACAGTTCTGGTTGTATCCTGCATGAGTCACAGTCACGCTGCCGCCCGGAGCTATGCCGGAGCACTGGACATTGATATTCTTCGGTTGTCCCATAGTTATCGTCTTTGTGCTGTCTGCCGTGCATTCTATTGCCATGGCAGGAGACAAAAGTATCAACAAAGATACTATAAAGGTCAAAAAAACAATTCCATCTCTTCTCATCATAAACACCTCACATCAAACACAGTTCAGCTCCATCAGCCTGTGCGCCAGATAATCATCCGGATCTGTCCGGTTCACTATACCTATCTCAAATCCTTCAGAGCAATCTTCTTCTTTAAACATTGGCTCACTAGTTCCGTTCACAACATATGTAAGCGTCTGGCTTGATTCTATACCATAAGTTATAGGTTCTGTAATCTCCACATTACCAAAAATATACAGATCATAGACAGACAGGTCTATAGCAGCCCCTAAATTTGTGACATTGACCAAAAATACATCATCCTCTGGCATATATGAAGGATAAAATGTTGCATGCTCAAACATTATCTCTACTGCTGTAATATTCAGGGTAAAGTTCCATACCTCACTCACATTGCTGTTTCCTGCATGATCATATGCAGTTGCCCGCCATTCATATGTACCGTTGCCGCAAAGATCCATATAGATATTGTCCCAAAGATAGACGTTCAGATACGGCTCCTTAACAGTGTAGTTCACAGTGCAGGACGTATTGAAATCTGAACTGTTGGATATCTCAAAGAAATAATGAGACAGGCCTGAAACGCCAGGACCAAAAGAACCATCATCTGCAGATATATTGAACACTGCGGAGATTATATCCTTATTTGAATTATTTATCTCAAAACCATTTGATGGGAAACCAAGACTCACACTTGGCGCTGTAGTCTCAGCAGTCGGAGTTGCGCAATAACCGCCAACAATTGTCTTGTTCTCATTGCCCTCAGCATCAACTGCAGTCACAGCGAAACAGTATTGCTCATCATCTATCAGTTTTGAAACTATCGTGCCGTTTGTTAAACTTCCGACAATCTTTACAGGCGAAAGGCTGCTTACATCCGTTATATTCTCAGCGCTCTGGTTAGCATATACCTTATACTTGACAACACCTACATTATCAGATGAATAGGACCATTCAAGCTCAACCTCACCGGTAGAATTCATATTAGTAGCTACCAGATTATCGACAACAGCAGGTTTTTCATTATCCCCGATAACTTCATAGTTAAAGAAAGCAAACTGATCATCTTTTCCAGGCCCTGTCATGATAGCCCCTTTCTCTGTGAATATCATCATAGCAGAATAATTGCCGCTCTTTGGCTGTGCCTGAAGCATAACATGCAAAGTACCGTTTCCTGACTCATTATTGAAATACATGGCAGACTCATAGAATGTCTCCTTACCTGATTCCGGTCCAAAACTGCTCTCAATCTCAAACATAGGTATTGTCCCGTCAATCTTACGAAGATGCATAACCATAGGTTCCATCTGAAGTCCAAGATTATCTACCACAGTTATATTGATACCAAACAGCTCGCCTGGAGCAACCGGAGGTATCGGATCTGATACATCTATTGTTGTGTTGCCCTTAATTGAAATGAAAAACATCTCTTCATCACTGGTGTTGTCATATTCCGCATACGCAAAAAAGACACCAGGACCAGGTGTAGCATTTAAAGGTATGTTAAGATTAAATGTTATGCTTCCATCTGAAAGATTGCCTTCTTCAAGAGCAATATTCATATCTTCTCCATATTCCATACCTAACATCTGTATCCCTGCCTCGACAAAAGTGCCATTAGGTAAAGGAGACTCTGTGCTGTTAGATACATTGACAGTTATTGTCAGGTTATCCCCTGGATATATTTCTGAAGGAATACCTGAAATCTCTATATCAAACAGCTTCACAGTGAATGCTTTATGCGTCCATACATGCCCTCTCTCATAATGGTCAACTTCTATATCAACATCATAGAACCCTGCCTCAATATCTTCACTATCTAGCATAAAGGACACGACACCATTAGCATCAGTATCCCCTGACATCTCATCCAATGGTGGACACATACCCATGCCTTCACCCATACTTTCATTTTCAGATTCAGCCTTATCTTCCTCAAACTCGCAGTGAGGCCATACATTTATCCTGACTTCAGCATCAGATATAGATTCGCCAGTAGCAGAATCTTTCACAATGACATCAACTGTAACATTGTCACCTTCCCAGAAGACAAGCCCGCTTTCACCAAACTGGTCTGAAAAGCCGACAGATACATCCATCTGTCTTATCCTAAACCATCTGTCAACCCTCTGCTTTGTCCCGTCTGGACCTACAAGCTTAAACTCAAGATTATATTCACCTGAATGGTCAGGAGCAGTTATATTCCCTGTTATCTCTCCATTCACATCAGTCGCTATAACAGTATTATATTCCTTAACAGTTGTCCAGCTCCATACATCAACAAGCCTTTCAATAGTGATATTTGCCCCGACAAGAGGTGTACCGTTCGCATAAGTGGCCTTGACCCAATAGCTCACAACCTCATCTGCCTTGACAAACTCTTTCATCATGCTTGACACTTCAAAAGAGTTTATCCTGAACCATGCCTCTGTCTTGACTGGCTTGCCCAGACATGTTGCCTCTATACGCGCCATATATTCGCCAGACGTAAGGTTACTGTCAGGAGTAAGCAGAATCTTATAGGACTCAGGTCCCATATTATCCTCATATTCTTCAACACCGATTGGCTAAAATACCGGATTGCTGTCAATCACTGTCCATGTCTTCTCAGATATTATCTCAGTCACAACCACATCTGTGCAGTTCTTTGTGACAGGCATCCA
>WTCA01000025.1 GCA_013138805.1 archaeon | reverse complement strand
GGCAAAAGTTTTGAAAAACTGAGAGTATACAACCAGCACCTGAGCATCTCACATAAGGATGAGTGGAACAAGATACTTGAGGACTGGTGGAAGAAGACTGAGAAAGGCATGCCTGCAAGGGAGATTGCTGCTGAGTATAATGTAAACATACTTACAGTCTACAAGTATATCAAGAAGATGAAGAAGAAGAAAGGGCTTTTGTGATTATTGCGTTATTACTGACAGTCAAGTGTTGTCGACCTTATTATTACTTATTTATTTCTTTTTTGACTAATTTGTTTCTTCTTTCAGCTTAGAATCAATAATCTCTGTGCACGGGCCTATTATCTTTTTCAGCTCTTTTATGGGCGGGTCTGAGCTTATCTCTTTGATCTTTCCTTTCTCTTTGTAATAATCAATCAACGGTGCTGTGACTTCTTTATAGAGAGCCAGCCTTTTCTTTATCGCCTCAGGCATCTGGTCAGGCCTCTGATACAGGTCTGCGCCGCAATGGTCGCATTTGCCTTCCACTTTTGGAGGTATGTTTTTCATATGGAATATGGCGCTGCATCTCGGGCATGTCAATCTTCCGCCGAGACGGTCAAGGACAACACTTTCAGATGCTACAAAATATAATACCAGGTCTATATCAGAGACTGTTGACAATGATTCTGCCTGGCTTAAGTTTCTTGGGTAGCCGTCAAGTATGAATCCTTTCTTGCAGTCGTCTTTCTCAAGCCTTTTCCTGAGAATCTCAAGAGTGATATCATCAGACTGAAGGCCGCCGGAATCCAATATCTCCTTCACTTTTCTGCCGAGTTCAGTATCTTCTTTTACGATATCGCGGAAAAGATCACCTGTCGATATGTGAGGGATGCTATATTTTTCAGAAAGTATTTTGGCATAAGTACCTTTTCCTGCACCAGGTGAGCCAAGCATTACTATATTCATATGAATACCTTAATCATTTTTTTTCATGCTTATACATGAGTTCCCAGTCATGTTTTGTATAGTCGCAGATATCGTTTTTTGAGAACCAGACACCTATCTCGTTCTCTGCCTCATCTGTGTTTCCGGATGCGTGGATTATGTTTCTTACAGGACGCTGGAGCTTGTCTGCCATATCATAAGAATCTACAGTGAAATCGCCTCTTATAGTTCCAAGCGGTGCGGATTTTGCCTCAGCAGGACCGACAATCTTCCTTCCTATCTCGATTGCGTGGAAGCCTTCAAATGCCATTGCGACAACAGGGCCTTCGCAAAGATATCCTTTAAGCCAGCCATGGACTCTTTTTGCTATCTGCTCGTTTGTCTCTTTGATTGTGATGCCTTTCTTCTCAAAAGCTTTCTTTGTGTTTGTGCCAAGCTTCTCTATCCATGCTTCTGTCAGGACATAGTGCCTGTCAGCCAGATCTTCTGTAGGGGTGAGCATCCTGAGAGCTATAAGCTTAAGGCCTACCTTTTCAAAACGGGAGATTATCTCACCGACAAGGCCTCTCTGGACCCCATCGTGCTTTACCATTATGAATGTCTTTTCAAGCATCAGAATCTTCCTCTGTAAAATAAAAAGTTAAAAGAAAGGCTATTTGCCTTTGACCTGTGTCCTGTATGTCTCTGTCCAGAGCACTTTTCTTGCAGGCCTTATCTTTAAGTTCCTCTCGCACTTAGATGTGCAGTATTTGTGCACCCTGCCGTCTTTCTGGACAACAATCTTTCCTGTGCCTTCCTCTATCGTTTTTCCGCAAAATGTGCATTTCATCATAACACCTACTCTATCACACTTGCCGACTCCATCTCGCTCTCGCTTATCATGAGTATGTCGCCAACCCTTACAGGCCCAAGGACGTTTCGGATTATCACTTTGTTCCTTCCGGCCTCATCTGTGACCTGGCACCTTACACGGCATATGCCTTTGGTACCCTGTCTGTCTATGATCCTTACAACTTTAGCAGCGACTGGCATCCTGATTCACCTTTAAAATATCTTACTTGATCAGCGCCTTGACAGCACTGACTATCTCATCCACCTGCTTTCCTGCCTTGCCTACATCATCTATCACAACAGTTGCTGTAGATACAGATATTCCGCATGCAGCACCAAGCTCCTGCTTGGTAGGGACGAATATGAAAGGTACAGCCTTCTCTTTGGACAGTATAGGCAGATGCATCACTATCTCTTCGGGCTCTATATCTTCTGCGATGACCACAAGCCTTGCGGTTCCGCGCTCGATAGCTTTTGTAACCTCATTTGTCCCTTTTCTTACGGAACCTGAGCGCACGACAGACTCTATCGTGTTGTAGACCTTTTCAGCAAGGTCCTTCGGTGTCTCGAATGTAACATAACTTTTTGCCATTTCTCATCAACCTTCATCAGTTTTTTTGAATTTTTTATCCTTCCAGTCTTGAATTGGTCTATAAATATATAGAAACCAGATTAATCAACTGAATATTTATGATTTCTAAAGTTTTATAAAGGTTACTGTCGTGGGTGAGTCACTTCTTGTCTTTCCCGTAGAAATTTTTGAAAAAATCTTCTCTATCAATATCAATCTCATTGAGTATGCTTTTTAACAGACCTCTGCTAATCGGTTTATTCGGATGGACTGGTACCAAGGTGGTTCTTTTGTCTGGGTGTTTATAGAATCTGTGGCTGCCTTTTTGCCTGATCAGCACAAAACCTTCTTTTTCCAGAAACTTGCAGACTTCTTGAGATGAAAGAATAGGAAGTTTCAAAAATTACACTTGAATCTCTTGCATGCCTACAAATCGTAACTGTTCTTGATTTGTTAAGTTCTTTTCATTTTCACGAACATCAAGGCAAAGTTCAATAGCTTCCCTGATATTCTTCATCAACTCATCCAGAGTATCTCCCTGGGTGACGCATCCTGATAATTCTGGCACTTTGCCTATGTATACATTATCTTCATCCTGTTCAATAATTACATGGAATGTTCTTGTCATATTCAAATATATATGGGATGAATTTAATAAATATGACTGTATGAGATTATGCATCTAATTCTGCATCAGAACTGTATCTATATTTTAAAAAGGGATGAAATATCTATATAAGAGCACTGGCTGGATATTACACAGCAAAAACAGAAATAAATCATTTTTCTATAACTCTTTAAAATATTTTTTCGGATCCGCGCCGATGTGGTTTTTTATAAAGTCTGTAACATCTTTGAGCCTGTATTCTACTATTTTGTTAAATCTATTTTCAAAAAGAGTTATATTATCTATGCATTCCTGTTTGTCAAGACCTCTGAAATAATCTTTAATAAGGGCAGTGCAGTTCTTATGTTCCGGAATGAAATCCTTGAGCATGCTTTTGATAATTAATTTTTTGATATCCAGCGTATCTATCCGTTCAATTGCTGCCAACTCAAATGAACTACCAAGACCCATAATATTTTTTGCATCTTTTAAATCATCTAATGTCAGATATATGTTTTCCCTAAACACTTTTGTAATTTTTGCTTGAATTTCATCCTTTTTTTGATAATGTTTATTTAATTTTATCTCTTCATCCAGCAATTCAGTCTTTAGTTTTTCAATTTCTGTTTCCATAATATTCATCTTTAAATGTATTTTTTTAATTTTCCTACTTCATCTGCATGTTGAAGTCTTTGATAAATTGTTTTGGATCTTCACCCATGTGATTTTCCAGATAGTCCCTAATATCTTTGAATCTGTGTTCAACAATTTCGTCCATTTCGCGTTCAAAAAACGTTATATTATCTATACATTCATCCATATCTAAATACTCAAAATACGCTATGATAGCTATAGTATAAAGGCATTTGCCTCCAGAGAGCTGTGATGGAGAAAAACCATCCTGTGTTTTTCTGATTATATATTTTTTAATATTGCTCTTATCCAGACGCCCGGCTTTTACAAATTCAGAAACAGTCCTATTATCTATAAGTATTTTCATATTTTCATAATTTTTAAAACTATCATCAAAAATTATACTTTTGTCTTCCTTAAACAGTGTTACTATCCTGTTTCTTATGTCTTTCATTTTCTTGCGATGCTTTGCAATCTCTGCCTGCCATTGTATCACTTCATTTTCCAGTTCCTGGATTTCTGGTTTCATGCTAAGACCTACTTAAATATGGATAATAATAGGAATATAAGTCAATAGTATCCTGTTATTATTGTATAATATATCTGCCATTATCCATTATCTTTTTGCCGTCCACATAGGCTGTAGGATTCAGGATAATTGCATCCATATGCAAATTGCTTTTCCATTGGGCTCCTGTAAGGCTGCCGTGCGGGTCTCCGAAAGCGATGTGGATGCTTGGAAATTTTTCATCCTGAGTCAGGTTGCCGCATAATTTTTTGAGAAAGATATTAGTGCCGAAAGCGAATTCGCCTATACGGGCGGAGTTCTCATCAGAACCGAAGACATATTTTTTGAATTTTTCTTTGACACCTGAATCAGAACATACCACTGTATCTTTCCGGGCGAAGCCGTCTTTTAGTTCTACAGCCAGAGGATGGGATTCAAGAATGCCTAAAAATTCTGCGCAGCCGTCAATCACTATCTTTCCATTTATATCTGTCGGGGCTGTAAGAACTTCGCCATCAGGCAGATTTACCCATTTTCCCGGTCTTGGGAAACCGTCAAGTATTGCCCATCTGTGCCCTAAAGACACTGTGAAATCAGTGCCGAGAGATGTCACGACCCGTATCTCTTTCGCATCTTTTACAATGTCATAAATCTTTTTTGAGAAATCCCTGATTTTTTCATAATCAGCATTCATCCCTATCTTCAATAACTCTTCATCAAGCTCCACCATTGCTGCCATTCTTGCATTACTATTTTCCACTGTTTCATTTATCGGCCTGTACAATGTGGGAATTTCCCCATAGATATAATCCGCCATGATGAAGACAGCGTCAGAATCTGCAATATCTTTCAAAATGAAATCAGGTATCTTGTGTGGCCTTTTTCCATAGTCTTCAATAGTATAAATCTTAAGATTGCCTGTGACCTTTTTGATCTCGTCAATTACATATTTTGCTATCGATTGTGTTTTCTTGTCGGTTACCACAACCACTTTCTCTTCCGGCTTCACAGCGACACATATGTTTACTGCCTGTTTCGCACCATAGACAAGCTCATCAAGAACAAATATCTCGCTGATAAATCCTGTCGAAAACCCGAGCTTCTCATATATCTTCTCATTTGTGCTTTTATGCTCGGTAATAAGGAATATGTTTTCTATCTTTTTTTCCTGTGCTTTGGATATGCAAAATCCTGTAAGAACTGAAGATATGCCTTTCCTTCTCTTTTCGGGGACTACACCGATGCTGTAGATGTAAGCATAATCATCAGAGAAAAGGACTGATGCTATGCCTGCCGGCTTATCATCATGATATGCGATAAGGTTCAGCACTTTGTTGCTGCCTGATTCCTTTTTGAATGAATCTATTATCAATTCGCAGTATTCCGGTGGAAGCTCGCCGTAAGGCTCGTCAGGTGTTGCACCGCCGTATGCTTTCCTGAAGATGGTGATATAGTTTTTCCTATCTTCTTCGTTTTCAACAGGGATTATCCTGACGCTTTCTGGCATCTCCGGCTTGTTATCCTGTTTTTTATAGAACATCCATGCCTCTTTTTCCTGGACTTTAAAGCCGGAACCCTTAAGCAGGGAGGGCAGGCCTTTTGGTCTTGTAAAAGGTGTGACACAGACTGCAGGAGTCCTGTCCTTCTCTTTGAAGAAGGCTATCACCTCTCTAATAAATCTTTTTGCCTCAGATTCAGGGACATCAACCTGTGATGCATAGTTCCAGTATAAATCGCGAATCCTATCGTTTCACAGGAATTTTGCATTTTCTGTTTTTTTCATTCCTGTGAAAAATATGTTGTTTAAGCTGCAAAAGACAGGGATTGACTTTTTCAAAGTTTCGGAATCCATGACAGGATTATAGATGGCAAGATATTTAAGCGGGAAGGACTTATGGCAGAGATATCATCTGAAAGGACAAACTGACCAAAAACCTATATATACAAACCGAAAATAAAATATATAGTGATGAGACAGAACCAGAGGCTAACATCAGCAACAGCATTATTTATCTTTCTGGCAATAGCTATGAGCATCCCTGTCTCTGCTGACAATACTTTCACGATCCCTAACTATGTGACAGACGGCGAAGAATTCTATGCCTGCAGCGACATACCTCTTGATATCCTTTGCATGGACGGGACAGAAGCCATATCATACAGCTACGGGACATCTGAAGGGTATCTTTCAAAATATGACAGTGAGCTTGATGTCACGATGGACATATTATGCACAGGACTTCAGGTCGAACACTATAATATAGATTACCCGGGCGACAGTGTCGAGATAAGCCTGTATAACACAGGATACTGCGACATAGACGGTATCAATTATCCTATAACTGTCCTTGCCTCTGCCCAGACTGATGAGGTGAAGCTTTCCATCAACGGCTACATAGACTGGTACTCTCTCAGTGATACATATACTATAGACAACTCAATAAATGCAAAATTTATTGTGGAGAACATAAGAGAGACACAGTACAGCACCTATGTCAATATATCCTGCGATTCGGATAAGATTGTTACAAACACATATACATACCTGTACATAAACGGCTCGTGCGACCATGAAAACCAGGTAGACATCATTGAATGGAGTGATTCAAAGACTCTGGATATAGGAGATGTCAAGATTAACCTGCTGTCCAACTCAACATCAGGATATATATACGGCAACGTGTCTGACACTATCACTTTCAAGCTCAACCTGCTTGACTATAATGACACTGTGCTTAGCGGATATGTGGACTATGCTGTGAGAAACTCTACGGGAGACATCCTTGTCAAAGATGATATGACATATGATACGCAGATGTCAGCATATGTCGCTAACTACACTTTCGACAGACATGCGCCTTTCGGCTTTGTGGAGTTCAACGCATATTCTCCGGGTGAAGGGTATGGTGGTACCATGTACTATCTCAAAGTTGAGCCTTACAGATTCAACCTTACTATAAATAACAGCCATGAGATAAACCATACATATTTCCTCAAGGACCAGATACCGATAAATATCAGCTATGACAATTATTACGGAGAGATTATCTCAATAAACACGACACTTAAGATAGACTATGACAACGAAACCTCTGAAACGATTGATCTGCCTCTCAACATGACAGATACATCTCTTGTATATAATGTCCCGGGCGATGCGCCTGGAAACTATACGCTTGAAGCAACCGTATACCATTCTACAGGAGAGAACAAGACATACAGGCGGAACATCATAGTGGAAGGGTTCCATCTCAATATAAACACAGACCCGTTCTGGGAAGTGGGCGACAATATCACATTCTCCGCATGGATTGAGGACAGGAGACAGGATATGCCTGTGATTGTCTCATCGACGGCAACCTTTGTGCTTACCACACCATCATCGCAGAACATCCAGCTTGCCTCGGTAAATACGACAGATTACAAGCAGAAGTCAAATTACCAGACATCAAACACGACTACGATGGGATATTATACAATAAAGGTGAGTTCGACAGATATCTATGGCCACAACTATTACGGAGAGTACAGGTTCTCTGTAGGGGGAGTATATTCAAACCAGTTCATAGAAGTCAATGTTCCTGACAGATTCACTATCAATACTACAGGAAACTATACAGTGAATGTCACTGTGAAAAACATCAAGGGCCAGAAAATATATGATATGAATGCGCATGAGGAGAACGAAACATCATACATATATGTGAACAGCTCTGAGGAAATTGACATAAACGCGAGCGAATCGGCAGAGATAAAGATCACGATAACTCCGGACAACCTTGAGAACGGGGAATATGAAGAGACGATACATATTGATGTAGGTGATGACACGCTTGAGATGCCGCTCATGTTTGATATAGACCTGAACCCTGAAGCCGAAGTCTCAAACAGGAATTTCAACGATTCCGCATTTGAGATAAAGATGTTCAAAATGATTACATGGCAGGAAGTTGTGACTATAAAAAATATAGGGTACAGAGATATGAAGATGCCTGCCATACATTTCCTTGGAGATGATATGATACTAAATGTTACTGTAATCCAGCCGGCAAGCGACCTTGAAGTGAATGACTTAACAAATGTTGAGATCCGATTTAACTTTGACACAGCAGGCACTTATACAGGGGAGCTGTGGATAACCGGATTCAACATGAAGGACCAGGAATACAATATCACTATAACTGTTCTTGAAGGGCTTTCTGATGAAGTCATGACCCTGTCTGACAACATCGCACTTGCAGGGAACAAAAGAAATATTCTTGAATTCAATGCCAGCAAAAATGATATGAATCTTAATTTCACAACACTGGATGAGATGATACTCAATGCAACAAATATGAGATCATATATATTGTCTATTTATGTTGATCCTGAAAACTACGAGACGGTACGAGATAATATAACCCAGCTTGACAGCATGCTGTCAGATATTGAAGATGAACTTGAAGATATGGAAAAGTCATACGAGCTTTTGATAAAGCCGAAGGCAGGTGACGGGAAATGCGATGCGTCAGAATCATGTTCAAGCCCGGACTGCACCAAGGAGAAAAGATGCATCACTGATGATAATAAAAATGTATGCGGAGACTCTGTATGCAGTGTAGAAGACAATGAATGCATCACATGCCCTGCAGACTGCCCTAAAGCGATGTGCGAAGCTTTGCTCAACCCGGACACGACTGACGACAATACAAATGCGGGCGGAGGGTCAATATTGTGGATTGTCATAATTGTTGTGATAGTTCTTGTTGTCGGTGTTATCCTTGCCACAAGCCTTGTGCCTGATGATGATAACGCTGCACCTGAAAAAGACATACCAAAAGTGGCTGATGTCATGGAGAAGATACATAATAGCATAAACAATAAAAAAAGCTGATTTTAAAAACAAATTCTTTTAAATCTATAATGATACCAGTATTTATTGAATGCTTATGGCTTCTGAAGAAAACAAGATCCGAAGTCTTGAGGAAGAGCTTGCAAAGACGCCGTCCAACAAAGGCACACAGCATCACAGAGGGCTTCTTAAGGCGAAGATTGCTGCACTAAAAGATACTGGTGAGAGGAAAGCTTCAGGTACAGGAGCTGCCCTTGGAGGATATGCTGTCAGGAAGTCAGGTGATGCCAGCGTTGCCCTTGTAGGTTTTCCGTCTGTGGGAAAATCTACACTTTTAAATAAGATAACAAATGCGGTCTCTGAAGTGGGCGGGTATGATTTCACAACGCTTGATGTCATCCCGGGCATGATGGAATATGAAGGCGCAAAGATACAGATACTTGATATTCCCGGTATTATTGAAGGGGCAGCAGAAGGCAAGGGCAGGGGCAGGGAAATTCTTTCTGTTGTCAACAACTCAGATCTTGTCGTAATAATGACAGATGTTTTCAGGATAAAGCATATAGAAATTATCAAAAAAGAGCTCTACAAAGGAAAGGTAAGACTCAACAAGACAAAACCTGATGTGACTATAGAGAAGACATCAAGAGACGGCATAGTCGTCAACACTTCGCTAAAGCTGATAAAGATTGACAACAAGATGATAAGAACTGTGCTAAACGGTCACAGGATAATGAATGCCAATGTGATTATAAGGACAGATATTGATGATGAAGAGCTGACAGATATAATTCTTGCAAACAGGAAATATGTTCCTATGCTGGTGATAGTGAACAAGACAGACTATATTGGTCCTGAAAAACTGAAAGAGATACGGCGCAAACTTGCCTCGGAGGATGCAATTTTCATATCTGCTGACAAGGATATTAATATTGAGGAAGTCAAGAGGCGGATATATGATAGATTGAGTTTTATCAAGATATATACGAAGCCTGTGGGTAAACCTATAGATATGGAAGAACCGCTTATAATGAATAAAGACTGTGATGTGGGTGATGTGTGCGACAGGCTGCACAAGACGTTCAGGAAGCGGTTCAGGCATTCCAGGATTTTCGGCAAGTCTGCGAAGTTTGAGGGGCAGAGGAAAAGCATTGACCATGTCTTAATGGACGGGGATGCTGTTGAACTACATGTGCATGCCGGCCTGATCAGAACTAAAAAATGATAGTGGGTTTAGGTAGAATTTTGTATCTATTTATTCTTTCCTTCCAGAAGATATCCCATCCCTACAGTAATCATAGGGATAATAAGATACCTCAATCCTATGTCTGTGAAATAGGGTACAATAGCCATCCCTGACATAGGCACAAGCACAGCAAGGTCAAGGACAATGCTTATCAGGAACCAGGCAAGTCCTATAGTAATCCCGGCATCCAGATAATCATTCTTTACCTGCCTGAAATATTTTACAGCCATGCAGACGCCTATGAATGAGCCTGTGACAATCATTATTGTCTTGAAGAACAGAAGGCTGATTGTTAATGTTCCGTCAGGACTGTAGAAAAGGACGCTTAAAACAAAAGGAAAAAGCCAGATAATGACCCCATATAGAATGATTTGTTTTGGTCTTTCCATTGTATTAGTTGAGTTATGAAAATATAAATAATTGATCTGAAATAAGTGAAAAATATTAATGGAGTGATACATATATATTGATGCATCCTTTGTTCAGAGAGACCAGATCATGCATTATCGTCCTGCCATCTTTCCTGCTCAAGATTTCAACACCACAAGGATAACAGTTATTATCATCCTGATCTTTAAGATACCGCTCTTTAACTTCTAATATTTCACTTCCTATGATAAAAGACAGAGAATTGCGGTAAGTATTATTGTTGCCTGATATCTTGCTATATTCTATAGAATCATAAAGATTCCTTTTAATGCTGCAGGGCTTTATCTTTTGAGAAGACAAAAAAAGAGTCTCTTCATTCTCGCCGAGATAATATTTTCTGATATCTTCTCCTTTCTTAACAACCAGAAGATTTGCAGATTCATCAAAATCAATAACTTTACAACCAATTAAAGACTCAAAGTCTATAGTATAATCCTGACTATTCATTGATTCCCCCATAATATATTTTGTAAGGAACATTATAAAATTATCACTCACTAACAACAATTATATGAAAGAAACTATATATTTATCAGACTGCTGCTGCTTTTTTGAGAATTCTATAGTTACTATAAGTATTGGAAAGTATTTTAAAGTTATTGCTATAACTCTTGTTATCACTAATTGATAAAAAAAGGTTAGATATATATATGGCATCTGAAATTTCAATAGCAGGAAATGATCTCTATCCGAATGGTCAGAGAAAGGTAAAAAATACAGGCGGGAACAATATAGATGCTATAAATAATTTTTACAAAGACATGTGTGAAATGGAAATATATAATATATATCCTGATGCATCTGAATCCAACAGGTGGTTCTCAAACATATATATACCTTTGGCAAACCTTGATGAATATGATGATCTTAAGAGCTGTTTCGATAGCGAGACCGGAGAATTAGACAAGGTTCGCTTTATAAGTGAGCTTAACAAAACCTTTAATGACTACTTAAATACAGAGAATCCTATTCTGTCTCTATGCATATATTATCCGGCTTTGATCTATAACAATATGGTCTTTCCTGTATCTACTGAATCTCTAGTGTTTGGAATATATGTAAAGGACATAAATGAAGATACAGATAATTATAAATGTGCAGAAAGTATATGTAATGCTCTTCTAAATGATATAATTGATTCATTTGATAATTCCAGAGTTCTTCCATCACCAACTATAAGCAAACCGCCTGTAAATAACATTATATATCTTGAAGAAGATGAATTAAAAAATGATAATATCTTCGTAGATGGAACTGACAACAATGATATCAAAACAGACATTAAGGAAATAACCCCTGCGTATATGAAGTTTATATCTCATCTCAATAATATGTTAAATAATCAAAATCTATAATATCAAAGGAAAGCATCCAGATCCTTGTCAGACTGCTTCTTATTTTTTGAGAATTCTATTGCTGCCTTTTCTAAAGACTTTGAGTGAGAAGGCTCGTCTGATTTTCGTTCCCTGACTTTTATGAAGGTAGGGTATCCTACTGCCTCGCCTACAATGACTGCCTCGCCTGTTCTCAGGGAAGATATGGTGCTTATGACCTCTCTTGTCAGGCCCTCGCTTGTCCTGCTTATATGGTCAAGGTCATAAGGGTTTGTGACGCGCAGGATTATATGGGTGTTGCACTGAGACAATGCTGTTGTTGATAAGTGTATGGGCCTCTGGCTTATCAGGCACAGGGATGCATAGAATTTCCTGCCTTCTCTTGCAATCTTCTCTATTATCTGCTTTGATATTGCGTTCTCTTTTCTTGTCTTTTCCGGGGCGAAGTTGTGCGCCTCCTCCACCACAAGGACGAACGGCGGGACTTTTCCTCTCTGCCTTTCTGTGAAAAGGTTTCCGGCTATGCTTGCCGCTATGATCTGCCTTTTCCTCTGGTTGAGAAGGTCGCTCATGTCGACGATGACAAGATTGCCTGCTTTTATATCTTTCAGGTTGGGGTAGTTGAACCTGCCGAAAAGCTTCAGACGCTTCAGGCTTCTTAGCCTTGAAAGTATCGGGTCTTTTACATTTGATTTTATTGAATCCTCAGAATCCAGTCTCTTTAGCAGGTCGTCAAGACCGAAAGCGCCGTTGTCTTTGAACTCTTTTCTTAATTTGTCAAGAGTCCTGTCAAGGGCGAGCGCCTGGGCGGGAGAGAAGCTGTCAAAGAACTGCTCAAAAGATCTTGCGGTGAAATCGTGTATACATATCTGGACATCATTGCCTTTTATTATCTTGACTTTCTTCAGGTACTTTCTGTCCTGGGCGAAGGATGTGTATTCACCGTGAGGATCAAGGACTATTATCGCTACCTGGCCGTCTTTCTCTTCCCTGTCCATCAACTCCTCGAAAAGGACTGTGGCAAGGTAGCTCTTTCCTGCACCGCTCATGGCAAGGATTGCCATATGCTTCTGGAGAAGCCTGGTGAGATTTATCTTTGCAGGTATGTCCTGGTATTCCAAAGTGCCTAGGTCTATGCCTTTTTCCATGTCAAGGTTCAGAAATTTTACTACTTTCTTCTCTTCGGAGGGTACTACCTCTGCTCCGGGTGACGGGGGATATTTTGATCTTGTGATCAGGTTTCCTGCAAATATTCCCAGGATCTCTGCTCTGCCTACAAGGAATTCCCATCTGGCTACAGGGAAGAGGTCATTTATGGATGCTCCGCTTTTTTCATATTCACCTACTGTGTCGGGTGCCTCAAAATACCTGTTTGTCTTTATTATCTCATCAATCCTTGCGATAATGGTGCCTTCCTTTGTCTCGACGCTGACGAACTGGCCTTTTAAGACTTTTTCTTTTTCAGTTATGACAAACTCAAAGCCGGTGGTGCTGGGTCCGTCCATTGTTGATATGACTGTTCCTAGTTTCATCCGAGCACCATGTGATATGAAATTGTCAATTCATATTAATAAGTCTTATATTCTGTATGTGCAGTTGTCAAGATAGCTGCATGCTTCGCACCGTGTCTTTATGTCTGTCGGTCTGGGTGATGCTTTTCCTGAGGCGAGGTCAAGTATTCTTGAAACATTCTGCCTGACCTTTTCCGAAAGTTCGCCTTTGCTCTCGAACTTTTCATCCCAGATGACTGTACCTGTGTCCCTGTCCCTTATGGCTCCGAATATGTCTTTGCCAAAGCTGTGCATAGCTTCAAAGACGATGCAGTATCCTGTTACCTGGAGCTTTGATGATTCGTATGCTTTCGCGTTTGGCTTGTCGTCTATTATCATTATCTTATCAGGATGTATCTCAACCTCGTCAATCTTTCCTATCATCCTCTCATCTTTTGATCTTACAAAAAGCTCTCTTGCCGAGAATACTGCATTTTCTTTTTCTGCACGGGCCACTATGTTTTCTATCGTGTCTGATATGTCTGCTTTTTTGAGGAACTCTGTTTCCAAGGTATTGTGTACAGATATGCCTTTGCTGATCTTTGGAGTCCATGCTCTTATTTTTCTTACATATCTTAGGATAATCTGGCACTCGCAGTAATTGTGCGCTGATATGGCTGATACGGGGACGAGTTTCATGGACTGGATTTTGTTTGGAATGGCTTTTAAAGGGTTGTATTGTGGTATGCCGGTTGTGCCGGTAGGTGTGGGAGAGGGAGAATGTTGATAAAGATTTATTGTTTAAATATATCTACTACTTTTGTGATTTATATGGATTATGAAACATTTGTGGATGAGATATGCCGATTGAGCAATAAGATAAAGGATACAGGTTATGAGCCTGATATGATCATAGGCATCCTTAGAGGTGGTGCAGTACCTGCCAGATATCTTTCAACAGCGCTTGATGTAAAAGATATGTCTGCTATTGAAGTTGTCAAGGACGGTGAAGGAAGAAGAGTTGTTGCGGCACCGACATATGATTTAGACGGCCTTAAAATACTTCTGGTTGAGGATGTTCTGGAATCAGGCAAAAGCCTTGATGTCGGGAAAAAATACCTTGAATCAAATGGTGCTATTGTGAAGACTGCATGCCTGTATACTATGCCTGTTTCTGAGATTGAGCCTGATTATTCTCTTAAGGAAATAGAATATGTGGTGACTTTTCCCTGGGAAATTGTTTCATGCTAAGATAAACATCCTGTATTTTGTATACATATTCTTGAACAAAGATTTAAATATTTTAGTTGCTATCTATTAGAGATGAAAATTTTTATATAGGTGATATCTTATGTATGATGAAAAAATTACTGTGAAATTTCTGCCTAATCAAGTGGTTGGTGCTGAAAAGTTTGATATGGACAAAAAATCACTTAACGGGCAATTAATTAGATTTTATATGGATATCGAAGGAAGAACAGCCCAGGTAGGTATTAAAATGCCTAAAAAGCTGGTTCATAATCCTGCCTATATTACTGCTGTCAGATGTTTAATCCCGGAAGAAGAAATAGGAGATTATAATGAAAAGATAATTGATTTTCTTAAAGATGAAGCAGAAACTGAGATTTACATAGTCAGGGAAAGTCTTACAGATTTAATTGAAGCGCGTTTAAAATTTCATGATATAACTTAATTTTCATGGAAAATTGTGGGAAAAGATAGATACATACACCAGAGCGAAATGATTGAGGAGATGTATAAAGCAACCAAAGCTGATTTAGGTGAATTGGATAAATGGTATTTTGAAACAGGAGAGAATCTTGAGGGATTAACAGATATGAGACTTTGTGCAGAAAATAATATTGAAACTAAACAGCTAAAAAGATCTTGTATAGCCGGTCCGTATATACATGCCAATACTCTGGGAGAATTGATAGATAAAGCGATTGAAGTTTATGGGGCAATGAAATTTCCGGAAGAACCTCAAGGCCCTGCGATTCTTGTTAAATAATGACCAAAAATATAAGAGTCAAAAATAAAGATTTGATAGATATGGAATTCAACAAACAATGGCGCGATAATGTTCAGGCAGATATTGACAGGCTAAAGGTATTGAAAGAAAAGAATCTCACTATCTCTTATATAGATGAACGTGACGAATATGAAAACAATATAGAATTATATAGTTTGACATATAAACTATATGAAACTCCTATCCTGAATGGAATGTTTCCATTTGATCTGGACAACAAATCTTATGGGCTTGATGTTATCTTTATGGATAAACTTCCGGTCATCCCAAGCTATGAAAAGATAGGTGACAATCTTTATGTCTTATGGGATACTGATCATGACATAACTAAACTCGCAAATTATTTTCAGTCCGATTTCAATAGGATAACAGATCTGTTTACTAAAGGAATTGAAAAAATAAAACCGGAGATATTGGCGCTTGAACTGGCAAATGATGAGGGTCAGATGTGGATTAATGCATATCTTGAAGAAAAGCTGGCAAAGGAAGATGTTGAATTCGGTCTAAAAATGCTCAGCGAGACAACAGACGATTTTACTGTACTCCTGGATCATGCTAAAAAGAACAATATAAGACCTGTAGCTATTGATGTCACAGAAAGATATTATGGTCTTCTACGACAGATTCCGAAAATAAAGGCATTGCATGAAAAAGTGTGTGAAGTAGAAGTATTTTCTAATGAATTTTATAGAAGGAAATCAATATTAGACAATGAATTGAGCAAACTCCGCGATGAATATATGATACAAAGATTAGATGGATTGACTAAAGAAGGAAAAACTCTCTTTATTGCTGGTGCAGGACACAGGCCTAATCTGATTGAAGCTCTAAAGGCATGACATCTATCCAAAAGATACAGGTATATAATAATATCAATCCAAATCAATCACATGAAGAAAGCTATAATATTTGACTGCTGGGGC
>WTCA01000072.1 GCA_013138805.1 archaeon | reverse complement strand
GGCATCATATCTCCTCTACAAGTATATCGTCCCTGTCCTCGACATCCACAGGGAAATCTTCCATGCATATCTTGATGGCATGGTCAAGCTTGAATTTCTTGTCAGCATATACATCAAATAGCCGGTCACCCTTGTTCACAAAATCATCTATCTTGACATGCATATATATCCCTGAACCTATGTCCTTTGGCGCGCCTGCAATCCTTGCGATCCTGCTGATTCTCCTATTGTATATCCTTGTGACTTTTCCTGACCTGTTGGCTTTGATAGTCCTGATGTTTTTCCCGAGAAGATCTTTCAGGTTCATGTCCGGGTTGCCTTCCTGCATCCTGACAATGTCCCTGAACTTCTTGAGCGCCATGCCTGAGTCAAGCACATCCTCGGCAGTCTTCATGTCACCTTTCTTTGTCAGCTTAAGAAGTATACCGGAAAGCTCAAGGCTTTTCTCTCTCAGGTCTTTCGGTCCTTTGCCTTCAAGCACAGACAATATGTCTATGCACTCAAGCACAGGCCCTATCCCTCGCCCTATCGGCTGCTCACCACGGGTCACAGCGCAGTCAATCTTCATCCCAAGGCTTTTCCCCAGCATCTTGAACCTTTTTGCCAGGCTTCTTGCCTTTGTCAGCGTCTCTACCTTGCTCTCAAAGCCGAAAGGTATGTCTATGACGACAGCTTTCGCCCCCATGGCAGCTTTCTTTGCCATGACTGATGCCAGAAGCTGCCCTTCAGGATCCACAGAGAGAGGATACTCTCCGCGTATGATCTTGTCATCTGTAGGGGCGATATCCATGTTTCCTCCCCAGACAAAACATCCGCCAACAGCATCTATCATGTCACGTATCTTGTCCACAGGAAGATCCACCTTGCACCACACTTCTAATGTGTCAGCAGTCCCTGCAGGAGATGTTATCGCCCTTGAGCTCGTCTTGGGCATGGCAAGTCCGCATGATGCTGCGATGGCGACGATGATAGGGGTCACCCTGTTCCCCGGAACACCGCCTATAGAATGCTTGTCCACCACATTATTCCCTTTCCACCTGAATGTGGTTCCTGTATCAATCATCCTTCTTGTGATGTAGATAAGCTCCCTGTCAGTGAAGTCATGCATGTATATGGAAGATACATATGCACCAAGCTCAATATCATTTATTTTGTTGTCATTTATGTCATCAATTATGCACTCGCATTCCTTCTTTGTGAGCTCTATGCCTTTTAGTTTCTTCTTTATGTATTCCACAGACGATGGCTTATGGGTAGGGTCTATGTGAAGCATGTCGCCGGTCTTTATGCCGTACTTCATAGCTCTCCTGTTAAGCCCGACATCACCTTTTGCTACAAGCATGTCTGTGGTCTCGACAATGACTATCTTGCTTTTCCTGTGAAATGTCACAATCACCCTGTCTGCATTGTTAGCGCCTATCTCTTTCGCGTCATCAGTGTTCATGATGACAAGAGGGCATCTCGGTTCTATATCAAGGTATTTGGCTTTGAGTCTGAGCATATCTATCACATTTAAGTCTTTCATCTTCTCATTATCATCTTCTCTATAATCACAAATATCGGGAATATCTCAAGCCTGCCAAGAAACATGCACGCCATAAGTATCATCTTGACGCCGGTCTCTGAAGCGCCTACATTTATCACAGACATCCCGACAGTGCCCATGGCAGAGGCGACCTGGAATATTGATGCAATCGGCGTGTATCCGTAAAACATCATGCTGAGCGCACCCAGCCCAAGAATTGTCAGATATGTGAATATAAACACCTGCGTTATCCTGGCTATATCATCTTTGACTGGCTCACCGTTCAGTTTGAGAGGTATGACAGCATCTTTAGGCAGCGTTGTCTTCTTGATAGCCCAGACGACAGACTTGAGCGCAAGTATTATCCTCAACTGCTTTATCCCTCCCGCAGTAGACCCTGAAGAGCTTCCCACTACCATGGCAATGATAATTATAAATATAAGGATCGGTGCAAGCATGCTGACATTCGTTATGCTGAAGCCTGTGGCAGTCATGGCAGATATCATCTGGAACACAGATATCTCAAGCGACCTTGTCGTCGTGTATGCGACCAGTATGAAAATCCCAAGTGTGATAAAAAACGACCTTATCTCAACATTGTTCCGGACCATGTCAAACTTCTTCTTGAATATCTTGTCATGTATTATGAAGTTTATAGAGCCCAGTATCATAAGGATGGAGACGACAGCAAGAGTCCAGCTGCTGCTATAAAACACATTCACCACAGTGAATCCTCCGGTAGATATGGCGCTGAACATAGTAGTGATTGCCTCAAAGACAGGAAGCCCGCTCAGGTAAAGGGCAGAAAACCCGAGAATAGAATATGTGCCGTATATCTTTACCATCTTCTGGGTCGTCTCCTTTATTGTCGGCTCTAATCTCTCGCTGTAACCCTGCGCGCTGTATAGCGCAAGGGATGATGTCTTGAGCCCGCTCAGGATTGAAAGGAAAAGTATGATTATCCCCATGCCTCCTATCCACTGTGTCTCGCTTCTCCAGAAAAGTATGCTTTTAGGCAATGCTTCCACATCGGAGAACACAGTAAGTCCTGTCGTGGTGAACCCTGACACGCTTTCAAAGACTGCATCGATAGTATTCATTGAAGGCCCGCCTTCCATCAGCATGAAAGGTATGGCTCCAAGGATAGAGAACATGATAAATGTAAGGGCTGTAAGCACAAGACCTCTTGACAGGTCAAGCGATTCTCTCTCAAAATATTTCTCAAGGAAGATCCCTATAAATATAGCAACCGTGAACGCGGCAAAAAATGGTGTTGCAGGTTCGCCGTATATGTATGACACAATTATCGGCAATATGAGAAATATAGAAAATATCTCTAGCAGAAGACCCATGTATGCCATGACGCTTTTCATCGTATCAACTTTTTCACTTCTTTGTTCCGACCATGTCTATTATCTTTTTCATGTGCGTGTCTTCGCTGACAATGATAAGTACATCCCCTGCCTCAACTTTCATGTTCCTGTCAGGTATGGTGACAGCCCCGTTCCTGTATATTGCAGATATCATGCCGCCATATATCTCGTTTCCTTTATGGTTTTCAAGTTCGCTTCCGCTCTGGACAACAACCTCAAATATGGCAGCCTTGCCGTCACCTATCTTTGATATTATCCTGATATTTCCTTCAATGAGCGAGTTTTCTATAGCGTTGACAGCATTCTGTGTCACAGGCACCACCTGCGATATGCCCAGTTTCACGAAAAGATCCTCATTTCCCGGGTTATTGATTCTCGCTATTATCTTAGGGACACCTATACCTTTAGCAATCTCAGACACCATAAGATTTGTCTTGTCATCTCCTGTCACGCTGATAACTGCGTCGCACTCCTCTATGCCTCCTTCCTTGAGGATAGACATCGTCGTTCCGTCCTGGTTTATGACAAGCGCATCAAGGTTTGACGCAAGTTCATTTGACAGATCCTTCTCGTTCTCTATAAGCGTTATGCTGTGTTTTTTCTTTGACAGCACTTTTGTCAGGTGCTCTCCTATCTTCCCGCCGCCAATCACAATTATTTTCATGTTATCATCCTGTTTTCTATTTGTGTGTTGGTGTATTTATTGTTTTTGTGCTGCGGTGGCAAAAAAAGTTTATAAAGTTCAGAATCTTGATTGATTATAGGTATTATATTCCGGTTTTTGATATGTCTCTTACAAAAGGCGAATTGAAGATAAGTGCCCTTATTGCCTTGATTAGATCAAAGTATGTTTTTTCATTCAATGAACATTATAATACAGACACTACTAACAAAATATCCAGTGTTTACGCAGAGGAAGGTATACCTCTCATGTTTTCTAATAAGACCCGGTATGAAGAATTGTCAGGTTCAATTAAGGGCAGCATTAATTCTCTTTCCGGTAAGCTTTCAGGAAATCATGAGAATAATGGTAAGAAAGTGATATACCTTGATGACTACAAGGAAAAGATTGATTATAATGCTTTGGAAGAACTTCTGCGAACATTCAATTTAAAGAGACCTTCAAATATTTTAGGAACTTATGGATCCTTTGACAGTATCATGTTTGACTGCCTTGACTCGGCTTTTCACGATTGTTCAGATGGTTTGAACTCAGCAAAAAAGGATGTGAGGGCAAAAGCTCTGAAAGAAGTTATTTCAGTATACAGGACAAACCTAAAGCGTGATGGCCTGTATATCTATAATCAGATAAAGTCAGATGTTGACTTGTCAGTAGATGATATCTTTGATCTGGATGATACTTTAGATATTCTAAAAGACAAACCCGCAAAATTGATGATATGCTCAAGAAAAGATGACGGGTCCAAAGAGATGCTGGCATCTCTTGATTACTTTGGCAATTCAAAATATTCAGCAACAATTCTTATAGAGAATAAGCATTTATCTGAAGCCGAACTGCTGTTGGCTTCAGGATTGATCATGAAATATATGGATCGTTTTGAGATATCTGTCTCAGAATCCAACCAGGAGCGTATAGTCCGTTACATAAAGAATGCGAATTTTCTGAAGGATAATCTTCATTATATAAATTACATGCTTATGATGAATCCGCCTATCCCCACTTCTGCAATGCAAGAGAAAGTTCCCGCCTTGATTTAGCATATTCTTTGAGCGGTATCCCTTTTGTCGCAGCGTCAATAGACTGCCTTATCGCTGTTGCCCCGGCTCTCGTACCTTCAGGATGCCCGTGGCACCCTCCGCCGTACTGCGCAACAATATCTTTTCCCAATATTTTAACAAGGTCAGATGTATGTCCCGGGTGAAGTCCTCCTGATGCAACAGTAAGTACTGGCTTGATACCGAACATATCTTCCTCAAGCCCTTTCTGTGAACCTGTGACATCTTCAGCTGACCCTTCCATCTTTCCGACAGCAGTACCTATATGCAGCTGGTCCACACCTATGATTCTTGCAACCTTTCCTATTGTCTTCATGCTGATGCCGTGCTTCGGGTTCCTTGTGAACGCCGCATGCCCTGCCCTGTGCGCATGTATAAACATGTTAAAGCCTGCATCTCTCACTGTCTGCAAACCCGCCCATCCACAGGTCAGGATATCTACCATGATATATTCTCCGCCTAAAGACTTGACATAATCTGCGCGTTCCAGCATCTTCATAGTCTCTGCCGTGATGTTCGGCATATATATCTTCTTCTCTCCGGTCTCTGCCTGAGCTTTATCTCTCAGTTCAAGAGTCTTTGCTATCCGTGTCTCAAACTTGTTGAAAGTCATTGATGAGAGGTTCTCATCATCTTTGACAATATCTAAACCGCCTGCCCATGCTTCGTAGGCGACTTTCGCATGTTCCTGCGGGTTAAGCCCTACTTTTGGTTTTACTATTGTCCCGCAGAACGGCCTGTCTTTCACTCTTGTAAGCTTTCTTACTCCCTCTTTCCCGAACCTCGGCCCTTTGAACGCCTTTACTATATGTTTAGGAAACATGATATCATTCAGTCTCAGGTTCTTGACCGTCTTCATCCCGAATATGTTTCCTGCGATTGAGGAGAGGATTTCCGGCATGTTCCCTGCCTCGAAAAGGTCTTGCGGATAAGCGATCTTTACAATATTGCCTTTGATAGAAAATACAGTCGGCCTTAGTTTCTCTGCAATTCTCGGGTTCATTGTTGAGATAGTGGTCCATGTCCCTATGGACGACTCTGCTGCCACCTGTTCACATGCCTTTTCCATTGTTACTCGATTGGGTTCAACATAGAATTCGCAGACAAGTTCTTTGTCTGTCGGTCTGTATTTCAAGTTCGTGTAGTTTAGCATGATGATTGCACCCTTTACCCTTTATTGGTTCACAAGATGTTTATATGTTTGAGGTGTGTACAGAAAATGCTTTTTATTTTTGACATAAACAAAATCTCAAACATTCTCAAAGAACTTGATAGCAAAATTGCAGAAATCAATTATAACATTCTTGTCCAGATCAAATTCTTTCCTGTTGCCAAGAAAATTTTTTGATTTTGGAGTGATCTCTTTACCTGCTTTAAGTTCTTGGTATGTTATGCACTTGATGTGTTTTTTTGATACTAAAATAAAATAGCAGTTCTCAAAAGGATAATCTTTTGGCAAATCTTTAAATCTGAATTCTTCACTCTTCCTAAACTTAACTTCAACAAAATGTACTTGATCATTTTTTTGTACTACAAAATCGGGCATTCTTCTGATATTATCAGCAACATCACAACGAACATCTTTAAGGAGTTTCATAACTCCTGGCACAGTGTTTTCCATTCCATATCTAAAGACATTATATCCTAAAGACAAGAACAGTTCTTCAATAAGTGTCTCCGCAATCCTTCCCTTTATCATATTCTCTTTGTAATTG
>WTCA01000006.1 GCA_013138805.1 archaeon | reverse complement strand
TTGTATGGTTACTAAAGTAAACGATATGGACCTGAAAATACTAAGCGTATTCACTAAAGGCTATGATAAAGAATACTATATCAGGGAAGTTGAAAAGCTACTTAGCGTGAGTTCAAGAACTGCCCTTGTAACACTGGCTAAGCTTGAAAAGAAAGGCATTCTAAAATCAAAAACAAAAGGCAATGTCAAGATATACTCAATAAAAAAATCAACTATTTCAAGAGAATTCTTTCTTTTGGCTGAGCAATACAAGAGAATACAATTCCTTGAAGAAAATCATTTAATCAAAGAAGTGCTTGAAAAAGCAGATGAATTTATGCAAGGAATAGTCATAGTCTTTGGAAGTTTCGCTAAAGGGATACAAAAAGATGATTCTGATCTTGATTTATTTATTGTCGGGAAGTTTGATGAAGACAGGATTAAAGAAATTGGTAAAAAGTATGGGGTTGATATAAATATCAAGAGTTATCCTATGAAAATCTTTGAAAAAGAGATACATGATGATATCCTGCTTAAAGAGGTTACAGGAAATCATATTTTAATTAAGGATACAGAAGGATTTGTCAGGAGAGCTGTAAAATGGATCAGATAAAATGGTACTTAGACCAAAAGAAAGGAATTGAGCTTGTAGAACCAACTGATAATCTTAGAGCTGCTTACTTCATTAAAGCTGAAGAAGCTTTAGACACATTAAGGACTTCAAAAAGTAGAGATTGGCAATTAACTACTGCATATTATACTATATATCATGGAATCTATTCTTTACTGATGAAGCTTGGTGTAAAGTGTGAGATTCATTCATGTACTATTGAATTTACTAAGAGATTTTTAAAGGATTATTTTTCTGCTGAAGATTTTGAGTTAATTGATAAAGCATTTTCTGCAAGAATTAATTCTCAATATTATGTGAATAGGAAAGTGTCAGACCAAAACTATGACCTTATCATTAAAAAAACACCTGCATTTTTGGTCAAGTGCAAGAATGTTGTTCTTGAGCAAAAAGAAATAGAGAGTATAAGAAAGAATATTTCTTCTTTGGAATAACCCCCCTTGTCAAAAATAAAAGAATTGCCTAAAATCCACCATATCAATCCTCCAATTCAACACCGACGACCTGTGATGCGCCTTTCTGCATAGATACGCCATACACCCTGTAAGCTTTCTGGACAAGTACATCATTGTGCGATATTACAAGGAACTGGGACTTATCTGAATATTCCTTTATCAGGTCGCCTATCTTCTCGGAATTCTTCTTGTCAAGGGCGGCGTCTATCTCGTCAAGGATGTAGAATGGTGCCGGCTTGAATCTCTGCAGGGCAAAAAGGAATGCTGCCGCAGCCATGGTCTTCTCGCCGCCGGACAGGGAATCTATGCCTAAAAGCTTCTTACCTTCAGGCTCTGCCTCGATGACAAGGCCTGACTCGATGTCTTTAGGATTATCAAGGCGCAGGTTTCCTTTGCCGTCTGTCAGGTCAGCATAGACTTTTTTGAACTCTTCAGCTACGCCTTCAAAAGCTTTCCTGAATATATCCCGCCTTTTGTTCTCTATGTCCTCTATCATTGATATTATGGATTTCCTCTCTTCTGCAAGCTTTTCCAGTTTCTCGCTGGATTCGTCAAAGTCCTGGGAGAAGACATTATACTCTTCTATAGCTTTCTGGTTGACAGGACCCAGAGCACGCATCTGCCTGTCTATCTTTCTCAACTCCATCTGGAGTTTTTCAGGATCCTCTTTCTTCAGGTCTGTCCTATCCTTATATTTCTCGTATGCTATGAGGAGATTCTCAAGCTCTGCCTCAAGGCGTGCTCCTCTTATCTTAAAGTCCTCTATCTCTCGCTGGAGCATGATGTTGTCCTCGTATATGGTCTTCCTTGTCTCTTTTATTTTTGTTATCTTATCTTTTAGTTCCTGCTTTCTCTTGTCAAGCTTTTTTACGTCATCTGAACTGTCGTCGGCGTCTTTTTTCTTCTCTTCAAGAAGTACGTTCAGGTCGCCTATCTCTTCCTTGAGCATCTTTATCTCAATCTCTGCCTTGCTTTTCTCTTTTTCGTATGAGCGTATGTCAGATACACCTGCGTCCTGCTTCTGCGACTTTCCTGACCGTCTCAGGTTTCCGCCTACTATAGCACCGCCTGACTCGAAAAGCTCGCCTTCAAGAGTCACCAGCCTCAACCCGCGCACTTTCCTTGCGGCGTCTGTTGATTCTGCAACAAGCGTGTCTTTGAAGACCTCGCGGAAGGCAATGTCGTACTTCGGTTCAAAATCTATCAGGTTTAGGGCGTAGTCAAGTATGCCCGGCATCTTTGATGCTATATCTGCCTTTGCCGATGGTGTGCGTATCCTCAATCTTTCAAGAGGAAGGAACCTTACTCTTCCAAGACTGTTCTGCTTGAGATGGTTGACGCATTCAAGAGCTGTTCTTTCAGAGTCCACCACCACATCATTGACATGGCCACCCATTGCCACATCAATCGCTGTCTGGTATGCGGCAGATGTTGACATGAGAGTTCCTATGCTTCCGAAGACGCCATCAATTCCTGAGTCAAGTATGCTTTTCACCGACCGGTTTGAGACATCTTCTCCTCTGCTGACATTTATTGACTGAAGGCGGGATATCATCTCGTCAAGGCGTTCCATGTCTTTGTGGTAAGATTCAACCTTTGCCGCCCTTTTTATTATCCTTTCGTTTATGTCTTCTATCTCTTTTCGGCCTTCTATGTCCATGCTCTTCTCAAAGATTTCCTTGTCTACTTTCTCAAGCTCTGCCTCAAACTTGTCGAGGTCTGTGTCAAAGGTGCCGACTTTTGTGTTTGACCCTTTGTACTCGGCCTCTTTTATTTTCAGGTTGTTTCTGACATTTTCCAGTATGCTTTTTATGCCTTCGACCTTTGAGTGGGCTATGCAGGCCATCGCGTACTCCTGCTTTTTCTCTAGTTCTACAAACTTCTCTGCTGCCTCTTTTTCCATCTTCATCTTGTCAAGGTATTCTTTTTTCTGGTCAAGGACTATCTTTGACTCATTGAGCTTTATCTCGGCCTCGGCAAGCTCTGTCAAAGCTTTATCTTTTTTTTCGTTGTAGTCTTTTATGCCTGCTATCTCGTCTATTATCTCCCTTCTTTCTCTGGGCTTCATGTTTATGACTCTTGTTATGTCACCCTGCTGGATTATGTTATGGCCGTCCGGGTCAAGGTTTATGGCGCGGAAGATGTCGTCTATCTCTCTCTTGTTGACTGTCTTTCCGTTGAGCTTGTAGATGGACAGGCCCATGCGATTGACTTTCCTTGCGACTGTGACTGTGTCCTCGTCTATGGGCATCTCTCTTTTGGTGTTATCGAATTCCAGAGATACCAAGGCGAAATCTGCCTGGCTCTTGCCGTTCCCTCCGTTGAAGAGAAGGTGATCCATGCGTCCTGCCCTTAATGCGCGGCTGCGTCTTCCTAGGACAAAGGTGAGGGCATCCATGACATTTGACTTGCCTGAGCCGTTGGGTCCGATGACTGCGTTGAAGCCGGGGTAGAGAGGCACAACTATCTTTTTCTGGAATGACTTGAAACCGTGAAGAACTAGCTTTTTTATGTGGACCATTGGCTTTACCTGATGATAATTGAGCTGGAATAGTTTAAATGTTTTGGGGGGTTGGGGAGGTTAAAGAAATGAAGATGTTATATGTTATTTTTTTAGGTTTTTTGTTTTAGAATTGGTTTTGTACTATTAATCTGTTTTTTACTGTTCCAATGCATGATACCAGGTCTTAGCTGTCCTTTCGCTTTGGCCTTCTATCTCCAATACATAGAATAAGCCTTTCATCCTGTCAAGAATGCGTTCTTTATTTTCATTATTACCGGCAAATGCATTTTTAAAAAATTCATCATAGCCCATATTGCTCGTAACAAAAATTCTGCCACCATTCTCATGCACATACTGGACAAGTTTCAGGAATGTATCTTTAAAAACACCATATGGGCTGTTTAGATCATCCAATATGAAGACAGAATCTGGTATTAATGATTTGTGAATCTTATAATTTTCATCTGTCAAAAAATAGAAATTACCCGATGCTTTCTTCAGAAGTTCCTTGCCTGCACCTACAGCACAATGTGTTTTTCCAACACCAGGAGATCCAAAAATATAAAGACCTGCAGAACCGGTGTTTAAATCTAACAAATAATATATCGCGTCAAGTAATTTTTCTTGCGTTTCATTTTTTGGATAATAGTTGTCCAGCCTTGAGCAGAAATTTTCATCAGACACTTCAGGCATTTTTTCAAAAAACTTTATGTCCCAGTAAAGGTTCAGTTGATTATCTTCATCTAAGCTGCTAGGGTCCAATATATTATATGTGCCTTTTTCGGTCTCAACAGGAACTAATTGTATACCTGGAAAATGCTTATTAATCTGTTCATATTGGCCAGCAGTAGGGCTAAAATTTGTAAAAGTTTCCGAGAATTCAGTATCGTAAACTACTACATTCATAAGATTCACTATTTTTTAAGACATATTAGTTTTAAAAAACTATTGTTTTTAACAGAAAAATCAAAAAGAAATGACATTAAACTAATTCTTTGAAACATTGCCTATTATACAGGCATCTGCAACAGCCTTTGCGACAATTCCTGCAACATCTTTATTGAAAGGTGACGGAAGTATATGGTCTGCATCAAGCTCTGAGTCGCTTACACATGATGCCAGAGCTTCGGCTGCTGCGACTTTCATCTCTTCTGTTATGTCTCTTGCACGCGAATCAAGAGCGCCGCGGAAAACTCCTGGAAAAGCAAGGACATTGTTCACCTGATTGGGGAAATCTGACCTGCCTGTGCCTACTACCTTTGCTCCTGCTTTCTTTGCAAGGTCTGGCATTATTTCAGGTTCAGGGTTTGCCATGGCAAAGACTATGGCATCTTCTGACATTGAAGAGATCATATCTTCTGTAACAAGACCAGGTTTTGATACGCCTATGAAAACATCTGCGCCTTTCATCATATTCTCAAGAGCGCCTTGCTTTCGGCTCCTGTTTGTTATCTTTGCAAGTTCCTCTTTCTCAGGGTTCATACCATCTTCTCTTCCCTCAAATATGGCGCCTTTTGTGTCGCAGAGGATTACGTCTTTTGCGCTGTAATCCAAAAGGATTCGTGCTATCGCAGAGCCTGCCGCGCCTGCACCTGATATTACTATATTCATATCATAAATATTTTTCCCCACAACTTTTGATGCGTTGACAAGAGCTGCAAGAAGAACTATTGCAGTGCCATGCTGGTCATCATGAAATACGGGGATATCAAGGTCTTTTTTCAGGCGGCGCTCAATCTCAAAACATCGTGGGGCCGATATGTCTTCCAGGTTTATGCCGCCGAAGGTCGGGGCAATGTTTTTTACTGTGGTTATTATCTCTTCAGTATCCTGTGTGTTAAGACATATCGGTATAGCATCTACTTTTCCGAAACATCTGAAAAGGACTGCTTTTCCTTCCATTACAGGCATTGCGGCAAGAGGACCTATGTTTCCAAGACCCAGGACTGCGCTGCCGTCAGTAACGACTGCTACAAGATTTCCTTTTGATGTGTAGTCATATGCTTTTCCGGGGTCTTCGTGTATTGCTTTTGAGGGTGCTGCAACACCAGGAGTGTAAGCTATCGACAGGTCTTCTTTTGTGAATATGGGCATCTTTGGATTTATTGATATCTTCCCTCTTGCTTTTATGTGAGCGTCAAGGGAATGTTCATATATGTTTTTTGTCTTTTTATCATACATGTAAATTATTTGCAGTTTAAGGTTTTAAATAAGCAAGGACTTTATGAGGTTTTCAAACATATAAAGTATATAACTCAAGATTTTAATAATCACAAAGAATGGTTTTTATGAAATACAAATCTGTTTCTATACCACCCCCAATCGCAAGAGATGGTTATTATATATCTTTTGCGTCTATTGCTGTAGCTTTTTTGATGTATCAGATTTCAGGACCAATCTTAGCAGCTCCTTTAGCAGTCTTTGGAATATTTACATTGTGGTTCTTCAGGGATCCTGAAAGAAATGTGCCAGTGGGTGAAAATGTCATTGTTGCTGCCGCTGACGGTGTAATCAAAAGCATTGATGATATCAATGAGACAAGGTTTCTGAAGGAGCCGGCGATAAGAGTTGTCACTTTTCTTTCACTTTTCAACGTCCACATAAACCGGGCACCTATACAAGGTATTATTGAAAACATAATGTATGAAAAAGGAAAGTTCTATGCGGCATATCTTAAAAAAGCTGAGAAGAATGAAAGGAATCATGTACTTATAACCAATAATGATGTTTCAGTTCTTGTTATACAGATGGTAGGGAGTTTTGCAAGAAGAATTGCATGCTGGGTTGATGTTGATGAACATGTACCTAAAGGAGGAAAATTTGGTCTCATACGTTTCGGCTCAAGGACTGATGTTCTTATACCCAAGTCAAAGATTGGTAGGATTCTTGTGAAAGAGGGCGACAGGGTTAAAGGCGGGGAGACTGTAATTGCGATAACGAAAATGTCCTGACAAGATAGGCATTATTGGCCGGTGAAAAGGAGTATGAGACGGGGAAAACTCAACGAGTATTTTCAGGATTTGCTGTTTGCTGCCGCACTTACATTCATCGTATTTTTAGGTATCAAAAGTAGCATACCTCTGATAACTACTGCTTTTGCAGCAAGCTTATACCTGTCATTCATAAACCCTTACTCAAAATACTCAACACCATGGAGCATATCTGTCTCGTATATCACTGCCGCCATATGCGGGATAATATTGAACAGTCTTTTAAGTCATGAGCTTGCAGCAGCCAATATGTTTTATATAATGGCTATATTCATCATGCTTGTCATATTTGCTGAAACCCTGACATTAGTTAAAGCAGAGCATCCTCCTGCGGCAGGAGTCCTCGTATCTTTCGCATATACTGAAGCCACAACAGGCAATATGGTTTTATTTTCATATCTGATTATTATCATGGTCATCATAGACTACATGTTTGAGCGGCTTCTTGAGCATAAAAAAGAGATAATGCAGAATAGTGATGATGATATTATGTCTTTCAGGAAATTTTTTTCAAAGAGAAAATACCTTGTTAAAAAAGACAGGAAAAAAGTATAAGTGTATATCAATTCAGACATCTTTTTGTATATCGTGTTTGTCTGCTGTATGTTTTGAAAAGATTCAACCGCAGATATTATAGACCTTATCATATATTGAGTCAACTTCATTTTTCCAGGCAGGAAACAAGTCTGGTGTTTGGGGGTAATTCTCATAAGCTTTGTTCATCTCTTTCATAAGCGGTATAACTTTTCCTATCTTAAGAAGAAATGGGTTTTGTGCGACATCTATAGCGATGCCTGCTTTATCACCAATAGTAATGTCGGAATCTGCAGATATCAGCTTCGAAACTGTTGAATTGTCTACATAATTTTTAAAAGCCCAGTCAACCTGTTTATTCTCAAGACTCTGGACAAGTATTCTGATGACATCTTTTCCTGCCTGTTTCCCGCCGTCAAACAGATTCCCCCCATATTTGGCATTCAACTTATTATTTGGGTCATGGTACCATCTATTATATCCCCACAAGCCTTCCTGTGACACATCGTTATTTTTAATAGCTTCTGCTGCTATCATTGCGAGCATATATGCTGCCCCGATAGACGGACCGATACCTCCGCCAGTAATAGGGTCAGTCTGGAATGCTGCATCACCCCCAAACATGATGCCATTGCCAGCAGGCGAGTAAAGAGCCCTTCTTGTCGGAACGACACCGCTTCCATCTTTAATTATTTTAGAGCCATTAAATATTTCATCTTTTGCCATGATAGCTTCAAGCATTTCTTTCAGATTCTCTTCCTTATAATTACTGGCGACACCTATACCGACATTCGCTGTATCTGCATCTACAGGGAAAAACCAGTAATATCCTCTAGACTCCGGCAGGAGAATCATCTTTCCTGTATCGGCATTATCAAGCGGACTGTCTAGTTTTCTTATTTGCCGGTATGAGCGGGACATATCTTCTGGTTTAATATCTCTTTCAATAAAGGAACTGTCGAAGAACTCGTTGTCACACACTTGTTTCCTCAATATTCCGGCTGCACCGGTTGAATCAACAACAATATTTGAGAAAATGACAGAACTTTTTTCTGCATCTTTGTCATATATCTTTACACCACAGACATAACCATTTTCTATTACCGGTTCTTTACATATACATGATTCATATAGTGTACAGCCAGTCTTAAGAGCATCCTTTAAGAGTGCCTGGCTGAACTCGTACCTGTCTATCATCACACCGTCTGAATCCTTTGAGATAACAGTCCCGTCGGGAGAATAGATGTTCATGTGATTTAGTTTATTGGTGATTATATCAGAATAGTCAAGCTTTAAATTGTCTTTGATAAAGCCAATTATGGATTCTCCCATAAAGTCGCCGCATACTTTCCTGCCGATATATTTCTGTTCTTTATAATCTACAAGACAGACATTAAGCCCCTCTCTGGCGGCTGTGATTGCGGTGATTAGACCCATCGGTCCTGCACCGGCAACGGCAAGATCGTATGTATTTTTCAAATCAGGAGATAAATATGCCATAGAAACAAATAAACACTAAAAATTTATAATCTTAACTATTCAGTCGTCATTTTTATTGGATTGCTGCTTATTGCCAGAACCGGACACTTTGTAAGTCTCTTCGTATATAGAATCAAGGCGCTTCTTCCATTCGGGGAAGGCGTCAGGTGTCTTTGGATATATCTTATAGAGGTTCTTGACGCTGCTCATGAGATAGACAATCCTGTTGAACTTCATGAGTAGAGGCAGATTTGTTATGCTTTTTGCAATGATTTTCATCTTCTTTAAGAATGGCATAGTAGATGTGTCACCCATACTCATCTTTGCGAGCATTGAGCTTTTTATGAAATTTTTCATGGCAAAGTTAAGGTTTTTGTCAGACTGATTCTGGGTAAATATCTTCAGCAGGTCTGAAGCTGCCTGCGAGCCGCCGTCAAACATTGCGCTATTGAAACCCATATCTTCCTTATCTGTGCGGTCTGCATACAAGATATTAAGCTGCCAGAGACCTCTTTCAGATACATCACCGTTCTTTATCGCATCGGCAGATACATTGGCACACATATAGCCGCCCATCATAGACTGTGCTATGCCTCCGCCAGATATTGGATTTATCTGTGACGCTGAGTCGCCGGCGCACATGAAACCGTTTGCGACAAGACAGTCAAGATGCTTTCTTGTAGGAAGTATGCCTCCGCCAGAATGTATGACTTTAGAGCCTTCAAAGATAGGGTCATCAGATATCAGATTCAAGAAACTCTTCTTCATCGATGCTGTATCAAGATGCCGACCAACACCTATACCTACATTCATAACATCTTCTTTTTCCGGGAAATACCAGTAGTATCCGCCATCTGCATATTTTGATGACATAAAGATCTTTGTTGTCTCAGAGTCATTCAAAGGTTTTGTCAGTTTCCGTATCTCCCTGTATGAGAATGCCTCGTCTTTCTTGTCAATCTTTGATTCAAAACAGGAGTCTTTCAGCTTTATCTTTTTTCTTAAGGCAGGGATTGCACCGCTGGCATCAACAACAATCTTTGAGCGAAGGGTTGAAACACTTTCTGTTTTTGCATCCTTTATTTTTATACCGGAGATGAAGTTGTCCTTTATGACAGGCTCTTTGCATATGCTTGAACTATACAGTTTGCACCCGAGTTTTATGGCATCATCTATGAGTGCCTGGCCGAATTTGAGCCTGTCTATCATCACACCCTTGAATTCTGTCTTAATGATTGATCTCTTATCAGGAGAATAAGTTTCCATCCCACTTATCATCTTGTTTATCGTGCCTTTCTTCGGGTATTTAATTTTCAGATACTTGTTTATCCAGTCAATCATCCTATAGTCTATCAGATCGCCGCAGACCTTGTCGCCAATCTTTTCCTTTTCTTTTCGCTCAATGATTGCGACATTGAGGCCTTTCTTTGCAGCATGTATGGCACATGCGCATCCTGCAGTGCCTGCGCCGATGATTATTATATCATATTCTTTTGTAATTGTGTTCACCTGAAGAAGTATAAGATTATTTCTGAAAGGTTCTATTTAAAGTTTATGCTATGGTCTATATTGCCATGACTGAACAATTTTGTTTCAAGCCACTTTCCTGACTTCAAAAGGCAGCCTGTGTATCTTTCCCTGAATTCTTTTTGTAAGTTTAAGATTCGCAAATGCATCTATGTCTAAAGTGTCTTTTGATAACCAATTATCAAGCTGTTTAAAAAGAATATCGTCTGCTTCCTGCTCAAACATGTCAAGAATTGTCGTATAAGCGCAGGCATAGTTCTGAGGATTTTTACGGATCAGTCTTTTTGCATCAGTTTTCGCTTTTTTTAGGATTCTTGACAATACTGATTCTTCACCAGTCATGTATGCCTCAAAATGATCTGTAAATATATCACCATAGCCCTTGCTCTCTGTCAAAGGTTTTGAGCCATCAAATCTATTGTGATTTGCCATAACAAGTTCTTTAAGCACAGGGGAAAAATTGTTCAATTGGATATGGACTTTAAATTGTTCTTTATCTGCATTATCCAACAGTTTTGAATATAAATATTCATAAAAAAGATTTGACTGACTTATCTGTTTTGAACTGTGCGCATGAAGATAGCCAATTATGTCAAGACCTTCAAGTTCTTCAAATCCCTTATCCAATTCTTCGTTTTCCTGTCCATCAAACACACATTTCCTAAATTCCCAATGACCGAAAGTTCCATAGGGCCTGGGATATTCAAAGATTGGGACTGGTTTAAAGTCAGTAATATCAATATTATCCTCATTAACTTCACCAACCAAAAAATAGTTATATTGCGATGGGAACTTATCTATTGCTGATGAAACCAGTTTTTTAAATGCAACTTTATCAAAATAGACCTTTGGTGTCTCTTTTTCACCGATGTCCATAAGCATATCTATCGGTGTCTGTTTTGAGATATCATTCAGAGCAGTCAGGATGCATGAAATCCTTGTCACCTTCATTCTTATGAGCAAGAAGTCCGGGATGATTGCAATAAGGACAATCAAAAGGTGTTATATACCTAATTAATCTTTTTTCATAAATGGCTCTTGCCTTATCAAATTGTTCCTGTGTATAAGTCATAAGACTTTATCTAAAAAAAAGAAATATTATAAAAATATCGTTTTTTTGTCTGTAAAAGAGAGAATCAAGGTGTTAATCTACATCAAAACTCTTTAAACGGCTTAATTCCAAACATTTTTAAAATCTGTGGCTTGAAAGGCAAAGATACAACAGGCATGGGATTGTCAAGTAATTCATAAATCCCATCAGGTACTTCAAGAAAATTATGTTGTGACCCTGCATTATAGACATTCATAACTAGTATATCCGTGCAGTCTCTTACTTTTATCAGGACTGGAATTTCTTCAACTAAGGGTTTAATATACCCAGAGAAAACACTATGCTGCAATTCAAGACACTGATAGAATAAATCAGTACCAAGAGAGGGCCTGTCTTTATAAGATGGCTTTACATGAAGATTGAAATGGTATTCACCACCTACAGAAACACCAGGA
>WTCA01000057.1 GCA_013138805.1 archaeon | reverse complement strand
CGGGCATATCTCGCCGCAGCAGTAGCATCTTATACATTTGTTATAGTCAATCACAGGTATCTTAGAACCCTTGGAAATCGCATCAGCCGGACAGTTCTCAACACACCTGTTGCAGTTGATGCATTTCACAGATATGACCGGCCGCGGAGACACATATTTTTTCAGCAGTGACATAACACCACCAAGCTTAAAACCTCCCGCTTTCTTGAAATCCTTCACTCTCAACTTGCCCGGATCAATATTAGATATCAGGTTAAGATTATTGACATTGACATCAAGATTGTGCTCAGAATGCTCAACATCCAAAGTACCGACTTCATCATGCTTAAAGCCAAGAATATTAGAAACAAAAAGATCAAGATACGGCGCACTCTCAGAAGCCGCGATAAAACCAAGCTTTCGCGGGGACCCTGCACTAGGCCCGTTGCCTTCCATCCCTACCACACAATCCATCAGGTTAAAAGACGGCTTTACAGCATTGGCAAGAGACACAATCATCCTTGAAAAAGAATACCTGTTCGGATACTTAAGATGATACTTGCTTTTCTTCATCCCGCAGACAAGACCGAAAAGATTCTTCTGCGCCCCGGTAAAACCTGTAAGCCCGTGCGTCTTTGCCTTTGGCAGGTTTACAAGATAATCAAAATCATCAATGCCTTTATAGACAGATATAGGACCGGATAAAGTATCAATCTCTTTGGCCTCATCAAAATTGACGACATCAATGCCTTCTTCCTCACATACTGCAAGTATGCCGCAGGTGTCAAGCGCTTTCTTCAGATTGCCAAATGCCGGGCTGTCACCTAAAGATATCCTACATCCGATTTCCTTAAAAACTTTTGCCACGGCACGGACAACTTCAGGATTGGTAGTCACCACATCCGCTGAAGACCTACCGATAAGTATATTAGGCTTAAGAAGAACAGATGATCCTTTCTTCACCCCAAAAACAAAATCTTTCATGCAAAAATTGACAGCCTTGTCAACATCAGCAACAGAATAATCATTGCACTGCGAAACATATATTTTCTGCATGCTTAATATTTGACAAACATATTATATAAGAAAAAAGAATCACAATTGCCCTATAAAATCTCAACCTGCAGCAAAAGGCCTTCTTTAAGCTCACCATTTGAAGGATTTTCAAGAATTTCCATATACAAGACATCAGGATCAACATCCCAAAAAAGCCTGACCTTCAGGCTTCCGGAAAATTTATACTCACCAAGATCATCAACCTTACCGCCATCAACATCTTTAATATCTTTTACATAAAGAGTGTCCTTGTTAACATTCACAAAAGACTCATCACTCCTATAATTTATCCGGCCTATAGCTTCCTTATTTACACCATTATAATGTGGCTTAAATGGAAGCACAAGATGTATATTTTTAGAATCCACAAATTCAGCAAGGGTTGCATCAACATCAGATATCACATCATCCATAATGTCACCACTACAGATATATGAAATCTAAAATTTATAAATCAACCTAAAATAAGGAAAAGAAAGAAAAAAGAGAGAAAAACTCTTACCCCAGGTAATCAAGAGCATCATCATCTTTGACCTTGGACTTCTCTACCTTCTTACTGTATGACGCTATCTCTTCCTTGGTAACTGTAGGTTTTGCTTTCTTGAGCGCCTCATCAAAATCAGCCTTCATAACTGTCTTGGACTTGATATCTTTCCTAAGAGCAATCAGGGCAGCCTCGCGGCAGACAGCCTCTATATCAGCGCCCACAAAGTTCTCAGTCTTTGCCACAAGCTCAGACACTTTTACATCTTTTGCAATAGGCATCCTGGACAGATATACATCAAATATCTTCTTCCTTGAATCCTTGTCAGGTACAGGTATGTAAATATGCCTGTCAAAACGACCGGGACGCAACACACCGGAATCTATTATATCCGGCCTGTTGGTCGCCGCAATTACCACAACCCCTTCAAGCCCTTCAAGCCCATCCATCTCAGTCAGGAGCTGGTTCACGACACGGTCTGTGACACCAGAATCCATACCATGACCTCTCTTAGGAGCTATTGCATCAATCTCATCTATGAACACGATTGTGGGCGCAACCTGCCTTGCCCTCTTGAACACTTCACGGATAGCTTTCTCGCTCTCGCCTACATACTTGTTGAACACTTCAGGTCCTTTGATAGATATGAAATTAGTGCTGCTCTTGTTGGCCACAGCCTTCGCAATTAAGGTCTTGCCAGTCCCCGGAAGTCCGTATAGCAAAATACCTCGCGGAGGCCTGATACCCATCGTCTTGAATGCTTCAGGATTTTTGAGAGGCCATTCTATCGTCTCAATAAGCCTCTTCTTGACTTCCTCAAGCCCGCCAATCTCATTCCATTGCACTTTCGGTATCTCCACCGCAACCTCTCTCATAGCTGACGGCTCAACAGCAAGAAGGCCATTGTTGAAATCAGATTTTGTGACTTCCAGCTTCTCGATGACTTTCGGGTCTATCTCATCTTCTTTCAGGTTTATCTCAGGAAGCATCCTCCTAAGCGAACTCATTGCCGCCTCTTTTGCAAGCGCATTGAGATCAGCACCGACATATCCGTAAGTCACATCAGCAATCTTTGCAAGATTGACATCTTTTGCTATAGGCATATTCCTCGTATGTATCTGAAGTATTTCTTTCCTACCATCCCTTGTTGGCACGCCTATCTCAATCTCACGGTCAAACCTTCCGCCGCGGCGCAGAGCAGGGTCAATGGAATTGATTATATTGGTTGCCGCAATCACTATGACCTGCCCGCGGCCCTTAAGCCCGTCCATCAGGGACAGAAGCTGTGCCACGACACGCCTCTCAACCTCTCCGCTGTTCTCCCTCTTAGGCGCAAGAGAATCTATCTCATCAATAAATATGATAGACGGCGCATTGTCTTCAGCTTCCTTGAATATCTTTCTTACGTTCTCCTCGCTCTCGCCATAAAACTTGCTCATGACCTCAGGCCCTGCGATAGAATAAAAGCTGGCGCCGGATTCAGATGCCACGGCTCGCGCAAGAAGCGTCTTCCCTGTCCCGGGAGGGCCATACAGAAGAACACCTTTAGGCGGATCTATGCCAAGCTTATGAAATATCTCAGGATGCTTCAGTGGAAGTTCAATCATTTCACGGACTTTCTTGACCTCTTCCTGCAGGCCTCCTATATCCTCATAGGTCATGCTGACAGCACCTTCATCCATGACTTCAACAGCCTTTGGAAGAACCTTAATCTCAGTCTGGTCTGTAATCTTCACAATTCCTTTCGGGTTTGATTCAGCCACTATAAATTTCAGCTCAGAAAATCCGAAACCTCCAAGCATACTGCCCATATCAACATCCATACCGAAAAGGTTGCCTATATCAGGCTGCCTTGTCCTTACCCTGATTGAAGGTGATACCAGGTCTCCTTTAGTCACAACCCTTCCTATAAGCACATTTTTTGCCTGGCTGGGAGCAATCTTGATATTCTCCATCTCTTTGTCGGCAGGGGCGACAGATACTGTCTTTGCCTCCTTTATCTCTGCCTTCCGCAATATGACCATCTCACCTATACCTGTGCCGGCATTCCTTCTCGTATAGCCGTCCATCCTTATTATCTTCAGGCCGGCGTCAGAAGGATACGGCCTCAGCACTATAGCGCCTGTCTTTCTTTTGCCCTCGATTTCGCAGACATCACCCTCTCTCATACCAAGGCGATGAAGTATCTGCGTATCAAGCCTGACAATGCCCATGCCTATATCTCTCTGCGCATTTGACGGCATCTCGCCCACGCGCAGCTGCTCTTCCTTAACGCTCTTCATATCTTTTCCGTCCATACAAAGCCACCATAAACCAAATTAATCCATTATATCATTCTTCTTGAGCAGTCTTGCCTGCTCAGGCGTCAGGAGCACTTCAAAGATGTTGTACTTAACCTTCCGTCTCCATGCATCCATATATTCCTTTATCCTTAGCATATTACTGCATGAGATTATAAAAAGGCTCTTGTCCACCTTAACAAAAGGCATCTCATCCAAAAGCCCGTCCTTGTAATACTCATACTCGCCATAGCTCTTCCTTATCTTCTGCCTCCAGCCGTAAAGGCCGCGATAGAACTTGTTCCTCTCATAGTCAGAGTCAAACATACTGCTCCGGACCGAGAATGTCACAAGCACGGCTTTCCTGATTGCCATATATCTTTAGTCGCATCAAAACAATATAAGTGTTTTGTTTAAGAGAACCTAATAAGGGATGCAAATGTTTATAAATGTTTTGTTTAAGAGGACTAAACAAAGAATAAATCCAAATAACTTATCAAAAAACACCCCTCGCCAAAGCCACCATACATAATATACAAAAGAGATCCAAACATCTGTCATGGTAAACATATTCAGATCGGCGAAGCAGGATAAAGCCCGAGATAGAATTAAAAGATTTTCCGACCAATACAATGACATGGACAATCCATTTAAAAAGCTCCCTTTTGCCTCAGAGACAATAAGCGAATTCTTCGGAGGAGGCCTTGAACCAGGCGTAATCACAAACATCTACGGCGAGGCAGGCGCGGCAAAGACATCTTTCGCCCTTGAGGCAGCAAAATCATGCATAGAAAAAGGCAAAAAAGTCATATTCATAGACACGGAAGGCGGCTTCTCAGTAGAGAGGTTCTGCCAGATGAACAAGAAAGAAAAGCTCAACATGATCCAGCTCATAGAGCCAAAGACATTCAAGGAACAGGACACAGCCATAAGCGCTATTGAGGAAAAATTGAAAAAAGAAGACATAGGCCTCATAATCATAGACTCTCTTGTCGCTCTTTATCGCCTTGAGCTCCACAACGGCGAGGCGCAGTCAGTAAACAGGATCCTGAGCAGACAGATGGCAACACTGATGAGGCTTGCAAAAGAGCATGATATCCCTGTCATCGCCACAAACCAGGTCTATTCAGATTTTGAGACAGGAAACCTTGAGCTTGTCGGCGGCGACATACCCAAGTACTCATCCAAGTGCCTTGTCCTGCTTGAAAAGCAGGAATGGGGCAAGAGAAAGATGACAATGATCAAGCACAGGTCTCTTCCCGAAGGCCGCCAGGCAGTCTTTGAGATAAAGAACGAAGGCCTCGTCGACAGCAGGAAAAAGCTGGGCATATTCTAAAAACAAAAAATTTATAATAATATAATTACAAGCAGAATTAATGTACGAACGTAATTATAGTCCTAAAATATTGCATATAACTATAAGAAATCCTGAAAAAACGATTATAGATACTGGTTTAACAAAACAGAGAGATATAGAATATAACGGCTTAATTTATAATCCTCATGAGATATATACAAACTTTCATGCAATATCTTTATTTAAAGACTTCTTCAATATCAAAAACAAATATGAATTAGTTCCAATAGAAACAGAACAAGGTCCTGTAGAACTTGTAAAACGTTTTCATAAAGAATTTGATGTTATTTTCGATGACGCAGTTGGAGGAATAATTGCACCTTTTCATGTGGCTAAAGAGCAGGCAAAAGAAATTTTAGATAAACTGGAAAACAATCAGGAATTATATTTCTATTCAGCAGAGAAAGATAGATTTACATCCGAAACAATCCCGGCTGCTGAAAATACAGAATAAGAAAAATATTTACATAAAGATCAAAAGCAATCAAAAAATATCTGAAATAACATTAAACAAAAAAAAATAACCACGAAAACATATTAAAAAACAAAAAGAATTTAAAACTACATAACATATTTCTTATATGAAAATCAGACCAGTACTCTTTAAGGAACAAGTATATAACGAATCAGATGAATGCTATAAAAAATGGCTATACACCCAACCGGTTGACTTCATCACATTAGAAAAGCTTCTGAAAGATGAAAAAATAATTGAAAAAATTGAAGATATCGACCCATTTTCTACTTGGGATAATTATTATAATTGGAATAGTGATAATTCAAAAAGAAAAATATCATCTATTGATGTTAAACACAACAGAAATATAATAAAAGGTGTACATGAAAAAATACAGAAAGGTTTTTTCACCTATGCTCAGGATTATAATATCAAAGAAATAAAATTCAAGTCAATTAATTACCCTAAATCTACAGAAAGATATGAATTATTATTCAAATCTGAAGAATTTAAAGACTTGCAGACACAATTTGATATTAAATACATAAAATATGCAGATTTCAACATATTCAAAAAAACAATAAAGATAGAAGATGGCACAAGAATTTCAGACATAAAAGAAGGTATTGACAATATTTATAGTTTAATCGAGTTCATCGACAACAGCATCAAAAGGATAGAAGCACCTGAAAGAAAAATAATCGCAGAAGAATATGATATAGCAAAAAACAACATCTAAAACCCTTTCAAAAACTCAACCTCTCTCTCTATAAGACCAATATCCCTGTCACCATTCTCAATAACAAGCGGCTTGTCAATCTCAGACAAAAACTTAAAATTATTTATCCTGTCTCCTTTTAAAATATGCAGAGGCATATGGGAACCCCCGACAAGATGCGACACATGTAACTCACCAATCCTGTCGCCAAACTCAGAAACAAACCCTGAAAGATTTGAAGATGATATAGACTCGGCATGCGCAACATCAAGGCACAGTCCGAAATCATGCACATCAAGAATCTTCCTGAACTCCTGCCATGTCCGGAACCTGTCCTTCCTGAAATCCATATTCTCAATCAGGACATTCATGCCGCGACCGGAAAGAATAGAAAGATCAGGAACATCAGCCGGATGAAACACAATCCGTTTAGCGCCCAAAGACTTATACACCTGCCTCAGATCTGAAAACATCTTCTCAGTCTCATCATCATCACCATACACTACATCATAAAAAGGCGCATGAATGCTTACCTCAAAGAATCTCCGCAAAGAATCACAAATCGCACGCGACTCAAGAAGCAAAGACATTTTATCCGGCTCCCTCAGGAAGACCTCGATGCCGGAAATCTTACGAAAAGAACTATTCGCATCCTCCAGGCAATTCCCGTTCTCAAAAAATATCCTGCTGCCCCCGCCGCCAATCAAGACTGTCTTCATAATAAGTAATTGTCAGCAAAAATTTAAAAATACAAAAAACTTTCTACCGGCACAACCGGCAAGTCACCATCATCAAGGTTTTTAAATATAGAGCAGCTTTTATACCTTATGGAAGACAAAGCCGAAGACAAAGACACAGCTATGATTGAAGATATAGCAAAAAAATCAGGCATAAAAAAAGAAGATCTTGAAAAGAAGATAGAAGATAAAGAAAAGGAATTCGAAGGTCTCGTCTCAAAAGAAGGCGCAATATACATAATAGGCAAAGAGCTAGGCATAGACATGCCAAAACCAAAAATAGAAAGCCTCAGGATAAACAACATTGTGTCAAATATGCGCCAGATAAACCTCGTGGCAAAAATCATATTCATATCTCCTGCAAGAGAATTCAGCAAAGGTGAAAAGAAAGGAAAGGTCATCAACATGACACTGGGAGATGACACAGGAACCATAACGATGTCTGTCTGGAATGAAGACACGGAAAACATAAAAGACCTGACAGCAGGTGAGGTCATCATGCTGAAGAACATCTACTCAAAAGACGGCTATCTCGGCAAGACAGAGCTTGTCTTCAATTCAAGAAGCAGTATAGAGACATCAGACGAGATGATAGATATAGATGTACAGGAAACACCAAAAAATCAGCAGGCAGGAAACAATGCAAAACAGGCAGTATCCCTTAAATCCGCAAAGGAATTTGACCTTGTCATCGCAAAAGGATGCCTTGCAGAAGTATACGAAAAAAAGATAGTCCATGACCTCTGCCCTAAATGCAGGAAAAAGACAGGTGAAAACAGCACATGCGCACAGCATGGCAAAGTGAAGCCTGAAAAGTTCCTCATAATATCAGGCATTGTAGATGACGGATACAGCAGGATGGATGCAGTATTCTTCAACAGCGCCGTGGAGAACCTGATGCAAAAAAACAGCGCAGAGATAGAGAAAGAGATAGACGGCAGGACAACAGGCCAGTTCCTGAGAGATGAAAACATTCTCGCAAAAGACCATATGATAGAAGGCATCGTAAAAAAGAACAGGATGACCGGCACAGAAGAGTTACATGTACGGGTGGTCAAACAGCTTAATACTGAGACAGAGATAAAGACAATGATAAAGGATGCAGAGGTGTAGATATGACAGGACTCAAAGATTTACCGGGTGTAGGACCAAAGACAGTTGAAAAACTGGAAGATGCAGGATACGCAGAGATGATGTCTCTTGCCACAGCTAGCAGCGGAATCATAGCAGCAGTGGCAGACGTGGGAGAAGGTACGGCAGCGAAAATAATAAATGCAGCAAGAGATGCACTGGATATGGGTTTTGAGAACGGCCTAAAAGCTCTTGAAAGAAGAAAGCTGGTAAAAAAAATCACGACCGGCTCAAAAACTCTTGACAACCTTCTTGGAGGGGGGCTTGAGACACAGGCAATAACAGAATGCTACGGTGCTTTCGGCTCATCAAAGACACAGATTGCCCATCAGATTGCAGTCAATGTGCAGGTACCGGAAAAAGAAGGAGGCCTGGGTGGATCTGTATTATTTATAGACACAGAGAACACATTCCGCCCGGAAAGGATACAGCAGATGTCAGAAGCCATGGGTATGGACACAAAGAAAGTGCTTGAACACATATACATAGCAAGGGCATACAACTCAGACCACCAGATGATACTTGCCGAGAAAGCGAAAGACATCATGAAAGAGAAAAACATAAAGCTTGTAATAGTCGACTCTCTCATGGCCCATTTCAGGTCAGACTATGTAGGGAGAGGAACCCTGTCAGACCGTCAGCAGAAACTGAACAGGCATATGCACGAGCTCCAAAAACTTGGAGACACCTATAACGCAGCCATATATGTCACAAACCAGGTCATGTCAAGGCCAAATGTACTTTTCGGCGACCCTACAGAAGCTATAGGCGGGCATATTGTAGGCCATACATCAACATTCAGAATATACTTAAGAAAAAGCAGGCAGAACCTGAGAGTGGCAAAGCTTGTGGATAGCCCTCACCTGCCTGAAGGCGAAGCAATATTCTGTGTGACAAGTGAAGGGATAAAAGACCAATAAGAAAGAAAAGATCAAAAGATCTCTTTCTCAGTCACTATAATAAAGTCGCCCACAGACTTAACTGCAGAGAACGGTATCAAAAACCTTCCCTGTTCATCTTCCTGCAGCTGAAGCTCTGCTGTATGCTTAGTCGGCTGCGACAGAAGAAGATTCATAAGCTCTCCTGTCTCAGAGATAAAGGTAAGATCTGCAACTTCCCCAAACTTTCTGCCAGTCTGCTCGCTTACGATAGTCTTACCCACAACATCATGCACTCTAACATTTGTATCCATATGTATCACCATTATATTTAATCTTGCTCTCGAAAGTTTATAAAATTATTGAATATTTCATAAAAGTCTTACGCATTCACAGTCACACTTTTAAGTTTTGGTGAAATCTTGTACATGAACGCTTTTCCTGATTTTTCCCTGACGACAAGATCCATATCACATAGCCGTTTAAGAATATTGTTCACAGACCTCAAAGCATGCCCGTGCGACATGTAATCAGTGATATCAATCTTGTTTATCACCTGAGCAGGCGTGCAGGAGCCGGATAAAAGTATATCGATTATAGCCTGCTGCTTATCTGTAAGTTTCTCAAGATTGCTGTTCACCTCATCCACTGCATTGGACTCAGGAATATTATCAAAATAAGAGCTGTCAATAATTGAAGAGTTCCTTTCCATTGCCTTGTGTATCATCGAATTGCACAGCTTGAGTATCTCACGCGGAAAACCCCCTGTCACCTTATAGATATCAAGAATTGCATCCATAGTGAAAGGCTCAAGGCCTGTACCGCCGGCATTAGATATCCTCTTCTTCACAAGATTGATTGAGTCATCTTTTGAAAGCGCTCTCAGCTCAACCTCTGAAGATATTCTCTGGGCAAGAGTCTCAAGAGTCTCAAGATAATCTGACTTGAGCTTTGGAAGCCCTGCAAGAACCAGAGACATGCCCTGTATCTGATCAGAAAGAGACCTTAACCATTCAAGGACATGAACTTTTGTCTCGTGCGCCTCATCAACAAGAAGCACAACTTTCTTTCCCTTATTCCTTTCATTGAAAACATCAGAAAGGTTGTAGAGATTCACGCCGTTCAGATGAAGCATCCTCTGCATAAATGTCGGCTTAAGATACACTGCCTTGAAGATATCAACAAGCTCTTTCTCATCAAGCGGTGGCTTGGGAAGATATATGACATCATACTTACCGCACAGCCATCTGAGAAACATTGTCTTGCCTGCACCTGTAGGCCCTGTGATAAGTATAAATTTCTGGCCTTCATCAATAGCCTGGAGAATCTCCTTGACTTCACGGGAATATCCTACAAAAAGAGATGGCTGAATTTCAAGAGTGAAAGGGTTTCCTGACCAGTTGAACTGTGAGAACCAATTATTGTCGTTCATTTCCGTGTTCATGTGAAATCCCTACATTAATGTGAAGTATGATGTGAAGCCAGACCCGAACTATAATTTACACAAAAAGAATATAAATGTAACTGTCTCTGAAGATATATCATGAGATGTTTCATAAGCGCAGAAATTCCTGAAAACATAAAGAAACAGATTGAAGAGATACAGAAATGCTTCGGCGTGAACAAGAACATAAGGTTCACAAGCAAAAATAACATGCACATCACATTAAGGTTTTTAGGAGATATAGATTACAAGACAATGAAAAATATAGATATATCACTTGAAGAAACACTGAGATATATAAGAGCACCAGAAATATCAATTGAAGGTCTTGATACGTTTCCTGATAAAAACTATATCAAAGGTGTATGGCTCAGATTAACTTCACGTGAATTAAAAAATATAAAAGAAGACATAGACAATATAGAAGAAATGAAAAGATGCATGCCTGATACATACAGTACATACAGGATACATGCAACGCTTTTCAGGATAGGAAAAATAGACAGCAAGACACGTGAAAATATAATTAGAGAAACAGAAGATTTGAACAGGAAAATGAAAAATATCTCTTTTACCGTAGACAGTATAGAGCTTAAAAGAAGTGAACTGAAAGAAGGCGGACCTGTATACACAACCATAAGGAGTTATTGCCTGAAAAATGAGAACTGACAGCAGGCACCAAAATATATTACAAGACGTGAACAAATGCTACTATGACCAAAAACAAGACTATAACTTCACGTGAACTGAAAAAGATAAGCCTTATGGTATCTATTATAGGCATGGTAATCCTATCTTATTCTGCAGACACATATTATCCCGAACAGAAGAACATAAACGATATTGATGAGAGCCTCCAGGGACAGTATATCCTTATATGCGGCATTGTAAAAGACTTAAGACAGGCAGGCAGTAACACATTCATGCAAATCAAAGACAGAGACGGAACAATAGACATAGTATTCTTTGAAAAAATTGACAGCATAAAAGATAACAGCAATATATGCATAAAAGGCATTGTTGGAATATATAAAGGAAAGATTGAGATTTTGGGTAAAAGCATAGCTTGACAAAAGAATAATTTAAGAAAAAGAAAAAAAGAAAAGGGATTATTTCCTTGACTTTGCTATATCATGTATAGCTTTCAGAGAAACAACCAATGCTGAAGCAGATACGAAAAGCGATATGTATTTTACCATATCAACAAGATACGTGCCTATGATAGGCAATCCCTCAAGACCACCTTTCGCAACAATCATCAAAGCAATTGCTGCTATAAGGAACGGTTTGACCTCTTCATCAGTAATGTTCAGGAATCCAACGATAAGACCGAAAATAGTCAATATCAAAGGTGCCATAACAGCCGTTGCGGCCGGAACATCACCGGGAAGTCCTGCAATCACTGCAAGAGCAATACCAAGGAAAAAAGCAAAAGCACCCACTTTTTCCGCATGCTTGAAATCAGCTATAGATTTTGATTTAGCCATTTAAAAACCTCCATTTTATACCTAGTTTTAGGTAGTTTTAATTACATAATATAGTATATATAGTTTTCGGTTTTTGATAGAAAAATCATGAAAAACCGATACGCGTCTTGACAGCGACACCATCCCTGAAATCCATCATCTCATCATAGTTCAGAAGGCATCGGCCCGTGCCGACAAGCTTATCTGATGAATCAACAATAAGCACTTCATCATATGGCCTTATCTCCCTGTCAGCATCAATGACAAACCGCGAGAAGACACTTTTCCCTTCCATGACGAAAGGTACAGCATCATCTGATACCACAACCCTATATGATATCTTCTTGAGCGCATCTTTCAGTCTCTCAGCACCCAGCCTGGCAGGCACAAACATGCCGTCTTCAGCACGGATAGTGCCAAGAATATCTTTGCCAATATAGATCCTGCGAAGGCGTCCTGTCTTCCTTGAGACTTCAAGCTTTATATCACCATAAAGGATTTTCTCAGCACCCCCGCCATACTGATACATAAGAACAGAACGTGCCTCAAGAAGATGGTCATGCGGCTCTTTCTCATAATCATCAAGATCTTTGGCATCCTTATATTTTGATATGATATGAAGAGACCTGTAATACTGGCGATAAGTTGATATGTACTTATTAAGGGAATCATCAGCCCCAGGATGGGTTTCCTTGGATGCAGTTGGAGGTACAATTGTCTGTCCGAAAGGATATATGTTCAATATATCTGAAGGAACCACACCATACAAAGATTCTCTCACAATGAAATGTATATTGTCAGTTGACTTGGCAAATCGGTCAAAAGAGCGCACAAGATATCCTTTGCGTCCTTTGGGAGGTATATATCTTTCATGCAGCCTTTTTCTCGCCCTATGTATTGCAGGCCTCATAGCAGACTCTGCCCCTGTATAGAAAAATGCGCTTCCTTTTGTCACAGGATCATACTTTTCAATGAAATCCGAATAGTCCTTGTTCTGAAGAAGATGTACATAAGCTTCAAGAAGAGCAGGATGTGCCCTGACCCTTTGCTCCACAAGCTCAAAAAGCACACCATCCATGATTGCCTGCCGTATTGTCCTTATCTCTCCAAATGTCACATAAAGATTATGCATTGCAATGCTCCTCTTATCCATATCAGATGGTTTCTTCCCGGAACATGCAGGACAGCTGCACGGAAGCTCATGCATATCATCAATCTTGAATGTCCCTCTCACAGTCATATACCTCTTGTCTTCAGCATAGAGCGCATACGCAGCGGAATCAAAAAGATCTACACCGGCAAGGACAAGAAGAGAGAACAGCATAGGATGCCCGCAACCGAAAGCATGGACAGGCCTGCCTGGAGGAATATTCATCTTGACTGTCATGACTGTATCAATAAGGCGAGAAAACTCATATCGTTCCATAAGAGGCACGATACCACCTATCGCAAATACATCAGCTCCGCTTTTCCCGACAGATAAGCTTGCTTTCTCCCTAAGGTCAATAAATCTTCCGCCCTGGACAGGTCCTACAAGAAGCTGCTCAGAGACAGACAGTCTTGCATCAGATATCCGCTTTGATGTCTCCTCCAGTTTATGGACTGCCGTCTCCCTGTTATCTTTAGGTAATGTGAACATGTCAAGAGGTGTTATGATATCAGAGCCAATCTTCTTCTGGTAGTCTATAGTTTCCTGCGGCCTTATTGTCACAGATCCATGAGAATACATCTGAAATGTTCCGCTGTCAGTATAGATAGGGCCGTTCCAGCTATAGAACTTATGCATACCTTCTTTCTCTATCTTTTTTGCATTCTTTGATTTCTTGATAATATACGCGTTCGTGATTATAATCTCAGCGCCGAATATATCACAAAGCTCAGCAGGAGTCACAATCTGCTTGTCAGGATTCACAACTATAGCTATGTTAGGTGTCCTAACTTTATACTTCCCAAATTTCCAGTCGCATATCCTTGCGCATGCATCCCTGTATTTTATCTCAAACATAGCATTTACCATTACTAAAAATATACATAATAAGATAAAGAGAATGAAAAGATAAATAAAGAGATGGTATATCTAAAAAAAGATAATCAAAAGAAAAATGAATAAAAAGAAGAAGAGACACATAAAGCCATTATGCCACAATAGTTGAAACAAAGACTATACCATAAGCTATAAATGTCAATAAAGATAAAATTGCCAGTTTACTTTTAAACACTTTCATCATTAAATCACATCCAATATTATTACCAAAACCAAGACAGACCTGTAAATATCCACTGTCCCCATTCAACCTGGTAAAGGAATCATTATGGAAATCATGGACATTTGGTGGTTGAAATCTAAATCTGGTAATTTTAATAGGTCCTCATAGTATATATAGTTTACGGTTTTGTGAATAGTTAACTTTATAAACGAACCATACTATGCATTCGATTTTGAATAAAAAAAGAAATAACAGAAAAAAGTATGAAAAAAATGAAGCAAAAAAAGAATAAAATGAATGTATAACTGGGCTATTTTTTATTTTCCCTCAGGCCACCACAGAAGCTTCTTTCTCTGACCGATCTTTGCTACCTCAAGCTTTCCTCCAATTATTCCCATGCTCTTCAGCTTGTAGCAATGCGCATTTATCGTACTCCATGAGAGACCTGTATCTTTTGCCACTTGATATGTAGACATCGGATTTCCAGCCTTTTTAAGAGTTGACTCTATAAGCTCATCAATCTCATCCATCATCTCTCTCATCTCATTTTTTGTCATAAGCATCAAATCGCTTGCAATGTGAGACAACAACATAAGATATACATAAATGATATCATACACATACCATATTATGCTGATATCTCACCATATAAGCATAGATGTTTTTAGTCACATGCAATATATATAGTTTTCGGTTGTATTACTAAAAATTATAAAGAAAAAATGAAAAATAAACAGGACAACACAAGAAAATACACACAAGATAGACAAAAATATACATTGTTCATACATATATCTTTAATCAGGTTGTCTGATCTCCACAGAAACCGGACTCATATAAAACATATCCTCCTAAAAGTAAGAATATATAATGTTTACGCCCCCCAAAACCAAAAACTATTTAATAATAGAAGTTTAAATTAAATTATATGAAACTTAAGGTCATATGCAAAAAATGTGACAGGATTTTCAACTGGAACGCCGAAAACGAGATAGAGACCTGCCCTTACTGCAGTTCAGAACTCACAATAAAAGATGTCCGCATGAATCCGATAGAGCTCAAAAAGTACCAGAAATACAAAACAGAGCACAGGAGCGAGAACGAATACATAACACCGGCCGCAAGAGAACACCCGATACAAGCAGCAATGCAGACAGATGCCGTTCCCGCAGAAGATCTTGACGAAGACATAAAAGGCAGATTCCAGATAAAGAAAGGCAGGACAAAATACGGCACACTAGAGATAACAAACCCGGATTACATGATACTTAAGCTGTCTTTCTGGGCAATGGGCCCTCAGCAGAAATACCTTGTCAAGGAGCTCAACAACAAGATAAAGAAATTCCTGAATGATACAGGCTTCACTATCGAAAAAAGATGGTAAATTGAAATAGATCCTCTTTCTGCAGGAAAACAGGCATCATATAAATAATCAGCCACAATAAGATAAGTATATGGACTGGTACATCTTCGCAGGCCTTTGCGCCCTCTTCGCCGGCATGTCTGCAATTGTCGAGAAGAAGACTTTAAAGAAACAGCACGCGATGGAATTTTCAACAGTCCTTGCCATATTCAACTTCATTGTTGTGCTGCCGCTACTGGTAAAAGCAGATTTTCACAGCATATCCACAAATGCTTATATCCTCATATTCGGTGTATCAATCCTTGGCAGCGTCGCGTTTCTCCTCGTAGCAAAAAGCCTGAGACACATGGAGATATCGCAGGCATCACCGCTCCTCAACTTTGGCCCTGTATTTGTAGCGATACTCGCATTCATATTCCTCGGCGAGACAATAACAGCAGTGCAGCTTGCAGGCATATTTCTGATTCTTATAGGCTCATATATTCTGGAGATAGAACATGGCTTCCAAGGGGTTTTCGACCCACTGAAGAAGATGGCTTCATCAAAACATATCCTTTACATATTCGCCGCCCTGATACTCTATGGTTTCAGTTCGCTTGGCGACAAGATCATATTAGGCACCATAGCACCGATAACATACATAATCGTCGTCCAGTTCTTCATCGCCGTCAACTTCATAGTCATGATCTCTGTGTTCCATGACGGTGTCACAGGCATAAAGAGAGGTATAAGAAATGCAGGCAAATGGATACTGATAGTTGCCATACTCACATCATCTTACCGGCTCTTCCAGGCACAGGCAGTCTCCATGGCATTTGTCAGCCTTGTGACCCCGATAAAAAGGACAAGCACCCTTTTTGCCACAGTTGTCGGCGGCGAGATATTTCATGACGAAGGTCTGACAAAGAAAGCAATTTCCTGCATAATAATGCTGTTGGGAGCCTATTTGGTAATTGTAGGATAAAAATAATGCAATATTTATTAACTCAATACCCAATAATATGTATTATGCCTGAAGCATATCATACAAAAGCAAATGTCACCTACGAAAAGGGCGAGCCATGGATTCCTGAAAACCTGCAGGATTGCGTTGAAACAGACATCTATATAGCTATGCCGCCTGTATCAACCAGTAATGCAACAGTACACATAACAGCGATTATAAAAGGAGAACCACCTCTTATCTCACCCTGTTAATCAAGCAAAATCATGCCTTCTGCAAACAACACAAAAACCCTTTATAAAAATATCGCAACAAATAAGACCTTATGCTATCCGAAATATCAAAAACATTCATACTGAAGAGCGGGAAATGTTCATGGGGCAACTGCATCTACTGCGGCTACGGCAAGATTGAAGGATACGCACCGACAACAGAAAATGTAAACAGAGACCTTGACAAATTCTTTGAACATATAGGAAAAGACATCACACTGATAAAGATCTTCGGCTCGGGCAGTTTTCTTGACAAGAAGCAGTTCACAAAAGAGTCAAGACTGCATTTCCTTGACCTGTGCAAAAAGAAAGGCATAAAGAAAGTCCTTTTTGAGTCCAGGCCGGAACACGTCACAGACGAAACTCTCAAAGACTTCAAAGGCACAGATTTCACAGTCGCAATCGGCCTGGAAATCGCAGACAACAGCATCTTAAAAAAACTCAAGAAAGGCTCCACAGTAAAACAATTTGAGAAAGCAGCAGAAACTATACATAAAAACAAAGGCAAAGTAAGGACATATCTTCTGGTCAATCCGCCATATGTTAAAGACATCAAAGAATCGCTTGACAAATCGATAGAATTCGCCCTCAACTACTCAGATTCTATAGTCCTCATAAACCTCTATCCTCACTCAAGTGCAGAGATGATAAGCCTCTACCTCAACCTTGAATGGAAGCCCTTAGACAGAGCACAGTTCGAAAAAATAACAGAGAAATGGAAAGGAAACAAGAAAATAGAACCGGACTTCGAGACTTTCACGTTCATTCCAAAGATTCCCGTACCTTTAAGAGTCACACTGAAAGGCGCAGGAGAACACAACCTTACCCACCCGCATTACGAGATATGGCAGGACTGGTTCACAAGATTCTACACACCGCCGAAAATAAAAGACACAATCCTTTTCCTTCCCTGCGCATTCAGGAAACCGTACTCGCAGTCAAGGACACATAGAGAAATCCTAAAAAGAATCATGAACCTGCACTTCTACGCGAGAATCCACCAGGTCATGATATCAAACCCGGGCGTTATCCCAAGAGAATTTGAGTCAAAATACCCGTTCCAGTCCTATGACTGGCCCGAATGGGAAGAGACAGAAGATATCAAGAAACAATACATAGAAGTCACGCAGAAGCGGATAGAAAATTACCTTAAAGCACATAGATACAAAAAATGCCTCTGCTATTTCAAGCCGGACTCGGAAAGCTACATCGCGTTAAAAGATGCATGCAAAAAACGGGACATAAAGCTGGTCTCTCTTTTCGACAGCAACATATATGAAGATAAGGAAACAAAGACTAATTCTCTTATCGAAAGGAAAGCGCTTGACATAATGGTAACCCGCTTAAAAAAAGAGATGGCAAAAAGCTGATTCTTATGAGACATGACGACAGGATACGCAGGTTAAGGGAACTTATGCTTGACAAAAGGCTTGATGCTGTCCTGATACCGTCTTTTGACCACAGCTCGCCCAACCTCTACTACTTCACAGAATATGAGGATAATGGCCCTAACTTCCACATAATCACCAAGGACGAGGAAAGGCTTATCACATGGGATTACCTCAGGGCGAAAAAAGAGTCACAAGTCAAGGACTGCACAAGCATACTGGACACAAAGATATCTGATTTTCTGAAAAGGCGCGGTCTGAAAAACAAGAAGATAGGCATTGACGGAAACATAAGATACACGTTCATACTTCAGCTGAAAAAAATACTGCCGGACCTTATCCTTGAAGACATAAGAGATAGCCTTATGGAAATCAGATCTATAAAAGAAGACCAGGAAATCGAACACATAAGGAACGCGTGCCTGGTCTCAGACAGGATACTCAGGGAGATAAAGAACGGCGGTCTTGTGAATAACGACCTTTCCCTCAAGCACGAGATAAACAGGAAGATAGTAAACGCAGGCAAAGAATGGTCTTTTGACACTCTTGTAGCAGGAGATGAAAACTCTTCAAACATCCATTATTTCCCGAAAAACCAGCACTTCAGAAAGATTGTACTCCTGGATTTCGGTGTCAAGAGCGAACAGTACACATCAGATGTCAGCAGGACTTTTCTGCTTGAAAGAGACAGTAAAGCAAAAAAAGCAATGGATACACTCATAAATCTGCATTCACGCCTTGATGATATACTTGAGCCAGGCATAAACGCGAGAGATGTCGCATTCTTCGCAAGGAAGATGCTCGAAAAAGAAGGCTATGAAAAAACAAGTTACAGCAATATCCACAGCCTGGGTCACGGCGTCGGTCTGCATGAACACGAGTTCCCTATACTGTCGGAAAAATCAACACACACCCTGGAAAAGAACATGGTCTTCACACTGGAGCCGGCAATCTATTTCCCGGGAGAGTTCGGCATAAGGCTTGAAGACACAGTTCTCATGAAAGGAATAGGAATACAGAGGCTTTCAAGATTTCCCTTCGAGTAGAAGAATATGACACATCAAGACTCTGTTTCTTTTATCTCATCAAGCCGTATATAATCAAAAGCAAGAGAACGCACACCCTCATCTTTATGCCCGGAATCAACTGTTTTAGGGCACCAGAAACCTGCCTTGAAAATAATGCTGTTGCTGCCTTTCTTCAGGAACTTCGCAGATATCTTAACTTTTTTCTCTTCAGTCAATCCGCCGGAAGAGACAAAATCAAGAGCTTCGTTTCCGTTCACAACAATCCGTATATGTTTGCCTGCTATATATTTCGGCACAAAGAATCGTGCATCAAGCATATATGATTTCGCTTCAGGCAATGTGAATTTGATTGTGCCATGCTTGCTGTCCTTGCCGCTCCATCGAAACTTGCCATCGGACGGCCACCAGCCTGCTGAAAGAATGCTGTCTTCTTCTTTTCTCCCCGACATGTCAATATTAAGGTAAGAATCAAGACCATTGTCTGCATTTTTGCTAGGTTTCTTATCTATATCCTTACCCGGTCCCTTATCTATATCCTCGCCAGATCCCTTGTCTGCATCCTTGCCAGATTCCTGAGACAGATCCGGTTCTTTTTCATCTTCAGCATCATCAACGACAACTATAATTTTTTCATTGTCATCAGATAACTCAAAACTGCCGGACTTATGCAACCTGTCAGATGAAACATGCAAAGAATCAATCTCATCCTCTACATCAGAAAGTATCTCGCTAAGAGATTTCACCTTATTCTCAAGATAATCCCCTCTTTTTCTGAGCATCTCAATCTCTTTGGAATCTTTTCGCCGTCTAAACATAAGTCATTTCCGCCCCCTAATGTCTCATCCTGCTGATTTTCTTCTTCAGGCGCTCCCCTCGTCTTGCCAGAGTCTCAAGATTATTTTCAACAGAATCATACTTGCCTGACACTGAGCCAAAATCATGTGTTTTTTTCTCTGCCGAAAAACGACCATAAAAATGCACAGACAGAAGCGCAAAAAGCAGCAAAAGAGTAGATATTATAAGATATTTGTGCTCTTCAAATATGTTGCTTTTTTGAATAAATACATTGACAATTGTAGACTTCATGTAAGTAATCTTTCCGGAATAATAGGCTGCACCTTCCACAACACATCTTCCTTCATCTTCAGGAGTATAATATGTGGTCAGATTAACAGTGCTGCCAACATCAACAAGTATTTCATCACTTTCAATTGTTTCGACAAGCCTGTCGTTGCAATGGACTTCTGCCTTGAACTTGGCATCTGTAGGAAGTTCACCAGTATTTTTGAAAATTCCGTCAATCCTGACAATATCACCGGGGCTTGCCCAAATCTTGCTCGTAGTCACCTGTATCAGGTCTCCAAAGACAGTAAGGGTTCCTTCCCGGACGACATCAAAAGTAAGCATCCTGGATCCTGCAAACCTATCAAAGGTAAAGACTGATAAGTTCAGCCAGTATTGGCCTGTTGAAAGATCATCTGCAGGCAAATGAAATGTTTGTGTGCTCTTGGTCGTAGGCATGATAGACTCTCCCGTAAAATTATGAGACAAGATCAGCACAGACTTATTGACATTATATATTTCTGCATAAATCATAGGAGTAACTCTCACATTCCCATTATTATTGCCTGAAACTACAAAAGGTACAGAAGAGCCAACTTCTACATTACGCACAGAGAAATCCGAAACGGAAAAATCAATAATCTGCTCACCCGTAACCTCAGCAAATACCCATAAATTAATTGCAGTCTCAATATTTAAACCATACTGCACATCATAAAATCTTTTATAGAGAGGTTTTGAAACAACATTTACAGAACCGTTATACAGGCCATTTGCAACATCCCAGGGTGGCCGGATAATTGCAATCACAGTTTTTACTTCATGCGCCTCAAGCTGAAAAGTCTGTGGATAAAAAGATAACCATCCCACAATCTGGCCCGCACCGGAGATAGTAATCTCTGCAGGTACATCTTCTGGATTAGTCACATATATCTCAGTCTCAGCATAACCGCTCTTAAGCAGATTTTCATATCTGATTGTACCTGGACCTGCAGCAAAACTGCCTGCAAAAGCTATAGGCAAAAGAAAAAGATATGCCATGAAGATGCCGCAAAAAATATGCCTCATGCTTCTATATTTACCAATACATGTATATTAATCTACGCAAAAAAAAAGAGAAAAAACAAGAGAGCTTAAGAACTCTCTGCAGCAGAGATCCGAACTGTCGTGGAACAGCTGCCAGTAAGACCTGTCGCAGGAAGCTTTAGCAGCCAGTACAGGTCATCTGTCGGTGCCGTCGGCGCACCGCTCTGGTCAGCTTCCGCAAGATTAAACTCAAGCAAAAGATTAGTTGATGTCAGGTTTGAAGTGGTGGTATCAAAACTGAACCCGTCTGTCATATTGTACTTTACACCTGTAGAAACATCATCAGTAGTGATATTATCAGACCCCCCATCTGTACAGTACATCACTCCATTATACAGGCTCTCGTTTATATTAAGGTCAATGTCAACATTGCCTGTATTCTTTA